>NZ_CP104040.1:3592500-3892500 GCF_025152745.1 Rhizobium sp. WSM4643 | reverse complement strand
CATGGGCCGTCAAGCGGCGCATCTCTTCGAGCATCGTTTGCATGGCGAAATCCTGGACCAGCAAATGATGGGACGCAAGGCAAAAGCAGGAATAGGCAAGAACGAGGCAGTTTCCGGCGGAGTGCAGGCCGGCTGTTTCCCATAGCTTCCGGCCATCGAAGCAAAAGGAGACAGAGATGAAAATCGCAATCATTACCGGCGGCAGCCGTGGCATTGGTCAATCGGCAGCGCAGGAATGCTCAAGGCGCGGCATGGGTGTCATCCTCACCTACAACAGCCACAAGCCAGGTGCGGATGACGTCATCGCCGAGATCAAGGCAGAAGGTGGTCAAGCCGTTGCGCTTGCCCTCGATGTCGGTGATGCCGACAGCTTTCCGGCCTTCGTGACAGAGGTGAAACGGCTGCTTTCCACTTATTGGGGCCGGAATACGTTTGACTGCCTCGTCAACAATGCCGGTTTCGGCATGTTCAATCTCATGGAGACGGTGACGACAGGCCAGTTCGACGCTCTGATGAATGTCCACCTGAAAGGGCCGTTCTTCCTGACGCAGGCCTTGCTGCCGCTGATGGTCGATGGCGGCGTGATCCTCAATGTAACAAGCGCTTCGGTTCGCGTCGCAACAGCAGGTGTCGCGCCCTATGCAGCCCTCAAGTCCGGACTTGAAACGTTGACCCGCTATCAGGCGAAGGAGTTCGGCGATCGCAGGATCCGCGCCAATGCTATCTCGCCCGGTCCCATCCGCACCATTCTTGCCGACGCTGCGCTGGACAAGAACCCGGAGTTCGCCGCATTGCTTGCCTCACAGACGGCTCTCGGCCGTATCGGCGAAGCCGAGGATGTCGGCCGCGTCATCGCCATGCTCGCGTCCGACGACGGTGCATGGATCAATGCGCAGACAATCGAAGTCGCCGGCGGCTACATGATCTAAGTGTGAAGACGAACGCGGTCATTCACAAGCCAATGAAATAAGGTCATTCCGTGATCGACCAATCCACTGTGTCTTCGTCCGTCGGCTGAGTTTTCGCTAGAGCACTTCCGTTTTTCTTCGAATCACGGAAGTGCTCTATCTCTTTGTGTTCACGCAATTCCGGACGCAAGACCGCTGCGCACTTTTGCTGAAGTTGCTCTAGCCTGCCTAAAACAAAACGGAGCGTCCTTTCGGGCGCTCCGTTTTTTCAGTTAAAGAATGTGGTTCTCAGTCGGCTTTGTTGCGGCGGGCCGGGAAGAGAATGACGTCGCGGATCGACGGCGCATTGGTCAGAAGCATGATGAGACGGTCGACGCCAATGCCGAGGCCACCTGCCGGCGGCATGCCCTGGTCGATGGCGTCGAGGAATTCCTCGTCCAGCTGCTTTTCCTTTTCGCCGCGGGCATGCGCCAGTTCGAGCTGCTCGACCATGCGGCGGCGCTGCTCCTCGGGATCGTTCAGCTCCGAGAAGGCGTTGCCGAGTTCCCAGGCGTTGCAATAGGTCTCGAAGCGCTCGACCAGGCGCGGCTCGCCCGGCACTTCCTTGGCGAAGGGCGAAATGTCCTTCGGGAAATGCGTGACATGCGACGGCTGGATCAGCGTGGATTCGACCTTTTCCTCGAAGATGAAGGCGAGGCATTCGCCCCAGGTCCAATCCTTCTCGACCGCAAAGCCGGCAGCCTTGGCGGCGGCGCGCGCCTGTTCATCGGTCTTGATGGCGAGGAAGTCGATGCCGGTCGCTTCCTTGACGGCATCCGGCATCGGAACGCGCTTGAACGGACCCTTGAAGGACATGGTCTTGTCGCCGAAGGGGAATTCCGTCGCACCGTGAATGGAGAGCGCTAAATTCTCGAACAGCCGCTCGACGAGGTCCATGATGTCCTCATAATCGGCATAGGCCCAGTAACACTCCATCATGGTGAATTCGGGATTGTGCCGGGTGGAGACGCCTTCGTTGCGGAAGTTCCGGTTGATCTCGAAGACCTTGTCGGTCAGCCCCGAGACCAGCGTGCGCTTGAGGAACAGTTCCGGCGCGATGCGCAGGTACATGTCGAGTTTCAGCGTGTTGTGATGGGTCTTGAACGGCTCGGCGGTGGCGCCGCCATAGACCGAATGCAGCATCGGCGTCTCGACTTCCATGAAGCCGTCATTTTCCATGAAGCGGCGGATGCCGGACAGGATCTTCGAGCGCTGCTGGAAGCGGAGTTTCGAATCCTCGTTGGTCATGATGTCGAGATGGCGCTTGCGATAACGCAGTTCGATGTCGGAGAGACCGTGCCACTTCTCGGGCATCGGTAAGAGCGACTTCGTTAGCATGGTGATCGTCTGCGCGTTGATCGTCAGCTCGCCCCGCTTGGTGCGGCGCACGATACCGGTGACGCCGATGATGTCGCCGATGTCGATCATCGGCAGCAGGGCGCGGGCTTCTTCCGGGGTCGTGTCCTTGTGACTGAAAATCTGGATCTTGCCGCCGGCATCGTGGATGTCCATGAACATGCCGGAGTTGCGCGACGAGTATACGCGGCCGGCGACGGTGACGACATCCTGCGTCTCGACGTCAGGTTCCAGATTCTCGTATTTCGCGATGAGCTCGGCATTGGTCATCGTGCGGTGGAAATGCGCCGGATAGACCTCGCCGATCTGCTCGCGCAGCAGCTTCAGCTTCTGGGCGCGCACTTCCGTGGCGTCGGAGGAAAGGGTGTTTTCGGTCTTGTTGTCAGCCACTGTCGAAATCCTCTGACTGTTCTTACTTCGAGCCGACGAGGGCGGCGACCGCCTGCGAGGCGAGCTTCAGGCGCTGACGCACGACGGACCGGCCAAGCATCGCCATGGAATCGAAGAGCGGCAAGGAACGCGACGAGCCGGATACGGCGACGAAGAGCGGCGAGACCACGACCTTCAGCTTCTTGCCCATGCGGTCGGCGATTGCGCGCAGCTCCGCCTCGATCGTCTCGACGTTCCATTCCAGGATTTTTTCGAGATCTGGCTGAACGGTGTTGAGGATCTCCAGGATCTCTTCCGGCGGTGACTTGATCTTGGCGAAGTCGGAAGGCTGCAGGCCAAGATCGGACTTCAGCAGGAACCCGGCAAGATCGGGCAACTCGCCGAGCTTGGAAATGCGCGTCTGCGACAGGCGCAGACCTTCCTTCAGGCGGTCGTTTTCCATCGCCCAGGTCAGTACACGGGCTTGGAATTCCTCTTCTGAGAGCTTCTCGCGGATCCAGCGGCCATTCAGCCAATCGAGCTTCTGAATGTCGAAGATCGCACCGGCCTTGGAGAGGTTTTCCGGATCGAACTTCTCGGACAGTTCGTTGATGTCAAGCAGCTCTTCGCCTTCGGCGATCTGGATGAAGAACAGGCCGAGGAAGTTCATCAGCGCTTCCGGGATATAGCCGAGCGCGGAGTAATAGGAGATTGAGGTCGGGTTCTTGCGCTTCGACAGCTTCGACTTGTCGGCATTGCGCATCAGCGACAGATGCATGAAGACCGGCTCGTCCCAGCCGAAATAGCGATAGAGCAGGATGTGCTTCGGCACCGAAGCCAGCCATTCCTCGCCGCGCGCCACATGGGTGATCTTCATCAGATGGTCGTCGATGACGTTGGCCATGTGATAAGTCGGCATGCCATCAGCCTTGACGAGCACTTGCATGTCGACGGAATCCCAGGGGATGCTGACGTCGCCGTAGACGCCGTCCGTGAAGTCGCAGGAGCCTTCGGCCGGGATCTTCATGCGGATGACGGTCGTCTCGCCGGCGGCCATGCGCGAGGTGACTTCCTCGGCCGTGAGGTTGAGGCAGAGACCATCATACTTCGGCGGCTTGCCGGCGGCGCGCTGAGTTTCGCGCATCTGCTCCAGCCGCGCGGGCGTGCAGAAACAGCGGAAGGCATGGCCCTTGTCCAGCAATTCTTGCCCGTAAGGCTGGTACATTTCCTTGCGGTCGGATTGGCGATATGGGCCGTAGGGGCCGCCGATATCAGGGCCTTCCTTCCATTCTAGCCCGCACCATTTCAGTGCGTCCAACACCTTCGTTTCGAATTCCGGGGTCGAGCGCGTCGCATCGGTATCCTCGATGCGCAGGATGAACTCGCCACCGTGCTTCTTGGCGAAAAGGTAGTTGAAAAGAGCGATGTAAGCGGTGCCGACATGCGGCTCGCCTGTCGGCGAGGGAGCGATGCGGACGCGGACGCCGGTAGCTGTCCCGGAAACTGTCATTGTGTGTGCCCGTCAATAAGTACCGGACGGCTTTCATGGGGAAAGCGACGTGCGGCCGGAAGGATGCAGATATCTTCATCGGCAAACCGGCCGGAAAAGGGCATGCGCCCGCACCATCCGCCGATCGTCCGTTCGGCTGGCCTTAGGCCATATTCAACCGGTCGCGTCAAGAAAAACCACGCCTGCAAAGGCCTTGATGGCGGTGTGTGAGGGCGCGCCGGTTCCGCCGCGCCCTCCTGCCCAGCCTCAATGCGCAGCGTCGCGTTTGCGTTTGCGGGCGTTGCGCGCGAACATGTTCAGCACCTCGACCAGCGCCGAGAAGGCCATGGCGGCGTAAACGTAGCCCTTCGGCACATGGAAGCCCATGCCTTCGGCGATCAGCGTCGTGCCGATCATCAGCAGGAAGGCGAGCGCCAGCATGACAATCGTCGGGTTCCTCTCGATGAAGTTGGCAAGCGGGGTCGCGGCAACAAGCATGACGGTGACGGCGGCGACGACGGCGACCACCATGATCGGCAGATGCGGCGTCATGCCGACGGCGGTGATGATGCTGTCGACGGAGAAGACGAGGTCGAGCAACAGGATCTGGCCGATGGCCGATGCAAAGCCTGTCGTGACGGATTTCGCGATGAAATCCTCCTGATGATCGATCGGATCGACGGTGTGATGGATTTCCTTGGTGGCCTTCCAGACGAGGAACAGACCACCGGCAATCAGGATCAGATCCTTCCAGGAGAAGCCGTGGCCGAAGGCTTCAAACAGCGGTTCGGTCAGCTGCACGATCCAGGCGACGGTGCCGAGCAGGGCGAGGCGCATGACGAGCGCAAGACCGATGCCGGTCTTGCGCGCCTTCTCCCGGTGCTCGGGCGGCAGTTTGTTGGTGAGAATGGAAATGAAGATCAGGTTGTCGATCCCGAGAACGACTTCCATCACCACCAGCGTGATGAGCGCCACCCAGGCGGCCGGATCCTGAATGAGCGTCATGATTTCCTGCATCAGCGTATATCCCCTTCGCGTCACATACGTGAATGACGCTCGCAATGTAATGTTGCCGGCCTGCCAGGCAAGCGCCGCAAGGGGTATACGAAACCGATGTGACTTTTATTCCCTACAACAGGATGATTTAAGGCCGGGTCGGCCTTAAATTTGAATCCTGTTCTAAATTAAAGAGTTAGAGCATGACGTCCGAAAACCGCTCGCACTTTTCGGCATCATGCTGTGATCGGCAACCAGATTTCGGTGACGCCCATGCCGGTGTAGGGGTCGAAGCGCTCGTCGTAGCGTTCGAACATGTCGGGTGTCTCGCCGTGCTCCAGGCCTGAGGTCGGCCACCATGCGCCAAAAATCCGGTTCATCGTCGCCGGAATGCCGGAGACATGGCCGCGATGAGCAAAGACGACGTAGCGCTGGCCCGGTAGCTTGAGCGTTGCAAAATCCGCCGGCAGATCGCCGGCATCGGAAATTTCGACCGCAGCCATATAGCGGAATTTCTCCACTTCGCCGTCGATATGGGTACAGATGCCGTAGGCGACATTGCCTTTCTGGCCGGAGATATGTCCGAAATGGGCATTGAATTTCTGCCAGAGAGAGGGGATGGCGGCATTGCCGCCATAGGGGTAGGTCTCCTGCAAGCCGGCAAACAGCATCGGCTGGAGGGTTTCGAAGCGGGGCGGTTCGAGGTCGCTGAGGTGGGCGGGGTCCATTCTGATCGGCTCCAGCAAGACAAGGTTACGAGCGTGCCCCTGTCTGCGCACCGCATCCGGCGTCATGCCGAACTGGTCGCGGAAGGCACGGGTGAAAGCCTCGTGCGAGCCGTAGCCCGCACAAAGCGCAACCTCGAGAATGGTGGATGAACCGCCGACCAGTGTGGGCACGGCGCGGCTGAGGCGGCGCCCTCTTATATAGCTGCTGATCGAGTGGCCGGTGACGAGCCCGAAGACGCGCGACAGATGGTAGCGCGACAATCCGGCTGCATCCGATATCTCTTCCAGCGATATATCGCTTTCGAAATGGCTCTCGATGAACCAGATCGCCCGTCCAACGGCGGTCATCCTCATTCTCCTGATTGCAGCTTCTTTCTTAGAGGAAGGCCGGCAGCCGGATTTGATCGCTGTTGCGGGATTTTGGCCGATGAAGCGCGACGGTCAAGAGTGCGGTCGGGCGGCCTCGTGCCGGGGCGCGCCGTAGGCGGCCATGAAGACCCGGATCGCGCCGCGGATGACGCGCTCGATTTCGTCGCGCGGCGGCGGCTCTTCCATGCTTCCGAACAGGCGGAGTTTGAAGAAACTGCCGCTGGCGAGATCGAGGAACTGGCCGGCGGCAAGATCGATGTCGTCGATCTCGAGTGTGCCTTCGGCGATGTGCCGTTCCAGGAAGTCGCGCATGATGGTGCGCAGGTTTTCCGGGCCCCTGAAGAAGCGTTGACAGAGCACCGGCATACGGTCGCGAACGCCGAGAACGGTGCGCATCGCGCTGATGACCTTTTCATCGGTCATATGAGTGACGAAGCTTATCCCAAATTCGTACAGGCCGGCCTCGGGATCGTCATGTTCGGCAAGCGCCGTGCGCACGGCCGCCACGAAGGCGGCGCGCTCGGTCTCGATCATCGCCGAAAACAGTTCTTCCTTGTTGGTGAAATAGACGTAGAGCGTTCCCTTTGAGACTCCGGCCTCGCGCGTCACGTCGTTCATGCTGGCGGCGTCGAAACCCATCTTCATGAAGACACGCTTGGCGCCGGCGAGGATCTGCTGGCGCTTGGCCGGATCTTCGCCTGCGGCAAATCGGCCTCCGGCAGCGGGAGGACTGAATACGGCGGCGTGGTCGGGTTTCAGCGTCATGTCCTCTTAACCGTGTTGACGGTTTCGCATTTTCTTTAAAGAAATCGAACCGATTGGTTCTATACATCTTGATATGACGATAAAACAGGTTTAAGTCAACTGAACCGAACCGTTCAGTTCGATTATTTACTCCAAGATCGGTAAAGTGGCCATGTCGAGCAACCAGAAGAGCAATGTCGCGCGGATCGTCAGCGAAAACGCCGAGACCGAAGAGCTAAAGGCCGAGGTCGCTGCCGTTGCAGAAGCTCCAGTGGCGGAAGCTCGCGAAGTGCCGTCTGCCCCCGCGCAGTTGGCGCCGGCTTCGGTCGCCGCACCCGCAACTGCGAAGAAGCGCCGTAGCCCGGTGCTACCGATCGTCGTGCTCGCCCTTCTCGCAGGCGGCGGCTGGTATGGTTACGAATGGTGGACGAACGGCCGCTTCATGGTGTCGACCGACGACGCCTATATCGAAGGCGATATCGCAACGATTTCGCCGAAGGTCACGGGCTACGTCGCGAAGGTGAACGTCGTCGCCAACCAGGAAGTCAAAGCGGGCGACGTGCTTGCCACGCTTGATAATGGCGACTATCAGAACGCCCTCGACTTGGCCCAGGCACAGATCGTCACCGAACAGCTTTCGCTACAGCGTATCGACGCGCAGATCGAAGGCGCGAATGCGAGCCTCGTGCAGGCGCAGGCGCAGAAGGTGGCACTCGAAGCGGCCGTTCGCGGTGCCGAGATTACTCAGAAGCGCCAGAGCGACCTTCATGCGAAGTCGGTCGGGACCGCCGCCGATCTCGACAACGCCAATATCGCCCTCGACCAGGCCAAAGCCAATCTTGCCGGCGGCGACGCCAACATCACCGCTGCGCAGGCCAACATCACCATTCTCCAGGCTCAGCGCAAGGAAGCCGAAGGCTCGGTCCGTTCGCTTGAGATCTCGCGCGACAAGGCCGTCCGCGACCTTTCCTTCACCGTGCTCAAGGCGCCTTATGACGGCATTGTCGGCAACCGCTCCGTCCAGGAAGGCGACCTCGTCTCCCCCGGCCAGCGCCTGATGGCGCTCGTTCCGGTGCGCCAACTCTATATCGATGCCAATTTCAAGGAAACGCAGATCCAGCATCTGGTGCCGGGCTCGAAAGTCAACGTCCATGTCGATGCCTATAGCGATCATCCGATCGTCGGCACCGTCGCATCGATCTCACCGGCTTCCGGCTCGGTCTTTTCGATGCTGCCGCCGGAAAACGCCACGGGCAATTTCACCAAGGTGATCCAGCGGGTACCAGTGCGCATCGCGCTGCCGCAGGATGCGCTCGATAGCGGGCGTCTGCGCGCGGGCCTGAGCGTCGTCGTCGACGTCGACACCCGTACGGCGCCGAGCAAGTAAGCCTTCAGAGCAATTCCAGCAAATGTGTGCAGCGGTTTTGCGTCCGGAATTGCGTGAAAACAAAGAGATAGAGCAATTCCATGCTTCGAAGAAAAACGGAATTGCTCTGGAAAAGGCGGAGGTGATCTGATGGCCGGGAGCGCGACAGCCACAGCGGGAACGATTCCGGCAGCGCCTGCCCATGCCGACGAGCGCATGGATCCGAAGAAGCTTATTGCCTTCTTCGCGATGGTGCTCGGCATGTTCATGTCGATCCTCGACATCCAGATCGTCTCGGCCTCTCTTGCCGAAATCCAGGCCGGCCTTTCGGCAGGCAGCGACGAGGTCGGCTGGGTGCAGACGGCTTATCTGATCGCCGAAGTAATCATGATCCCGCTTTCCGGCACGTTGGCGCGCATTATCTCGACGCGTTATCTCTTCGCGATCTCGGCCGCCGGCTTCACCATGGCGAGCGCGCTTGCGGCGACGGCGACGAATATCGACCAGATGATCGTCTACCGCGTCATCCAGGGCTTCATCGGCGGCGGCATGATCCCGTCGGTTTTCGCGGCTGCCTTCACCATCTTCCCGCCTTCGAAGCGCAGCATCGTCTCGCCGATCATCGGTCTGATCGCGACGCTGGCACCGACCATCGGCCCGACGGTCGGCGGTTATCTCAGCCACGCCTTCTCCTGGCACTGGCTGTTCCTCGTCAACATCGTTCCCGGCATCATCGTCACGATCGTCACCTGGAACTTCATCGATTTCGACAAACCGGAACTGTCGCTCTTCAAGAAATTCGACTGGTGGGGGCTGATTTCGATGGGCGTGTTCCTCGGCGCGCTGGAATATGTGCTCGAAGAGGGCAATTCGAACGATTGGTTCAACGACAGTTCCATCACCATCGCAGCGATTGCCTCCAGCGTTGCGGCCATCGTCTTCTTCTACCGCGCCTTTACGGTGGATTTCCCCGTCGTCGACCTGAAGGCTTTCGCGAATCGGAATTTCTCGTTCGGTTCGGTGTTTTCTTTCGTCATGGGCATTGGCCTCTATGGCCTCACCTATATCTATCCGGTCTATCTCGGGCGCATCCGTGGCTATGATTCACTGATGATCGGCGAGACGATGTTCGTCTCCGGGCTGGCGATGTTCTTCACCGCGCCGATCGCCGGACGATTGTCGACCAAGATGGACCTGCGCCTGATGATGGCGATCGGCTTCGTCAGTTTCGCCGCCGGCACTTTCATCATGATGCATCTGACGGCGGATTGGGATTTCTACGAGCTGTTCATTCCGCAGATCTTGCGCGGTTTCGGACTGATGATGTGCATGGTGCCGATCAACAATATCGCGCTCGGCACGATGCCGCCCTCGCGCATCCGCGGCGCGTCCGGCTTGTTCAATCTGACCCGAAACCTCGGCGGCGCTGTCGGCCTTGCCGTCATCAACACCGTGCTCACCAGCCGCCAGGACGTGCATTACGAGCGGCTGCGGGAGAATATGGACTGGGGCAATCCGGCGGCGATCGACCAGATGAACAACATGGCCGCCAATTTCAACACTTACGGCATGGACGGCGCCTCTGTGGCGATCAAGCAGATGGTCGGGCTTGCCACCAAGCAGGCGATCATCCTTTCCTTCAGCGACGTGTTCCTGATCCTGACCGCACTCTTCCTTGCCATGATCCTCGGTGTCGCCATGATCAAGAAACCCGCGCCGCAAGGCGGGGGAGGCGGTGGCGGCCACTGACCTCCGGCCTGCCGCCCCTTGAAAAGGCCCTCTTCGGAGGGCCTTTTTGTTGCTGTTTTCCGGCCGCTGTGTCATCAGGCGGATGATCGTCGGCTGGATCGGTCCGACTCGGGTAGGCAATGCCCGGAAAACGAAGCGGGAATCCGCTCGCTCGATTTTTTGATTTACGTACATCAAAATTGGCGCTAATGGTCTCGTCAGGAGGAATGATGAGGCCAACCGTTCACGATATCGCCGCTGCCGCCGGTGTCAGTCTCGCGACTGTCGACCGGGTTCTCAACCAGCGCCCCGGTGTGCGCCACGTCACGCGGGAAAAGGTCGAGACCGCGATCCGCGAGCTCGGTTATATCAGAGACGTCGCCGCCGCCAATCTTGCCAAGGGGCGCACCTATCCCTTGGTCTTCATCCTTCCGGCCAGCGACAATTCCTTCATGCACGGGCTCAATGCCGAGATCCGCCAGGCGATCGTCCGCTCGTCGGCCGAACGCACCGATATCCGCACCATCGAGGTGCCGGCCTTCGATCCCGCCGCCCTAGTCTCCGTGCTTGAAGGGCTTTCCCGGGAAAAACCATGCGGCATTGCGCTGGTTGCGACCGATGCGCCCGAAGTACGCGCCGCCGTCGACAGGTTGGTTCGCGAGCGCTTTCCCGTCGTCACCCTGGTTTCCGATCTCACGGGGTCGCTACGCCATCACTATGCTGGTGTCGACAATATCGCAGCCGGCCGCACTGCCGCCCGCCTGCTCGGACGATTCCTCGGGCCGCGAAAGGGCGAAATCGCCGTGCTCGCCGGCTCCATGCTGGTGCGTGACCATCGCGAGCGGCTGGAGGGCTTCACCGCTGTCATGGCCGAGGAATTTCCCGATCTTGCGATCCTGCCGGTTCTCGAAGGCCGCGACGACCCGGAGGTCGCCCATAGGCTCGTTGCCGACGCGCTCGGGAATGCCGGCATCATCGGCGTCTACAGCCTCGGCGCCGGCAATCGCGGCCTGATCCGGGCGTTGAAGGAGAAGGCCGTCGACCGCGTACTGACTGTCATTGCCCACGAACTGACTGCCCATACGCGCGCGGCACTGATCGACAATACGATCGATGCGATCCTCAACCAGGATGCCGGCCATGAGGTGCGGAGCGCCATCCGCGTGCTGAAAGCCAAGGCGGACGGGCTTGCCGTCATCGAAGCGCAGGAGCGCATCCGCCTCGACATATTCCTGAAAGACAATCTGCCGTAACGGCAAAGGGAGAAATGCCACATGTATCTGGGTCTCGATCTCGGAACCTCCGGCGTCAAGGCGATGCTGATCGACGGCGATCAGAAGATCGTCGGCTCGGCCAATGGTTCGCTCGACGTGTCGCGTCCGCATTCCGGTTGGTCGGAGCAGGAGCCGGCCCACTGGGTGCGCGCCACGGAAGAGGCGGTCGCCGGCCTCAAGGCAAAACATCCGAAGGAGCTTGCCGCGGTCAAGGGCATCGGGCTTTCCGGACAGATGCACGGCGCGACGCTCATCGATGCCACCGACAAGGTCCTGCGCCCCTGCATCCTCTGGAACGACACGCGCAGCTACGTCGAGGCCGCGGCACTCGATGCCGATCCGCGCTTTCGCGCGCTCACGGGCAACATCGTCTTTCCCGGTTTCACGGCGCCGAAGCTCGCCTGGGTCGAAAAGCATGAGCCCGATGTTTTCGCCAAGATCGCCAAGGTGCTCTTGCCGAAGGACTATCTGCGTCTTTGGCTGACCGGCGAATATATCTCGGAAATGTCGGATTCGGCCGGCACTTCCTGGCTCGACACCGGCAAACGCGCCTGGTCGTCCGAACTGCTCGCCGCCACCAAGCTTTCTAAGGAGCAGATGCCGGCGCTTGTCGAAGGCACCGAGCAAGCCGGCAAGCTGCGGTCCGAACTGGCGGCGCAATGGGGCATATCAGGCGATGTCGTCGTGGCCGGTGGCGCAGGCGACAATGCGGCCTCTGCCTGCGGCATGGGCACGGTCAGCGATGGTGCAGCCTTCGTCTCGCTCGGCACCTCGGGCGTGCTTTTTGCCGCCAACGCTTTCTATCTTCCGAAGCCGGAAAGTGCCGTGCATGCCTTCTGCCACGCGTTGCCGAACACCTGGCACCAGATGGGTGTCATCCTGTCGGCCACCGATGCGCTCAACTGGCATTCCAGTGTCACCGGCAAGTCGGCCGCCGATCTCACCGGCGAAGTCGGCGAGACGCTGAAGGCTCCCACCGGCGTTACCTTCCTGCCCTATCTCTCCGGCGAGCGCACGCCGCACAATGATGCCGTCATCCGCGGCGCCTTCATCGGCCTCGAACATGAAAGCAGCCGTGTCGTTCTCACCCAGGCAGTACTCGAAGGCGTCGCCTTCGCCATCCGCGACAATCTCGAAGCGTTACGCTCGGCCGGCACCGGCATATCCCGGGTCACGGCAATCGGCGGCGGTTCGCGCTCGCGTTACTGGCTGGCGTCGATCGCGACCGCCCTCGGCGTTCCGGTCGACCTCCCGGCCGACGGCGATTTCGGTGCGGCCTTCGGCGCCGCCCGTCTCGGCCTGATTGCGGCAACAGGGGCGGATCCCATTGCCGTCTGCACGCCGCCAATAACAGCCGGAACGATCGAGCCGGTGTCCGCACTGAGCGGCGCTTATGAGGATGCTTACAAGCGCTACCGTGCGCTCTACCCGGCGATCAAGTCGCTGGCGCACTGAGAACTGGAGCCAGCGGCCGCCTCATCCGACCCTTCGGGCCACCTTCTCCCCGAGGGGAGAAGGGAAAAGAGGCGCTGCTGCGAGTCTCTTCTCCCCATCGGGGAGAAGGTGCCGGCAGGCGGATGAGGGGGCCTCTGGCGTAGACCAACAATTTTGAACTTCGAAAAGATACGAACCCAAGGAGAACCAACATGAGCACCGGATTTTTTGGCGATATCCAGAAAGTAAAATACGAAGGCCCGGACAGCACCAATCCGCTGGCCTTCCGCTATTACCAGCCGGACGAGATCGTCATGGGCAAACGCATGGAAGACCATCTGCGCTTTGCGGTGGCCTATTGGCACACCTTCACGTGGCCGGGCGGCGATCCATTCGGCGGCCAGACCTTCCTGCGTCCCTGGTTCGAGGACACGATGAAGGCCGCCAAACTCAAGGCCGACGTCGCCTTCGAATTCTTCTCGCTGCTCGGCTCGCCCTATTACTGCTTCCATGACGCCGACGTACGTCCCGAAGGCAAGAATTTCGCCGAGAACACCAAAAACCTCAACGAAATCGTCGATTATTTCGCCGACAAGCAGGCCGCAACCGGCACCAAGCTGCTCTGGGGCACGGCGAACCTCTTCTCCCACCGCCGCTATATGTCGGGCGCTGCGACCAATCCGGATCCCGACGTCTTCGCTTTCGCAGCCGCGACGGTCAAGACCTGCATCGATGCCACGCAGAAGCTCGGCGGCGAAAACTACGTGCTCTGGGGCGGCCGCGAAGGTTACGAGACGCTGCTCAACACCGATATCGGCCGCGAGCTCGACCAGCTCGGACGCTTCCTCAACCTCGTCGTCGAATACAAGCACAAGATCGGCTACAAGGGCACGATCCTGATCGAGCCGAAGCCGCAGGAGCCGACCAAGCACCAGTACGACTATGATGTCGCGACCGTCTATGGCTTCCTCAAGAAGCACGGCCTTGAAAACGAGGTGAAGCTCAATATCGAGCAGGGACACGCGATCCTTGCCGGCCACTCCTTCGAGCACGAGCTGGCGCTTGCCAATGCGCTCGGCATCTTCGGTTCGATCGACATGAACCGCAACGACTACCAGTCCGGCTGGGATACAGACCAGTTCCCGAACAATGTTCCCGAAATGGCGCTCGCCTATTACCATGTTCTGGCAGGCGGCGGCTTCAAGACCGGCGGCACCAACTTCGACTCGAAGCTGCGCCGTCAGTCTCTCGACCCGGCGGACCTGCTGATCGGCCATATCGGCGGCATGGATTGCTGCGCCCGCGGCCTGAAGGCCGCTGCCAAGATGATCGAGGACAAGGCTCTGTCGCAGCCGCTCGCCGATCGTTATGCCGGCTGGGAATCCGCCGAGGCGCAGAAGCTCTTCCGCGGCGAGTATTCGCTGGATGAGATCACCCACTATGTCGAGAGCCACGACGTCAACCCGCAGCCAAGGTCGGGCAAGCAGGAATTGCTTGAGAACGTCGTCAACCGTTACGTTTGATAAAGCGCGCCGGCGGTCACAGGCCGCCGGCACCGTCGCCGGCCGGTGCGGGCAGGAAGCCCTCAGCCTCTACTGGTTCAACGTTTCGACCAGTTGCGCGACGGCGCCGAGACGGAGTTCCGAACCACCAGATCCGGCCTCAGCAGGATTTCCGTTTCGGTCGGCCGGCCATCGGACAGAAGTTCCAGCAGCAGCGCCATTGCCTGCTTGCCGATCGCCGTTCTCGGCTGTCGGATGGTGGTCAGCGGCGGGGATATGAAGACGGCCTGCGGCACGTCGTCGAAACCGGTCACCGAGAAATCCCGTGGAATGTCGTAGCCTCGCGCGCCGAGGCCGACCATGACGCCGATTGCCGTCTGGTCGTTGACGCACATGAAGGCGGTCGGAAGCGTGTCGCGCATGAAAAGCTGTTCGACCGCATGCCGCCCGCTTTCGATCGTGCCGTCACCTTCGAGCACGATCCTGGTGTCGGGTGGGATGCCGGCGGCGTCGAGGCCGGCATCGTAACCCATGCGCCGTCTGGTGTAGGCAAGCCGAGTGCGCGAATCGCCGATGAAAGCGATCTTGCGATGCCCTTCGGCCAGCAGCAGGTCCACCGCTTTGCGAGCACCCTCGGTATCGTCGACGCCGACATAGGGAATGCCGCCGTTGAAGACGGGCTCGAAAACGCCGACGCTCGGCGGCAGCCGCGCGGTCATCGTCTGATGCCCGAAGGGCAGGATGCCGGTGAAGAGGATCAATCCGGCCGCCTGGTTGGAATTGAAGAATTTCAGATATTCCAGGCCGCGCTGGGCATCGTTCTGGGTGTGGCCGATCAAGATGCCGTAGCCATGCGCGCGCGCTTCGTTCTCCAGGCCGACGAGAATGTTGGAGAAATTGGGATCGCCGATATCGGGCGCCACGACGAGGATCATGTTGGAGCGGCCGAGCCTCAGGCTGCGCGCCATGGCATTGGTCGTATAGCCGGTGATGGCGATTGCCTGGTTGACCTTGAGGCGCGTGGAGTTGGCGACCTTCTCCGGCATGTGGATTGCCCGGGACACCGTCGCGATGGAGACCTCGGCGATCCGGGCGACGTCTTCGATGGTTGCGGGCGTGGAATTCGACACTGGGTTCTGCCTTGGGCTGTCTTCGCCGCGACACTACACAGACTTGTCAAGAGGTCAAAGGCAGGCTTCAACGGATCTGTGTAAATCAACGATGTAAACCTTTACACGATCTATGTAAAGGTTTACATAGGGCTCCAGAGCGGATGGGATGCCGCTTTGGGAGGATCAGATGACTGTGGAAGCTGCTGACACCGCACCCGTGGTGCTGTCCGCCAGGCGCATATGCAAATCCTTCAGTGGAGTGCAGGTCCTCTTCAGCGTGAACTTCGATCTCCGCGCCGGCGAAATCCATGCCCTCATGGGTGAAAATGGCGCCGGAAAATCCACGCTCGTCAAGGTATTGTCCGGTTTCGAACAGCCGAGTTCCGGTGAAATCCTGCTCGATGGCAAGCCCGTCGTGCTGCCGCCTAATGGCGCCGCCGAGGCGCTCGGCATTGTCATTATTCACCAGGAATTCAACCTCGCCGAGCATCTGACCGTGACGGAGAGCCTCTTTCTCGGGCGCGAAGTCACGCGCTTCGGCATGCTCGACCGCAAATATATGCGGTCGGAGACACGCAAGGTTCTCGACGTGCTCGGTTCGCATGTCGATGAGAACGCGCTGGTCAGCACGCTTTCCATCGCCGACAAGCAAATGGTCGAAATCGCCAAAGCGATCAGCCGAGACGCGCGGGTGGTGTTCATGGACGAGCCGACCGCGGTGCTGTCGCGGGAAGAGACCAATATGCTGTTCAAGCAGGTTCGCAAGCTTCGCGACCAGGGTACCAGCTTCGTCTTCGTGTCCCACAAACTCGACGAGGTGATGGAATTGACCGACCGCGTCACGGTGCTGCGCGACGGCCAATGGATCAAGACTTCGCCGACGTCCATTCTGGACGGGGAATCGATCGCGCAGCTGATGGTCGGCCGCGAACTCTCCAGCCTCTATCCCGCTAAGGTCGAGCCCGATGTCGACGAGGAGGTCGTCCTCAGCGTCGCCTCGGTGTCGACGGGTTATGTGAAGGATGCGAGCTTCGAGGTGCGCAAGGGTGAGATCATCGGTTTCTCAGGCATGATCGGCTCCGGCCGCACCGAGCTGATGGAAGCGATCGCCGGGTTGCGAACCCGTCTCGAGGGCGAGGTGGTCATCAAGGGGGAAACGGTTCCCTCCGGCGACGTGCATGCCGCCAATCGCTGCGGGCTCGCTTACATGACCAAGGACCGCAAGTCGAAGGGCCTCTTGCTGCGCTCCGGCATGGTCACCAATCTGACACTGCAATCGCTCGGCAGGCACGCGCGTCACGGCTATCTCAGCCCGGGCAGCGAAGCGGCCGCGATGGCAAAGGCCAAGCGTCGTTTCGATATCAGGGTTCGCGACGGCAATATCGTCGCCGGCCGGATGTCGGGGGGAAACCAGCAGAAGCTGCTGCTCGCCAAGGTCATGGAGACCGATCCTGATATCATCATCATCGACGAGCCGACGCGCGGCATCGATGTCGGCACAAAGCAGCAGATATATCATTTCATCTCGGCGCTCGCCCGGGACGGCCGGTCGATCATCGTCGTGTCGTCGGAGATGCCGGAGGTCATCGGCCTCTGCACGAGAGTGGCGGTGATGCGCGAAGGGCGTATCGTCGGCGTGCTCGAAGGAGACGAGATTTCCGAACAGGAGATCATGCGATACGCCGCCGGGCTCAAGAGGAAGGCGGCCGCCTGAGGGCTAGCAGGGCTTTGCCTGATCAGAACGATAGATAAGATTCCCAGAAAATATGGGACGGGAGGTTGGTTTTGGAAATGAGTGTCAACGAGGAGACCAGGGAAATCCGGCGCCGATCCTGGCGGGATGTCGACCTGCGTGCGGTCGCGCCCTTCGTCGCCCTGGCGCTGCTGCTGATCGTCGGAGCCTTGGTCAATCCCAATTTCATCGGCATCACCAACCTTGCCAATGTCGCGACGCGCAGTGCCTTCATCGCCATCATCGCGGTCGGTGCGACCTTCGTGATATCAGCAGGGGATCTCGATCTGTCGGTCGGCTCGATGGTGGCCTTCGTCGCCAGCCTGATGATCCTGCTGATGAATTCGGGCGCCATCGCAAACCCGGCTTTGATGCTCGTGGTCGCGGTCGTCTTCACGATCGTCGCCGGTTCGCTGTGCGGCCTGGCGAACGGCCTGATCACGACCGTCGGCAAGATCGAGCCGTTCATCGCGACGCTCGGCACAATGGGCATCTATCGCGGCCTGACGACATGGCTGTCGCAAGGCGGCGCGATCACGCTTCGCTCCGCCGATATCCAGACGCTCTATCGCCCTGCTTATTTCGGCAATGTCGCCGGCATACCAGTGCCGATCGTGGTGATCCTGGCGGTGACCGCGGTCGCGGCCTTCATCCTCTATCGCACCCGCTACGGGCGCCATGTCGTGGCTGTGGGATCAAACAGCGACGTCGCCCGCTATTCCGGTATTGCGGTCAACCGCGTGCGCACGATCGCGTTCGTCATCCAGGGACTGTGCGTTGCCATTGCCGTGCTGCTCTATGTTCCCAGGCTTGGGTCGACATCGGCGACGACGGGCATCCTGTGGGAGCTGCAGGCGATCACGGCCGTCGTCGTCGGCGGTACGGCGCTCAAGGGCGGCGCGGGCAGGGTCTGGGGCACGATCTGCGGCGCCTTCATTCTCGAACTGGTCGGCAACATCATGCTGCTTTCGAATTTCATCAGCGAGTATCTGATCGGTGCCATCCAGGGTGCGATCATCATTATCGCCATGTTCGTTCAGCGCTCGCTGGTGCGCAAATCATGAGTTGAACCGTGCTTGCAATTGATCGGGCTTACAGGGCGTCCGGTCCCGATATGGAAAAGTCCCTGAAGTTATTGGGAGGAAATAGCATGCGTAAATTGATGTTGGGCCTGGCGGTTGCGGCGGTGACGTTCGCCGGCGCCGCTCACGCCCAGGACAAGAAATTCACGATCGGCGTCTCCATTCCGGCCGCCGACCACGGCTGGACGTCGGGCGTCGTATTCCATGCCGAACGCGTCGCCAAGCTGCTGATGGCCGAACATCCCGGTCTCAACGTCATCGTCAAGACTTCGCCGGACGCCGCAAGCCAGGCCAACGCCGTGCAGGATCTCGATACGCAGGGCATCGACGCCCTCGTCATCCTGCCGTCGGATCCGGATCCGCTCGTCAACGCCATCAAGGAAGTCAAGGGCAAGGGCAAGTTCGTCGCCCTCGTCGACCGCGCGCCGAGCAACAACGACAATTCCGTGCGCGACCTCTATGTCGCCGGCAACAACCCGGCTCTCGGCGAAGTCGCAGGCAAGTACATCAAGCACACCACGCCGGACGCCGAAGTGGTGGTCATCCGCGGTCTGCCGATCCCGATCGACCAGCAGCGCCAGGACGGCTTCGACAAGGGCATTGCCGGCTCGAACGTTAAGGTTCTCGACCGCCAGTACGGCAACTGGAACCGCGACGACGCCTTCAAGGTCATGCAGGACTACCTGACCAAGTACCAGAAGATCGACGTCGTATGGTGCCAGGACGACGACATGGCTGTTGGCGTTCTGCAGGCGATCGAGCAGGCCAAGCGCACCGATATCAAGTATGTCGTCGCCGGCGCCGGCTCCAAGGACATGGTCAAGAAGGTCATGGACGGCGACAAGCTGATCCCGGTCGACGTTCTCTATCCGCCGGCAATGGTCGGCACGGCGATGGAGCTGACGGCGGCGGCACTCTACGATCAGGTCCCGGTTCATGGCAGCTACATTCTCGATGCGACGCTCGTCACCAAGGAGAATGCCAAGGACTTCTATTTCCCGGATTCGCCGTTCTGATCGATTGACTGGAGATATGCGCCCATTCGAAAGGATGGGCGCATTTTATATGCTTCCACTATAGCGGCTAGCCGAAAATGCTGCACGTACCTCTTGCCCGTCAAAGCCCATCATGATTAGCTCGCAGCCATATCGCATTTGGCCTCGCGCCAAATTCGACGCAAGGGCGAGGAGGCGCCTTGCTCCCGCCAAATAGCGTGCTACAACACTTCAGAAACGTTTACGGTCGATATTCAGGGAGGAATCTGACATGAAGACGATCAAGGGCCCCGGCCTTTTCCTTGGCCAGTTCGCGGGCGATACCGCGCCATTCAACTCGTGGGACGCAATCACCAAATGGGCGGCCGACATCGGTTACAAGGGCGTCCAGGTGCCGACCTGGGCCAGCCAGCTGATCGATCTCAAGAAGGCCGCCACGTCCAAGGATTATTGCGACGAGTTCGCCGGCAAGGCCCGCGAAAACGGCATCGAGATCACCGAACTTTCCACCCATCTGCAAGGTCAGCTCGTCGCCGTTCACCCGGCCTATGACGAAGCCTTCGACGGGTTTGCGGCACCCGAGGTGCGCGGCAATCCGAAGGCGCGTCAGGAATGGGCGGTCGAGCAGGTCAAGATGGCGCTGACGGCATCCAAAAACCTCGGTCTCAAGGCGCATGCGACCTTTTCCGGCGCGCTTGCCTGGCCCTTCATCTATCCCTGGCCGCAGCGTCCTGCCGGTCTGGTCGAGACTGCCTTCGACGAACTCGCCCGCCGCTGGACGCCGATCCTCAACCATGCGGACGAGAACGGTATTGACGTCTGCTACGAGATCCATCCGGGCGAAGACCTGCATGACGGCATCACCTTCGAGATGTTCCTCGCGCGCGTGAAGAACCATCCGCGCGCCAACATGCTCTACGATCCCTCGCACTACGTCCTGCAGTGCCTCGATTATCTCGACAATATCGACATCTACAAGGACCGCATCAAGATGTTCCACGTCAAGGATGCGGAGTTCAATCCGACCGGGCGCCAAGGTGTTTATGGCGGCTATCAGGGCTGGGTGGAACGCGCCGGCCGCTTCCGCTCGCTCGGTGACGGTCAGGTCGATTTCGGCGCGGTGTTTTCGAAGATGACGGCGAATAATTTCGACGGCTGGGCCGTGGTCGAATGGGAATGCGCGCTGAAGCATCCGGAGGATGGCGCCCGTGAAGGCGCCGAATTCGTTGCCGCTCATATCATCCGCGTCACCGAGAAAGCCTTCGACGATTTCGCCGGCAGCGGTACGGACCAAGCGGCGAACCGGCGGATGCTGGGGCTCTAACGCATAGGGGTACCGTGATGCTACCCCTCACCCTAACCCTCTCCCCGTTTTGACGGGGAGAGGGGACTTGCCACACCAGACGGCAGAGATGGGCATAGACATCGCGGCATATCACCTTCTCGCCGCTGGCGGGGGAAGGTGGCGGCAGCCGGATGAGGGGCCGCGCCCGCACCAAATTAAGTTTCAGGAGGAATCATGGCAATCGAAGCATCATCCGAACAGACCCGCGAGCCGCGCATCCGGCTCGGTATGGTGGGCGGCGGCGCGGGCGCGTTCATCGGCGCGGTGCACCGTATCGCCGCACGCATCGACGATCAGTACGATCTCATCGCCGGCGCGCTGTCGTCGACGCCTGATAAGGCGATCGCATCCGGCCGCGACCTTGGCCTCGATCCGTCGCGGACCTATTCTAGCTATCGCGAGATGGCGATCCGCGAGGCGAAGCTGAAGAACGGCATCGAGGCGGTGGCGATCGTCACGCCGAACCATGTGCACTACGATGCAGCCAAGGAGTTCCTGAAGCGCGGCATTCATGTCATCTGCGACAAGCCGCTGACGTCAAACCTTGCCGATGCGAAGAAGCTGAAGAAGATCGCCGACGAGAGCGGCGCGCTCTTCGTGCTGACGCATAATTACACCGGTTATCCGATGGTCCGCCAGGCGCGGGAGATGATCGCGAATGGCGAACTCGGCGATATAAGAGTCGTCCAGGCCGAATATCCGCAGGACTGGCTGACGGAAGCGGTCGAGCAAACCGGCCAGAAACAGGCCGCATGGCGCACCGATCCGGCGCAGTCCGGCGTCGGCGGCTCGACCGGCGATATCGGCACGCACGCCTATAATCTCGCCGCCTTCATCACTGGCCTGGAGCTCGACAGCCTCGCTGCCGATCTCGACAGCTTCGTTCCCGGCCGCCGGCTGGACGATAATGCGCATGTCATGCTGCGCTTCAAGGCGAAGGGCTCGGAGAAGCCGGCCAAAGGCATGCTGTGGTGCAGCCAGGTGGCGCCCGGCCATGAAAACGGTCTGATGGTGCGCGTCTACGGCAGCAAGGGCGGGCTGGAATGGACCCAGAAGGACCCGAACTACTTGTGGTACACGCCTTTCGGCGAGTCGAAGCGGCTGATCACCCGCGGCGGTGCCGGTTCAGGCGCGGCTGCCGGCCGTGTCACGCGCGTACCATCAGGTCATCCGGAAGGTTATCTCGAAGCCTTTGCGACGATCTATACGGAAGCCGCGCATGCGATCAATGCCCGCAAGAAGGGTAGGGCCGTCGACAAGGCAGTGGTCTATCCCACCGTCGATGACGGCGTGAAGGGTGTGGCTTTCGTCGAAGCCTGCGTCGCGTCTTCCAAGAAGAACGGCGCATGGGTCAAGGTCTGAATTTGCCGATCTAGATTGCTCCATGAAAGCGCCGAGGCGGGGTCAAGCCGCCTCGGCATTTGCTTATTTGGTCAGGCAGTAGCAGTGCGGCCGCGCTTGAGCAGGCTGTCGACGCTCAACGGTCCGGCTCCTGCCGCCACCAGATAGAGAAACACGAAGCAGAACAGGATCGCCGCGACGCCGCCGTTCTGCGCAGGGTAGATGCCCTTCGAGGCATGGCCGATGAAATAGGCGAAGGCCATCAGGCCCGAGAGCACGAAGGCTGCGATACGGGTCTGGAATCCGACGAGCACCAGGAAGCCGAAGGTGAGTTCGAGCAGTCCGGCAATCCAGGAGAGCGATCCCGCCGGCGGCACGCTTGCCGCAGCCGGAAAATGCAGGATCTTCTGTGTTCCGTAGCTGAAAAGCACGAGTGACGAGACGATGCGCAACAGGCTCAGCAGATGGGGCTGCAGCGAATGGACCGAAGAGAGCATTGGATTGCTTTCACATTTGTGATGCCATTTCCGGTGTAAGGATCTCGGTCTCAACGGCCAAGTCACGACTGCTGACATTGCCGTTTGAGGTCGGCTGCGCGGTAAGGGAAGGACGGTTGCAGCTGTTCTGGCTTCCTCCTGCAACGTTGCAGTTTTTCTCGCCGTCAGCCTGTACTTTGCCTTCAGGCTTGGCTAAATCCGGCGCAAACGGCTCAACCTGAGAGATAGGACTTGCAGATGATCGATCCGAAGAAACTCGCGGAACGCTTTCCCGGCGACTTCACTTTCGGCGTTGCCACCGCTGCCTTCCAGATCGAAGGCGCCAGCAAAGCCGATGGCCGCAAGCCATCCATCTGGGATGCTTTCTGCAATATGCCCGGCCGCGTCCATAATCGCGATAACGGCGATATCGCCTGCGATCACTACAATCGCCTGGAACAGGACCTCGATCTCATCAAGGAGATGGGTGTCGAAGCCTACCGGTTCTCGATTGCCTGGCCGCGCATTATCCCCGACGGCACGGGTCCGGTAAACGAGGCCGGCCTCGATTTCTACGATCGGCTGGTCGACGGCTGCAAGGCGCGCGGCATCAAGACCTTCGCGACGCTCTACCACTGGGATCTGCCTCTGTTGCTCGCCGGCGAAGGCGGCTGGACGACACGCTCGACCGCCTATGCGTTTCAGCGCTATGCCAAGACGGTGATGAACCGCCTTGGCGACCGCCTCGACCGGGTCGCGACCTTCAACGAACCCTGGTGCATCGTCTGGCTCAGCCACCTCTACGGCATCCATGCTCCGGGCGAGCGCAACATGCAGGCCGCCCTTCACGCCATGCATTACATGAACCTTGCCCACGGTCTCGGCGTCGAGGCGATCCGCTCGGAAGCCCCTGGCGTGCCCGTCGGGCTTGTGCTCAACGCCGCCTCGATCATTCCTGGCTCCGACAGCCCGGCTGATCTTGCCGCCGGCGAGCGTGCGCATCAGTTCCACAACGGCGCCTTCTTCGATCCTGTCTTCAAGGGCGAATATCCGAAGGAATTCGTCGAGGCGCTCGGCGACCGCATGCCCGCCATCGAGGATGGCGACCTGACGCTGATCAGCCAGAAACTCGATTGGTGGGGCCTGAACTACTACAAGCCCGAGCGCGTCACCGACGACGCCGAACGCAAGGGCGATTTCCCCTGGACGGTAGAAGCGGCGCCGGCAAGCGACGTCAAGACCGATATCGGCTGGGAAATCTATGCGCCAGGCCTGAAGCTCTCGATCGAGGATCTCTACCGTCGCTACGAACTGCCGGAATGCTACATCACAGAGAACGGCGCCTGCGACAACACCGATGTCGTCGACGGCGAGGTCGACGACACGATGCGCCTCGACTATGTCGGCGATCACCTCGACATCGTTGCCGGTCTCATCAACGACGGCTATCCCCTACGCGGCTACTTCGCCTGGAGCCTGATGGACAATTTCGAATGGGCGGAAGGCTACCGCATGCGCTTCGGCCTCGTCCATGTCGATTATGAGACCCAACTGCGCACGGTGAAGAAGAGCGGCAAATGGTACCGCGAGCTTGCGGCCCAATTTCCGAAGGGCAATCACACGCCGGGTTAGGGCAGGCGCCGTCCGGCGGCTGCAGGCACAAAATAGCGCGTCAGAAAGCTGCAACAGGCGGTTGCTTAAACGTTTTTGAACCCTTGACTGGCAAAGTCCGACGGTCAGGGAGCCGTAATGCAGACAGTCGGAAAGTCGCAGAGCAAGGGTTTGGGAATAGGCCGTCACATCACCGTTACCGGCGTGCTTTTCTCCTTCGCGGTCATCGTCGCCGTCGTCACCATCATGGTGCTGACGGCGCTCGAACGCGTGGCCGAAAATGCCAATCTCCTCGATGACGAGCGCTCGCGCGAAACGACGGCCGGCGCGTTGAGAACCTTCGAGGATCAGCTCGGCGCGACGCTCGACGATTACGCGGCCTGGGACGACGCCGCCGTCAACGTCTATGCGCCTGACGGTATGGCCTGGACTGTGAGCAATTACGGCGAGATGTCAGTCAACAGCTCGCTTTTCGATGTGGCGATCGTCATCGATGACGCGAAGAAGGCGGTCATGGCCTATCGCGACGGCAAGCCGATGGAGGAGCCGCTCGCGGATTTCTTTGCGCCGTCGCTCTGGACCCTGTTCGATAGGGTGAAGGCGGTCGGCCCGGCCGACCATCCCCAGGCGATCGGCTTCGTCACCACCAAACGGGGGATTGCCGCCGTCGGCGTGGCGTTGGTTCGGAAAAAGTCCGGTGCGCTTGACGCGCCCGCCGGCCAGCACCGCTACCTCGTTTTCGCCCGCCATCTCGATGACGACAGGGTGACTGCCCTCGGCCAGACCTATGTCATCGGCGGGCTGAGGCTGGCGCCGCCGAGTTTTGCGGCCGACTATCGCGTGCCGATCGTCGATCCGACCGGGGTAACGCTCGGCAAGCTCGTCTGGATCTCGCGCTCACCCGGCGATATCGGCTATGCACAGGTGCGGCCGATGGTCATCCAGGCGCTCGGCCTCGTCGGATTGTTTTTCGTGGTATTGCTGGTCATCGGCTGGCTTGCCGGCCGCCGTCTGAAGGCAGAGGAAGGCAGCGCCCGCGAGGAGGCGTTGCGCGACAGGCTGAGCGGTCTTTCCAATCGCGACGGCCTCGGGCTCGCCGTCGATCGTTTTGTCGTCGAGGCACGCCAGACCAAGCGCAACGTGCTGCTCCTCTACCTCGACCTCGATGGCTTCAAGGAGGTCAACGACAGCTATGGCCACGGCACCGGCGACCAGTTGATCCGGGCGGTCGCGGCCGGGCTCGCTGTGCTCATTCCGCCGGGTGCGGTTCTCGCCCGCATCGGCGGCGATGAATTTGCGATCGCCTTTCTCTCCGACAGCGAGAATGCCGCCGCTCTGCAGTTGGCCGAGCAGATCCTCGATTTTCTTGTCGAGCCGCTGGAGATCGGTCGCCGTGTCGTCGTCGTCGGGGCAAGCATCGGCATCGCCATGTCGCCTTCCGGCGCGATTGGGCGTGAGGAACTGGTGCGCCGCTCCGACCTTGCCATGTACAAGGCGAAGGAGGCCGGCCGCGCGCGCATGATGCTCTACGATCCGTCGATGGATGCGGATCGGGAGCAGCGCAATGCGCTGGAACTCGATCTCCGGATCGCCATCGAAAGCGGCGACCTGACGCTCGCCTACCAGCCGCTGATCGATGCGGCGACGCATGCGATGACCGGCGTCGAGGCGTTGGTGCGCTGGAACCGTCCGGGCCATGGTCCTGTTTCGCCCGAGCTGTTCATCCCGATCGCCGAGACCAGCGGCCTCATCGAATCGCTTGGCTTGTTCGTGTTGCGCAAAGCCTGCGAGACGGCCAAACAATGGCCGAACCTCAACGTCTCGGTCAACGTCTCGCCCGGCCAGTTCCGCAATCCCGCGTTTACCGACTATGTGCGCTACGTGCTGAAGCAGACGGAGATCGAGGCCGGTCGCATCACGCTGGAGATCACCGAAGGCTATATGATCCAGAACCCGCAGCGCACCCGCCAGTCGATCGAACGGTTGAAGGGGCTGGGGGTCAAGGTGGCGCTCGACGATTTCGGTTCCGGCTTCTCCTCGATCGGTTATCTCAGGCAGTTTGGCTTCGACCGCATCAAGATCGACCGCTCGCTGGTCATGGGTGTCAACGACAAACGCCAGCGCGAGATGCTGCGGGCGACGGTGGCGCTCGCCCGCTCGCTCGATATTCCGGTGACGGCCGAAGGCATCGAGACCGAGGAGCAGGCGATAGCCATGCGCCTTTTCGGCTGCGACTGCCTGCAGGGCTATTGGTTCGGAAAGCCTATGACATCAGATCTCATCACCGAGATGCTGAATGAGCAACGTGCAGCGCAGCCGGAAGCTCGGCGACGCATCGGCGCAGCCTGACCGGCGGCCCCGACCCTCAAACAGCAAGGCTGACCCCAACAGAATCCCGGCTCAACTGCCGATATGTCGCTGGCCGCGCTTTTTCGCGAGGGCTATCTGGTGCTGCCGCTGACGGTAACGCAGCCGGTCTTCTTCCGTGCGCGTATGATAGCAGTGACTGCAGGAAACCCCCTCTTCGTAAAGCGGGGAGGTGATTTCTTCCGCGGTGATCGGGTTCCGGCAGGCGTGGCACAGCCGGTGTTCGCCTTGCTTCAGCCCGTGCTCGACGGAGACGCGCTCGTCGAAAACGAAGCAGGCGCCGTCCCAGAGACTTTCCTCCTGCGGCACTTCTTCGAGATATTTCAGGATGCCACCCTTCAGGTGATAGACCTCATCGAAGCCCTCAGCCTTCATGAAAGCGGTGGCCTTCTCGCAGCGTATGCCGCCGGTGCAGTACATGGCGACCTTCGGCTTGTTGTGCAGGCCGGGATTGTTGCGCACCCAATCGGGAAATTCGCGGAAGGTCTTGGTCTTCGGGTCGACCGCGCCGCGAAAGGTGCCGATTGCCGTCTCGTAATCGTTGCGGGTGTCGATGACAATGGTATCAGGGTCGGAGATCAGTGCGTTCCAGTCCTTGGCCGTCACATAGGTGCCGACCACCTTGTTGGGGTCGATATCTTCGACACCCATGGTGACGATTTCCTTTTTCAGCTTCACCTTCATGCGCAGGAAGGGCATTTTCGAGGCGCGGCTTTCCTTGTGCTCCAGGCCCGAAAATTCCGGCTGGGCGCGCAGGAAGGCGAGCGCGGCGTGAATGCCGGCATCCGGGCCGGCGATCGTGCCGTTGATGCCTTCATGGGCCAGAAGCAGCGTTCCTTTGACGCCGTTCTCCTCGCAAAGCGTCTGCAGCGGTGCCTGCAGGCTTGCAAAGCCCGGCACGGAAACGAAATGGTAAAGTGCGGCCACGAGGAACGGGCTGGTGTGTGTCAGGCTGTCGGTCATGGGCCGGAAATACAGAAAATCGGCGGACCGCGCAATTGCCTTCGCCAGCGGCGGCCTTGATCGCTGACCGATTACGCTCGCGCCTGCCACGCGGAAAACGGCCGCACGCCGAAACTCCGGTCGGGGATGTCGTCGAGAACGTTGATGAACTCGATCGAGTGCCCGTCCGGATCCTTGAAATAGATCGACAGCGCCGGCATCCAGCCGAGAACCACCGGCTCCGTCACCGGTTCACCGGCAAAGCCGAGAGGTTCCACACCTTTTGCCTTGAGAATGGCGGGCGCTTTCAGCACGCCGTTGGCGGTCATGCGGAAGGCGATATGCAGCCGCATCTTCAGCGGCCCGGTTCCTGTTTCCCAAAGGCCGAGCATGCCGGTCTTCCTGTCGTCCACCCAGAGGAAAGCGACTTTACGCTCCTCGAATGAGGTGGCAGGTTCGAGGCCAACGACATCGCGGTAGAAATCCGTGGAGGTCTTGAGATCGGCAACGGTCAGATGGATCTCGTAGAGCCCAAGCACCTTCGGCATCGCGGCATTTTCGGCGGTCATGTTTTCCTCGCGGATCAAGTCTCTAGCTTGTTCGACCACCGCAGGCTAGGACCTCAAGATTGGTTGAGGTCAATAGGATTCCTTGCGAAATCTCCGGATGCTGAAGCAATCGGAAATGCAGAGCAGCGCAGAAGCACTTCCGGTTTCGCCGTCTCTCAACTCCCGGTCATCAGCCAGAGAAGCTCGATGCGCTGGGCTTCCTCGTCGGCATCATTGGCGAAGACAGCTTCGGCTTTGATCAGCGCTTGCCGCCGGTCTTCCTGCTGGCGGAAGATGATGATGTCGAGCAGATGCGCAAGATCGTCATTGCGGGTGAAGAGCTGCGGTTCGGACTCGACCAGTTCGGAGAGCACGGTGAGATCGTGGATGTGGCCGAGATCCTCGGCGAGCTCTTTGGCCGCATCGCGTTTGGCCTTCATCGCGGCCGGCCAGACGTCGCGCAAAAGGGCATGGTAGAGCCGATAGTCGTAGGTGCGTTTGCGCAGAGTGTGGAAATCGTCGGCCGATGCTTCGCCATGGCAAGCCGCAAGCGCGGCTTTGGCCTTCCGCGCGGTGCGGCGCCAGCTCTTCGCCAGCATGCGGGCATTCTTGCGATGGTCGCCATTGAACGAGACTTCATCCAGTGCGGCGATCGCCTCCTTCAGAGCGTCCGATGTTTCCGTCAGCCGCTGTTCCAGGCCGCTTTCGGCTTCCGCCATCCAGTCACGGCGTCCTTCGAGAATGTTGACGATGCGGCCGAGCGCCTCGTTCTCCTCGTTCCCGCGTGCCGAGTGCTGCAGATATTGCCCGGTGCCGATCAGGGCGGCAGCGTCGCGGATCGCCGAAAGCGAATGTGCGGCATCGCGCAGCCTTGCATTTTCATGGGTCTGGAAATCCGGAACCTCGCGGGCCACGAGGCGGTAGAGCGACCGTAGTCGTTTCAGGTTCTTGCGGAAGGAATGGATTGCCTCGTGCGCGCCGTCCGGCCGCTTCTCGAGAACCGTGACGGCGTGTTCCAGCTGCTCGATGGCGACCTTGCGAAACGCCTCGGTAAAATCGGCGTCAGGCCGAATGCGATAGGCCATGCCTGTCGTGCCCGTATTCTGTGGCAAGGGCCTGATTGGAATATCGGAAATCGCCGGTCACCTCGCGGCCGAGCCAGGTGGGCAGCGCCGGACTGTCGGTCTCGGCCGTCATCTCCACCTCGGCGATCACCAATCCGCGGTGCTCGCCGGCAAAAACGTCAACCTCCCAGACGAAGCCCTCATGTGGAACGCGGTGGCGCGTCTTCTCGATGACGACGCCGATGGCTGCCTGCAACAGCTCCTCGGCGTCGGCGATCGGGATGTCGTATTCGAATTCGTCACGGGTGATGGCGCTGCGGCCGATCTTGATCGTCAGTTTCGCTTTCCTGCCGTCGAGGATGCGCACCCGCACGGAACGATCGTCCATCGAGGCGATGTAACCCTGTCTGAGGACAGACTTCGTCTCGACGGCGGAACGCCATCCATCGCTGCGTACAAGAAACTTCCGCTCGATCTCTTTCGCCATATCGGTGAACCTTTTGTGACGATTGCGGCACGGTAGCCCAATTTCCACGCATTTCATACCCTTCTCGGCATGCGGTCCGGTTTTATCTCGACAAGGTTCCGCAGGGGCGTTATTCGGGTCCGAATTCAATCGTTTCAAGGAGGTCGCGTGACCATGGGCGAGAAAACAGAGAAGCTCCTTTCCATCCTGAAACTCCAGCCTGTCGTTCCGGTCTTGATCGTCGACGATGCGAAGACGGCGGTGCCGCTGGCTCGCGCGCTCGTCGCAGGCGGTCTGAAGGCGATCGAGATCACCATGCGCACCCCGGCGGCACTCGAGGCCGTGCGCGCCGTCGCCGCAGAGGTCGAGGGCGCCGAAGTCGGCGCCGGCACGATCCTCAATGTCGCTCATTGGGAAGCCGCCGTCGCGGCCGGTTCGAAGTTCATCGTTAGCCCGGGTACGACGCAGGAACTGCTCGATGCCGCCGCCGATTCCGACGTGCCGCTGCTTCCAGGGGCTGCGACCGCCAGCGAAGTCATGGCGCTGCGCGAGGAAGGCTACCAGGTGCTGAAGTTCTTCCCAGCGGAGCAGGCCGGTGGCGCCGCCTATCTCAAGGCGCTGTCCTCACCGCTTGCAGGCACGCTGTTCTGCCCGACCGGCGGCATTTCGCTGAAGAACGCCAATGATTATCTCTCGCTGCCGAACGTTATCTGCGTCGGCGGCTCGTGGGTGGCGCCGAAAGAACTGGTCGCGGCCGGCGACTGGGCTGGCATTACCAAACTCGCGGCAGAAGCGGCGGCGCTGAAGGCCTAAACCTTTGTTCGGTGGGGCGACACCCCCTCTGTCCTGCCGGACATCTCCCCCACGAGGGGGGAGATCGGCAAGAGACCAGCTCTTTCTCCCGATCCGCCGCTTGAGCCAATTGTTTGAGGAAACCCTCACGCCCAGCCAATCTCCCTCCTCGTGGGGGAGATGCCCGGCAGGGCAGAGGGGGTGGCAACTCGGCACGTCGCATTTGTATTTCAGCCGTCGCAAACCTATGTTCTCCTCCAGCTTCAAACAGGGAGATGACGAGGAATGTTCGACGCAAAGAAGCTTCTCGACCAGTTCTTGGGTTCGCAGGTGCCGGGTCTCGGCGGCTCGGTCCGCGACAGGGCGGGCGATGCTATGCAGACGGCCAGGAACAATCCGCTGGCGACCGGCGCCATTGCTGCGGTGCTCCTCGGCACCAAGACCGGTCGTGGTCTTGCCGGCAATGCGCTGGCGGTTGGCGGTCTTGCCGCCATTGCCGGCCTCGGCTACCAGGCCTACAAGAATTACCAGGCGGGGCAGGCGCCCGCAGCCCCCTCGGATGCACCCTCGGCAAATAATCCGGTTCTCCTTCCGCCGCCTGCCGAATCCGGTTTCGGGCCGACGTCGCCTGCCGGCAGCAATGAATTCGTCCTGGTGCTGATCCGCGCGATGATCGCCGCCGCCAAGGCCGACGGCCATATCGACGATGCCGAACGCGCCCTCATCATGGAGAAGGTCAAGGCCGCCGACGTCAGCGGCGAGGCTGCGGCCTTCATCGAGAATGAACTCGCTTCGCCGACGGATATCGATGCGCTCGTTGCCGCCGCGACGACGGAAGAACAGCGCGTCGAGCTCTACACCGCCTCGCGGCTCACCATCGAGCCGGATTCGCGCGCCGAGCGCGGTTATCTCGATTTGCTTGCCGGCCGCCTCGGCCTTGCCGACCAGCTGGTCGACCATATCGAGGCGACGGTGTCGTCGGCCAAGACGACCTTGTCACAGTGACATCTAGGCCGGTTGCCTTTGCTGGGCGGCTGGCCTATCCACTCTTCGGAAAAGAGGAGTGAACATGCGCGATCTTGCAAATTTCAAGGGCTGCCCGGCGCCGAAGCCGGTCACGCTGAAGGGCCGCTTCGTTACCGTCGAGCCCTATCGGCGCGCGGAACATCTTGAGCCGCTGTGGGACGGGCTCGGCGGCATGGGCATCAACCCGCTGCTTCTCTATTTCGCACAGGATGATTTCTCCGGTATCGACGATTTCGCCAACTGGCTGGAAACCGTCAATACCAAGTCCGGCTGGCTCACCCACATCTTCCGCGACAACGCCACCGGCAAGATTGTCGGCATGGCGAATTACATGCGCGCCGACCCGGCAAACGGCGTCGTCGAGATCGGAGGGGTGGCGCACGGGGCCGAGATGAAGCGGTCGCCGCTGTCGACCGAGGCGCATTACCTGATGGCCAAGCACGTCTTCGAGGATCTCGGCTACCGCCGCTACGAATGGAAATGCGACAATAACAACGAGGCGAGCAAGACGACGGCCGCGCGTTACGGCTTCAGCTTCGAAGGGGTCTTCCGCCAGCATATGATCTCCAAGCATCGCAACCGCGACACCGCCTGGTTCTCGATGATCGATGCCGAATGGCCGATGATCAACGATGCCTTCGAAGCATGGCTTTCGCCGGAGAATTTCGACGCCGAGGGCAACCAGATCCGTCGCCTGCAGGATATCCGCGCCGATCTCGAAAAGGAAAGGCTCGTATGAGCCCGGAAAGCCGCTCGCAGGCGACCGCCGCCGGCATCATCCTGCTCAGCGCCGCCCTCGTCATCTATTTCCTGCCGACCATCGTGCTGTGGATCGGCAATTTCTCGCCGACGCTGGCGATCGTCGTCGGCGTCTGCCTGATCATGGCGTTTTTTGCGGTCTTCTGGCTACGGGCACGCTATCAGCGCGGCCGGGGAAAGTAAGTCTCCAGCATTGCGCAATTCCGGACGCAAAACCGCTGCGCACTTTTGCTGGAATTGCTCTAGCCCTGCAGCGAGGCCCCGAGCAGCAGGGCGCCCATCAGAATGACGAGCACGGCCCCGAGGATTTCGATGGCGTTGCCGATCCAGATCGAGGCGGTCGAGCCGCGTCCGGAGAGACGGACGGCTGCACTCTTGGCGGTGACGGCAAGTGTGGCAAGCAGGGAAACGGTGATCGCCGTGCCGAGCGACATGGCGGCGACCGAAAGCACGCCGCCGAGATAGAGCCCGTTCAAGAGCGAGAAGGTCATGACCAGAAGTGCGCCGGAGCAGGGGCGCAGACCAACGGCAACGATAGCCGACCAGGCCTCGCGGGCGCTGAATCTGTCGCCGCCAAGCAGGGCCGGGTCGGGCACATGGGCATTGCCGCAAGTCTCGCAGACCATGCCGGGAACGAAAGTGTGGCCGGCTTCCACAGCCTGCGCCTTGCCGTTGAAGGCATAGGCCTGGCGTTCGACGGCATTGTCCTTCCAGTCGAGCATCATGCTGACCGGGCCGGCAGGCGTCGCCATCAGCCGGCGGCGCGGCATATTGCCCGCCATCGAGCGCAGTTTTCGAAACAGCAGCCAGCCGCCGAACAGGATGACCATGACGAAGCTTGAGATCTCCATTGCGTGGGTCGCCTCCGTCAGCGTGATGCCGGTGCCGCGCAACACCAGCCAGGCGCCGCCGACCAGCGCCACCGCCACCACGCCCTGGCTGAAGGCAGAAATGAAGGAAATCACCACGCCGCGCTTCAGCTCGACCTCGTTGGCGATCATGTAGGAGGAGATGACCGCCTTGCCGTGGCCTGGGCCGGCGGCATGGAAGACGCCGTAGGCGAAAGACAGGCCGATCAGCGATGCCAGTTGCCATGGGTCTTGGCGCATTGCCTTCAAGGCGCCGGTCAGTGCCCGATAGAAGGTCTGCTGTTCATAATTCACATAGAGCAAAAGCGGTGCGAGCGGCCCGCCGGTCGGTTGGAAGCTCGGCTCTGCCGTGCCGATGCCGAGCGGCGACTGCGCATGGGCGAGGCTTGCAGCCGTTACCAGCGCAAGGATTGCAGCGGAAAGGATGAGGGACAGGCGTTTCGTCAGCATGTAACCTCCAGCCGGGTGGCGAAGAGTTTGGACATGTTGGTGCCGGTCGGATCGTTGAAGAAAGCGTCCGTCAGCGACTGTTTGTTTTGCGAGATCACCTCGTCGGCATCCGGCCGCACCACCTGATGTTTGCAGGCCTTGAAGCCGTCTCCGACGATCGCCAGCTCGGTGTCGGTGGGAAAATCGATCGAGGTGTAGAGCGTCGGGTCATAGACGCCGAAGGTGAGCCTGCCCTTGAGCGGCATCTTCTCCACCGGCTTCACCGCAAAGAACATCAGCAGCTGGCCATCCTTGTAGTCGACATGGATGATGTCGGGCTTCTGGACGGTGATGTTCTTCCCGTTGATCGTCAGGTTCATGTAGTAATCGTAGTCGGCAAGCGATTGCTTCACCGTCTTTCCGACCTCAGCGAGTTCGTTCGGCTCCAGCTTCAGGTCGGTGTTCTTGTCGAAATCCATGACGACGGAGGAGGAAAAGACCTCGTCGAAGCGCCAGACATTACGCAGTTCCTCGACACTGCCGTCCTTGCCGGCCACGACTTCGAGGCGCGCTTCCACGAAGATGTGCGGATGGGCAAAGGCGGCGGCCGGCGCCAGCGAAAGAAGCGCGGCGATCAGTATCGTCGAATGTTTCATTTATTCCGCTGCTCTGTTCGGTGGCCCTGACTTCTTGCCAGAAATTGGGACGGAATTGGGACGGGCTTCACTGTGGATCCCCGATCGTCGCCGTCCGATCGTCTCAGCCATGTGGATCAACATGGAACCTGTTGTCGCATCATGGGTGCTTCTTGAACCAGTTGTGCAGGTAATCGACGAAGATCCTCACCTTGGCCGGCAGGTAGCGCCGGTGCGGATAAACGGCATAGATGCCGCGGTCGGTGGGGATGTAATCGTTGAACAGCGTAACCAGTTCGCCGCTCTCGATCGGCTTGCGGGCGATGAAATCCGGGATGAAGGCTACGCCGATGCCGGCAAGTGCCGCGCGTAACGTCGCATGCGGGCTGTTCACCTCTATCGGTCCGGAAACGGCGACGGCGAACGAGGTGTTGTCGGGGTTGTGGAAGCGGATGCTCGCCTGGGTGCGCGCATTGGTATCGACGATGAAAGGGACGTTGGAAAGGGCCGTCGGGTGATCGAGATCGGGATAACGCTCGAGAAAATCGGGGGTAGCGCAGATATGGATGCGGAAATCCGAGATCTTGCGGGCGATCATGCCGGAATCCTCGAGTTTGGTGATGCGGATCGCCACGTCGAAGCTTTCCTCGATCAGATCGACGAACCGGTCGTCGGCGGCAATCTCCAGCGTAAGATCCGGGTTCTCCTTGGCGAAATCGATCAGCGACTGGCCGACCTCGGCATCGACGAAGGTGCGCGGCACCGAGATGCGCAGCCGTCCCTTTAGCTGTGCATTGTTCTCACGCACGAGATCGGCGAGGTTGTCGATCTCCTTGAGGATATCGGAAGCGGTGCGATAATAGGTGTGGCCGGCTTCGGTCATGGAGAACTGCCGGGTTGTACGGTTGAGCAGCAGCGCGCCGAGTTCATCCTCCAGTTCACGCACATATTTGGAGAGCAGCGCCTTGGAGCGGCCGGTGCGCCGTGCCGCGGCGGAGAAGCCTTCGGCCTCGACGACATCGATGAAGGCGCGTATGCGGGTCAAGGTATCCATGGCACCCCTCGGGCTGTTTCGGAATGTTGAACAAATTGGCTTGTTTTGTTCAATTATTTTTTTAGCCCAAGGATCAAAAAATCGCTTGATTATGAAGGCGAATATTCTTATTTCCCACTCAGCCCAAAGTCGCACGTGCCCATGGGTGTCCGCCGAACCCTCGAATTGGTGAGGAAATCGGTAAGGTACCTGGAATTAACCCCTCCAGTCGCTATTCCGGCCAACCGGAAAATGCGAGGACGCCTGAAGCAACGACGGTGCGGGCCTTTTTGTTCTCTCCCTGCTTTCCATCAGCGGGGGTTACTGAAGAGGCACACCATCATTGCCGGAAGTGCGGTTGGGATTCTCCCTCCAATCCATGGCAGACAAAGCCGAACTTACACCGCACCGCGGCGTTGGCTCACTATTCGCGCATCGAGCGCTAGCTATGGTTCCGGGGTCTCCACCGGCTGGTTCCAATGCGAGCTATCGTATGCCCTTTGTCCTCCGGTTCATGCCGGAGCTCTGGAATTGGAAGAGGGAATCGATATGACCACCCAGCGCATCCGCGACTTTCTCGCAACCCGACGTCCCGATGGTCCCTGCCTTGTGGTTGACCTCGACGTCGTTCGCGACAATTTCCACGCCTTCCGTCACGCCATGCCGGACAGCGCCATCTATTATGCCGTCAAGGCCAACCCGGCCCCGGAAGTGCTGAAGCTGCTCGCAGGCCTCGGCTCCAATTTCGATTGTGCATCCGTTGCCGAAATCGAAATGGCGCTCGACGCTGGTGCGACCGCCGCCCGTATCTCCTATGGCAACACGATCAAGAAGGAGCGTGACGTTGCCCGCGCGCATGCGCTCGGCGTCAGCCTCTTTGCCGTCGACAGCCACGAGGAAGTCGAGAAGATTTCGCGCGCCGCTCCCGGCGCCCGTGTCTTCTGCCGCGTGCTCACGGATGGCGAAGGCGCCGAATGGCCGCTGTCGCGCAAGTTCGGCTGCGTTCCGCAGATGGCTGTCGACGTTCTCGTCTATGCCCATCAGCTTGGCCTGCAGTCCTATGGCGTCTCGTTCCATGTCGGTTCGCAGATGACCAAGGTCGACGCCTGGGATTCGGCGCTTGCCGATGCCAAGCGCGTCTTCGTATCGCTTGCCAAGCAGGGCATCCACCTACAGATGGTCAACATGGGCGGCGGCTTCCCGACCAAGTACCTGCGTGACGTTCCGTCCGCAGAAGCTTACGGCAAGTCGATCTACCAGGCGCTGCGCACGCATTTCGGCAACCAGATCCCGCAGACGATCATCGAGCCGGGCCGCGGCATGGTCGGCAATGCCGGTGTCATCAAGGCGGAAGTCGTGCTGATTTCGAAGAAGTCGGACAATGACGATGCCCGCTGGGTTTTCCTCGACATCGGCAAGTTCGGCGGTCTCGCCGAGACGATGGACGAAGCCATCCGCTATCCGATCCGTACAGAACACGACGGCGACGAGATGGAGCCCTGCGTCATTGCCGGTCCGACCTGCGATTCGGCCGACGTGCTCTACGAGAAGAACCTCTATCCGCTGCCGATCACGCTTTCGATCGGCGACGAGGTTCTGATCGAAGGCACCGGCGCCTATACGACGACCTATTCGGCTGTCGCTTTCAACGGTTTCGACCCGCTGAAGGCCTACGTCATCTGAGGTCGTTTCCGCCGGCCCCGTAACCAGCCGGGGCGGCAAATTCACAATTTTCCTTCATCGCCGCTGATAACGGTATTGGGTACGGGAGGCCAAGATGGCCGCTGTTCTTGATTCTGTCCGCGCATTCTTTGCGCCCACCACTTTCACCATCGACGCCGAAAATCCCTCGGATGTCGTTGCTCGTGAAAATCTGCTCGACCGCGTCATGGGCGCGGGTCGCCGCAAGAAGTCGTCGGAGAAGATCCGCCGCAACCGCGTTCCGGCCGAGGGTCTTGCGCTCGTCGCGCGCGATCGCGACGGCCGTGTCATCGGTACGGTGCGGCTCTGGAACATCGAAGCCGGCGTCAATGATGAAGGCACGCCGATCAATGCACTGCTGCTCGGGCCGCTCGCTGTTGCCTCGCAGCATGGCGGCAAGGGCGTCGGTGCGGCATTGATGCGCGCGGCAATCCTCGAAGCGAAGAATCGCGGGCATGGCGCCGTCCTGCTCGTCGGCGATGCGGCCTATTACGAGCGTTTCGGCTTCTTTGCTGAAAAGGCCCGCCATCTCGTCATGCCGGGTCCGTTCGAACGCTCGCGCTTTCTTGCGCTCGAGCTCACCGAAGGCTGGCTCGACGGCGCGGCCGGCATGATCGTCCCCTCGGGACGTATGCTAGCCAGTGCGCCGGTTCGCCGCGCAGCCTAGAACTGGATTGGGCCGGGTGGGCTTGAAAAGACGCGCGGCGCTGTAAGGCTGCGCCGACCGGCCGGCCCGGTTGGGAATTTTTCCCCCGGCTGGTAATATTCGCGCCGTTTAACAACGCAGGCAGGCGGTCTGATGTGGTTGCGGCGCGGATTGTCTTTCTGGCGGATGAAGCGGCGCGGTCGCTAGCTCTCCGACACACGGAAACACAATTGCGTGAAATGGGTCGCCGGCATGCGAACATATTGCGGCGATATCCTATCTTGCGTCAGATGATCCGCCTTTTTTCCCTTCTGCTTCTCTTCTGCCTGCCGCTTGCCGCAACGGGGCCGGCGACTGCTCAGAGCACGGCTTCCGGCGTCGGCGGGCTTGGCCCGCGTCTCGATCGCGCGGCGAGCGACCCCGCAATGAGGCCGCTCAAGACGGTGATTGTCGCTCGCGACGGACGTGTGCTTAGCGAACGTGGGTTTCATGGTCATTCGCCTTCGGAATCGACCAATATCAAATCCGCTTCGAAGTCGATCATTTCGGCGCTGGTCGGTATCGCCATCGACAAAGGCCTGCTGACGGCGCCGGATCAGAAGATCGCGCCGATCCTGAAGGCCGATCTCCCTTTAACGCCCGACCCGCGCATCAACGACATCACCATCGGTAATCTTCTCTCCATGCAGGCTGGGCTCGATCGCATGTCGGGGCCGAACTACGGCCGCTGGGTCTCCTCGCGCAACTGGGTGCGTTTTGCGCTCTCGCAGCCTTTCGTCGATCAGCCCGGTGGCGAGATGCTTTATTCCACCGCATCCACGCATCTGCTTTCGGCCATTTTGACCAAGGTCAGCGGCCGGTCGACCTTGGCGCTGGCGCGCGAATGGCTCGGCCCGGTCGAGGGTTTCCACATCGGCGCCTGGGAGCGTGACCCGCAGGGCATCTATCTCGGCGGCAATCAGATGGCGATGAGCGCCTGGTCGCTGCTTGCCTTCGGCGAACTCTACCGCAACGGCGGCAAGACCGTCGACGGCCGCCAGATCGTCCCCGCCGACTGGATCTCCCAGTCGTGGCAGCCGCGCACAAACTCGCGCTTCTCGGGCGATGAATATGGCTATGGCTGGTTCACGCGACTGATCGGCGGCGAGCAGGTGCATTTCGCCTGGGGTTATGGCGGGCAGATGCTCTACATCGTGCCGTCGCTCGATCTCACCGTCGTCATGACCTCGGAAGAGAGCGGCCCGTCTGCCCGGAATGGCTACAGGGACTTGCTGCACGGTCTGTTGGCGGACATTATCGGCACCGTGCGGGCCGCCTGAAGACAGGCCGCGTGGCTTTGCAGACGCGCAAAGGACGCTGCAACGCTTGAATTGCTGCATTATGCAGCAGGAAAACCCCGCTATCGTTAAATTCGTAGCGAAGCCATGCCGCGGGCGACAACATGCTGCGGCTTTTCGCCAGCGTTTCGAGAGGCATCATGCGCTCCGACGACCTGCTTGCCCGCCAAGGTGGCGATGAATTCCTGGCGGTACTGAGAAATGTTTCCTGCGAAGATGCGGTGGCGATTGCCGAGCGCATCCGTTTCACTTTCGCCGCTGCCGTCATGCAACTGCCGGATCTGGCCGTCTTTCCAACGCTGAGCATCGGCGTTGCCGCGCGTGCGGAAAGCGGCGGAGATTTGAACGACTGATGCCGAAGGCAGACGAGGCGCTCTATCGTTCGAAGCGCGAAGGCCGCAACCGGGCCGAAGCCTTCTGCGAAAATCAGCAGGCCGCTTAGCGAAAAGGGCCGAACTCTTTATCTCGGAGCGATCCTAGATGTTCTGGTCCATCGTCTCGGCCGGGATTTCATCGGCGCGATGAATGCGTACGACGGCGGCTGGCACGCCGGCGACCGTGCAATGCTCGGGCACCGATTTCAGCACGACGCTGCCGGCGGCGACTTTGCTGAAGGCGCCGATTTCGATATTGCCGAGGATCTTGGCGCCGGCGCCGATCATAACGCCGTGGCGTATCTTCGGGTGGCGGTCGCCGGTCTCCTTGCCGGTGCCGCCGAGCGTAACGTTCTGCAGGATCGAAACTTCATCCTCGATGACAGCCGTTTCGCCGATGACGATGCCCGAACCGTGGTCGAGCATGATGGACGCGCCGATCCGCGCCGCCGGATGGATATCCGGGCCGAAGACCAGCGAAACGAGATTGGCGAGCCAGCTGGCGATCTCCGGACGGCCGGCGACCCAGAGCGCATGGGCGATGCGGTGCGTCTGCAGCGCATGAAAGCCCTTGAGGTTGAGAAGCGCGTGCAGAAATGTGGTGCAGGCCGGATCGCGTTCGCGCACGGCAACGAGATCGGCCTCGACCTTCCGCATGATGTCTGCGGTCAATGTGGACCGGACGAGATCAAACAGATCACCCGTCTCCACCTGCGCAACGGAGAGCCGCGCGGCCAGCACGTGGGCGATGATCTCATCATTGCCGGCAGTGTCCGTTACCTCAGCGGCAAGCAGCCGCTGCAATATCGGCTCGCGTGCGGCGAGCTCGGCCGCCTCGGCGCGGATCACGGTCCAGACCGATGCATCGCCCAAAGGCTGCGGCTGTTGCTCGGTCAAACCGAGGCCGGTCGATTTCGACATTCCCGTTTCCTCTGTCAGCCAGGGCGGCGCGCAAGGCGCGTCCTGCGTGCGGTTCATGTTTCGCCTGGGCAAGGCATTTGGCAGCCCTGATTGTCGTCTAGCCGTCCGACGGTTGCAGGTCCGGTGTCAGCTCCGGAAGCCGGCGCCAGTGATAGAGCACATCAGGCTCCCGTTCTTCGTTGTCGGCGCCATCGGTCTCCTCCTCGGCGGCAAAACCGTGCCGTTCGTAGAAAGCGCGAGCGCCCGCATTACGCTGGAACGTCCAGAGCCTGATCTCGTCCATCTCCTCCTTGGCGCAGCCGAGAAGCAGGGAGCCGATGCCCTTGCCCTGGAAATCGGGGAGAACGTAAAGCTGCTCTATCCAGTTGTCGCCGTAGGCGATGACACCGACGAGCCGGTTGCCCATGGCTGCGCCGAGGATCGAGCAATTCGGCAGCAGATGCATGCGCCAGTACTGCTCCTCTTCCTCGGGCGTATGCACATTCGGCAGCCTGGGCAGCCGCTGCCAAAGGGCGACACGTCTGATATCGGCTGCGGCTTGCATGTGGTCGGCCGTCAGCGTCACGATTTCAGGTTTCGCCAGGGCGTCGTCCATTGCCGGCAGCGGGGCTCAGGCCGAAATATCGATGACGCCGCAGTCGCCGGCTTCGGAGCCGAAGGCGAGCAGCTTGCCGTTTTTGCTCCAGCTCATCGCCGTGATCGCGCCCTTACCAGGTCGGCGCAGCAGCGCTTCCTTGCTGTCGGCGATGCGCACGGCCAGAATCATGCCGTCGATGAAGCCGATGGCGAGGATGTCCTCGAGCGGATGGAATTTCACCGCGGTCGCCATGATATTGGCGCGAGTGCCGAGCTCCAGCGGCGCCTTGCCCATCGGCCCGTCCTTGCCCTGGAAGGGCCAGACGATTGCCGCAGGCGCGCCTGAAGAGGCGAGCCACTTGCCCTTGACCGACCAGGAGAGTGATTTCACCTTGGCGGGGTAGCCGGTCATGCGCATATGGCGGGCTTCGGTCCCGGGCTTGATGTCTAGCTTCCAGCCGTGCAGTGCGTTTTCCTGCATCGAGGTGACGAGGAAATTGCCATCCGGCGAGAAGGTGACGCCGGTATGCGCACCCTTCCATTCCAGATCGACCGGCTTGGCGTTCATGCCGATCCAATGCAGCGACACGCCGTTGTAGCGCGCCGCTGCGATGCGCAGGCCCTTCGGTGCAAAGGCAAGGCCTTCGACCGTGCGCTCCTCGGGGAATTCCTTGGTCGTGCCATCGGCCAGGCGCACGAGCGCACTCTTGCCGTAGGAATAGGCAACGGCACCCTGAGGCCCGGCTGCGACCTGCGAAATCCACTTGCGCGGCGCGGTCGCGATCTCGCTGACGCTGCCGTCGGCGGCAATGCGCAGTACCTTGCCATCCTCGCCGCCTGAGATCAGGCTCTCGCTGTAGGGGTCGCGGATGGCGGTGAGCATGCCCTGGTGGGCTTCGGAAACCCTGTCGCCGCCATCCAGCCGGTGGAATGTACCGTTTGCGCTTGCGAAGAAGGGAACATCACCTAAAAATTCGACGGCCAGAACGTGGCCGTCGAGATCAAGCGGTGCAACTGTCGGCATCAGGCGGCTGCCCCGCAGGCCTTGAAGGAGGCTTCGAGCTTCTCGCGGTCGAGTTCGCGGCCGATAAAGACGAGACGGCTCTCGTGCTTCTCGCCTTCCTTCCAGGTCCGCTGGTGATCACCCTCGATGATCATGTGCACGCCCTGAACGACGTAACGCTCGGGATCGTCCTTGAAGGCGATGATGCCCTTGAGGCGCAGAATATTCGGCCCCTGCGTCTGGGTGATCTTCTGGATCCACGGGAAGAAGCGCTCCGGATTCATCTCGCCGCCGCGCAGCGACACCGACTGCACCGTTACATCGTGGATCGCCGACATTGCACCATGGTTATGGGCGCCATGGTGATGATGGTCGTGATGACCGTGATGATCATGGTCATGGTCATGGTCATGATGGTCATGATCGCAATCGGGGCCGCAGACATGGTCATCGTGGCCGTGCTCAAGGAAATGCGGATCGTTTTCGAGCGCGCGTTCCAGGTTGAAGGCGCCCTGATCGAGCACGCGGGCGAGGTCGACGCCCGAGCGGCTGGTCTTATAGACGCGGGCGGCCGGGTTGATGGCGCGGACGATATCCTCGATTACATCAAGTTCTTCCGGGGTCACGAGGTCGCTCTTGTTGATGATGACGACGTCGGCGAAGGCGATCTGGTCTTCGGCCTCGCGGCTGTCCTTCAAGCGCAGCGGCAGGTGCTTGGCATCGACGAGGGCGACGACGGCATCGAGCTCGGTCTTGGCGCGCACGTCGTCATCCATGAAGAAGGTCTGGGCGACCGGCACCGGATCGGCAAGGCCTGTCGTTTCGACGATGATGCCGTCGAAGCGGCCGGGACGGCGCATCAGGCCTTCGACGACGCGGATCAGGTCGCCGCGCACCGTGCAACAGACACAGCCATTGTTCATCTCGTAGATTTCTTCGTCCGACTCGACGATCAGGTCGTTGTCGATACCGATTTCGCCGAACTCGTTGACGATGACCGCATATTTCTTGCCGTGATTTTCGGAGAGAATGCGGTTGAGCAACGTCGTCTTGCCGGCGCCGAGATAACCGGTGAGCACGGTAACGGGAATAGGCTTCAGGGTGGAGATCGCGTCGGTCATGAGAACCTCTAGGATTAGGCGTGCGGCCGAGCGGCTTGGGATCGGCTGCTTGAACGGTTGGTCTCATATAATGGCTTGAGCGTGGCAGTTCAAAGGGTTTTATAATGTTATAAGATCACATTGTCTGGCCAGTGCAGATGACCGTATTCACCGGAGTTGCGTGACGTCGAATGCATCGACATCGCTCAGCAATTCCACCAGCCCATTTACCGCATGGGCAATCAGCGCCTCACCTTTCTCTGCCGTTGCGGCCGCGGCATTGCCCGCCACACCTTCGGCATTAAGGTCCGACATCTTCCAGCCGAAGGCGTGCGGCCCGTAGGCGCGCAGATGCTTGAAACGCTCGGCGAATTCCGTCTGTCGCGAGGAGAAGTCCGCCGCCTTCGCCATATCGACCTTATCGGGATGAAACGCCAGCATCACCGAGGTCTCGATTTCGCCGCCATGGATTCCGATCGCCTTTTCCTCCGGCGTGACCGCGCCATCCGGCACGCCGAAACGGGTCCAGCTCGTCGCCACCGCCAGCATGGCAAAGCGGACCCGCGCCTCGGTCGCGACGACCGATATGACGGGCGAATTGCCGCCATGGGCGTTCAGCATCACGAATTTGCGGATGCCCTGCTTCGCCAGACCTTCGGCGATGCCGAGCCAGCGGATTACAGCTTCGTCGAACGCAAGCGTCTTCGTTCCTTCAACATCCATATGCTCTATGGAATAGCCGATGGATTCGGCGGGCAGGAAGGTGACCGGCAGGCCGGCGGGCAAGGCTATCTTCAATCGCCCGGCGATGCCTTCGGCAATCAGAGTGTCGGTTTCGAAGGGCAGGTGGGGGCCGTGCTGTTCATGTGCACCGAGCGGCAACACGGCGATCGGATGACGCCCGTCAGGTGCAAAGGCCGGACTGCTGTCCTCGAAGCGCGGCGAAGGTGTCATCATCCGGTCGTTGCCTCTTGTTTATGACGAGATCCTGGGCAATGTCATATCGCAGCGGCGTCGGGGCTTAAAGATCAAAGGGATGGCTATGGGAAAGAAGCACAAGGACGGCAAAAAGAACAAGTCCAAGAAGAAGGACCAGACCGAGTATACGCTGGTCGATCTCTCCCCGGCTCTGACCCAGGCGGCGCGTTCCATGCGGACGGTGCTCTCGCGCAACCTGCTTGAAAGCGGCCTCTATGCCGGCCAGGATGGTGTCATCCTCTCGCTTGCCGAAAGTGACGGCATGACGGCAGGCGGCCTTGCCCAGAAGCTCGGCGTCAAGGCGCCGACGATGACGCGCACGATCGGCCGCATGGAGGCGCAGGGCTTTCTCGAGCGCAAGCCCGATGCCGAGGATGCACGCCTGACCAAGGTCTATCTCACCGACCTCGGCCGAGGCAGCGTGCAGGGGATCGAGATGGCGGCTTCGGCCTGCGACAGGCTGGCGACGCAAGAGTTCTCTGAGAAGGAAATCCGCAATCTGGTCCGCCTGCTGAAGGCGATCGATGCCAATCTGCAAGCCGAAGCCATTCCTGTCGAAGAACCGGACGAAGACTGAAATTTCCCGAAAGACGAATTGCTTCCACCGATTAAATCTTTTAATTAAACATTTTAAGGGCCGCGCCGGTTTGACGGCGGGGTCTTGTCGCTTGCGTGCTGCCTGGAGGAGGACACGTGGTCCAGAAGATCAAGCTTTCGACAATCGCCGAAACGCTCGGCATTTCAACGGCGACCGTATCGCTTGCCTTACGCGACAGTCCGCTCGTTGCCGGCAATACCAGGGAGAAGATCAAGGAACAGGCGCGCGCGCTCGGCTATATCTACAATCGCCGTGCCGCCAGCCTCCGTACCTCGCGCTCCGGCATCATCGGCGTCGTCGTGCACGACATCATGAACCCCTTCTATGGCGAGATCCTGAAGGCGATCGAAAGCGAACTCGACCGCAGCCGCCACACCTTCATCCTTTCCAACCATTACGACAATGTCGAAAAGCAGCGCACATTTATCGAGACGCTGCTGCAGCTCGGCGGTGACGGCGTCATCATGTCGCCGGCAATCGGTACGCCGCCTGAGGACGTGCAGCTGGCGGAAGAGAACGGCATGCCGGCGATCCTGGTCGCCCGCTCGATGGAAGGGCAGGACCTGCCGACCTATCGCGGCGACGACAGCTACGGCATTTCGCTCGCCACCAACCACCTGATCGGCCTCGGTCATCGCTCGATCGCCATGATCGGCGGCACGGACCAGACATCCACCGGCCGCGATCGCTACCAGGGCTATGTCAATTCGCTGCGCAAGGCCGGCATCGAAGTCGATCCGAACCTGCGTATTCCCGGTCCGCGCTCGAAACAGGGCGGTTTCGAGGCTGCAGTGCATTTCCTTTCGCTACCGCAGAAGCCGACGGCAGCCGTGTGCTGGAACGATCTCGTGGCGATCGGCCTGATGAACGGCATTGCGCGCGCCGGCCTCGTGCCGGGAGGCGATATTTCCGTCACCGGCTACGACGATCTCGAGGAGGCCTCGATCGCTACGCCGGCGCTGACGACTGTCTGGAACGGTCAGGCCGAGGTCGGGCGCCTGGCAGCCCGGGCGCTGCTCGATCGCCTTGCCGGCAGCCATGAGCCTGACGGCATGCATCTGATCAAGCCGGAAATGCGCATCCGCCAGTCCACCAGTCCCCATCGGCCCCGCGCCTGAATCAAGACCGCCATCCAAGAGGAAAGCCATGTCCCGCATCGCCATTCTCGTTCCTGGGAAGATACACGAGCGTGTTCTCGAAAGGTTGAAGGATCGTTTTGAGATTATTGCGGTCGCACGCGAGGAGAAGCTTGCGCTGGACAGCGAGACCGCCGGCCGTATCCGCGGCGTCGCCGTTTCCGGTTCCTTCGCGGGCGCCTGGATGGAGCAGCTGCCGCATGCTGAAGTGATCGCCAATTTCGGGGTCGGTTATGACGGCATCGATGTGAAACACGCCGCAGAGAAAGGCATCGTCGTCACCAATACGCCTGATGTGCTGAATGACGAGGTCGCCGATACGGCGATCGGCCTGCTGCTGAACACGGTTCGCGAATTGCCGCGGGCCGAAGCTTGGCTGCGTGCGGGCAACTGGAAGCCGGGCACGGCCTATCCGCTGTCGCGCTTCTCGCTCAAGGGCCGCCATGTCGGGCTTTATGGCCTTGGCCGCATCGGGCTCGAAATCGCCAAGCGGCTGGAGCCGTTCAAGGTGAAGATCAGTTATCACACGCGTTCACGCCATGCCGATGTATCCTACGATTATCACTCGACGTTGAAGGGGCTGGCGGAAGCGGTGGATACGCTGATCGCCATCGTTCCGAAGACGGCGCAGACGCACAAGACGATCGATGCCGATATTCTGGCAGCACTCGGCCCTGACGGCATCCTCGTCAATGTCGGCCGCGGCTGGACGGTGGACGAGGAGGCGCTGAGTGCCGCGCTTGCTTCCGGCGCGCTCGGTGCTGCCGGTCTGGACGTCTTCTATGAAGAGCCCACGGTGCCGGCCGACCTGTTTGAGCCGGCCAATGCCGTACTGCTGCCGCACGTCGCCTCCGCGTCCGTGCCGACACGCAATGCGATGGCCGATCTCGTCGCCGACAATCTCATCGCCTGGTTCGAAAAGGGTGCGGCTTTGACACCGGTGCCAGAGACACCGCAGAAGGCTTAAGCGGGTTGGCTCGGCGGACGGTAGTTACCGAGTAACAGGCATAGCGCTTCGCGGGCGCCGCGCCGTCATGCGATCGCCTGTGCTGACATGAACGGTAGCTTGGCCGCGGCATAGCTGCGGACGGCGTCGCCGAAAGCGGCGAACAACTGGTTCGAAGACTTGTCGGTTTCAGCCCAATATTCCGGATGCCATTGCACGCCGACGGCAAAGGCCTTGGCGTCGATGACGGAAACGGCCTCCACCGTGCCATCCTCGGCGATCGCTTCCACCTGCAGGCCCGGGGCGGTCCTGGCGATTGCCTGGCGATGCAGTGAATTCACGCGGATCTCGCCCGGGCCGAGAATGCCTGCGATGCAGGAGCCTTCCTTGACATGGACAGTCTGGCGAATGGCGTACATGCCGTCCCGGCCGACACCTTCCGGCCGGCGATGGTCCCAGTTGCCGGGCTGCTCCTGGATCTCGCTTGCCAGCGAGCCGCCGAGGGCGACATTCAGCTCCTGGATGCCGCGGCAGATGGCGAGGAGCGGGATGGCGCGATCGATGGCGCGGCGGATGAGCGGCAGGCTGGTGGCGTCGCGGGCGGGATCGAAGGGGCCGTCCTTGTCATTCGCCTCGGCACCGTAATGCGAGGGATGCACGTTGCTGGCCGAACCGGAAACCAGCAGGCCGTCGACGCGGTCGAGAATCGCGTCAGTATCGTAGCCTTCCTCGAAAGCGGGGATCATGAAGGCCATGACCCCGGATGCGTTCAATGCGGCGCGCAGATATTGATGCTGTACGGCATGCCAGGTCGCGCCGTCGAAGCTGCGGATATCGGCAGGAATGGCAACGATCGGTTTCGTCATATCAGCCCCGGTCAAAATCTTTCTTCTCGTCGTTTCTTCCGCCTGAACGGCCGCCAAGTCAACGCTTGGCTGTATCAGGCGGCCAAATTGCGACGGAAGAGGCACCCCGCCTTTCCGGTTTACCGCTAAGCCGCTGATTCTGATGGATACGTGCGCGTTGCCTTATTGCCGTCTTGATGCCAAAGGCTAATAGACTAAAGCTTGAACCGCGGCTTGCGCCATGCTTAGCTTTGCCCTTGCTGCGGGTAGGGGTGAGATTGGCCGCGCAGTGTCATCTATTTGGGAGGTTTTTGATGGATCGTCGTTCGTTTTTCAAGAAGGCGGGAACCGCCAGCGCCGGTGCGGTCGCCGCAACGGCATTGGCAGCGCCTGCGATCGCGCAAGAGAATCCGAAGATCGCGTGGCGCATGACGTCGTCGTTTCCGAAGAGCTTGGATACGATCTATGGCGGCGCCGAGGATATTGCCAAGCATGTTGCCGCCGCGACAGACGGCAATTTCACGATCCAGCCCTTCGCTGCCGGTGAAATCGTCCCCGGCCTGCAGGCCGTCGATGCCGTCGCCGCCGGTACGGTCGAAGCAGCCCACACCACCTCGTATTATTTCGTCGGCAAGGACCCGACCTATGCCATCGGAACGGCCATTCCGTTCGGGCTGAACAGCCGCCTGACCAATGCCTGGTACTATGAAGGCAACGGCAATAAGCTGATGAACGAGTTTTATGCCACACAGGGCATGTATGCGCTGCCGGCCGGCAACACCGGTGCGCAGATGGGCGGCTGGTTCCGCAAGGAAATCAACACGCTCGATGACCTCAAGGGCGTCAAGATGCGCATTGCCGGCCTCGCCGGCCGCGTCATGGAGAAGGTCGGCGTCATCCCGCAGCAGATCGCCGGCGGAGACATCTATCCGGCGCTGGAAAAAGGCACGATCGATGCGGCGGAATTCGTCGGTCCCTATGACGACCTGAAGCTCGGCTTCCACAAGGTGGCGAAGTACTACTATTATCCGGGCTGGTGGGAAGGTGGCCCAACGGTGCATGGGTTCTTCAATCTCGAAAAGTGGAGCAGCCTGCCCAAGCATTATCAGGCAGCGCTGACCGACGCCTGCGCTTTCGCCAACACCAACATGCTGGCGAAGTACGACACGAAGAACCCGACCGCGCTGAAGCAACTCGTCGCGGAAGGCGCGACGTTGCGCCCGTTCAGCCAGGAGATCATGGAAGCCTGCTTCCAGGCGGCGACGGGCATCTATAGCGAAATCTCGGGCACGAACCAGTATTTCAAGAAGATCTACGACGACCAGGCCGCCTTCAAACGGGACGCCTATCTCTGGATGCAGCTTTCGGAATACACCTTCGATACGTTCATGATGATCCAGCAGCGGGCCGGAAAGCTTTAAGGCTTTCCGCCGTTGACGCTTTAGACGCGTGTAATACCAAAACCCCGGATTTCCGTCCGGGGTTTTGCTTTTTGCTGGACTATTGGGCGGGTGGCGGCGGTGCTCCCGGCAGGCCGTTCAGGGGCGGCAGGGTCAGGCCGGGGATCTGCGGCGAGCCATTGCCGCCGCCGCCCATCGGCGGCAGGCCGAGCTGGCCGCCGAAGCCCGGGATTTCGATCTTGATCGAGTTCGGGTCGACCTTCGGGCCGTGATCCAGCCAATAGGTTACCGATTGCGGCCAGAAGATCACGATCGCCACCAGGATCAGCTGCATGCCGACCCAGGGGAGCGCACCCATGTAGATATCCGAGGTCTTGACGTCCTTGCTGGCGATCGAACGCAGGTAGAAGAGCGCGAAGCCGAAAGGCGGGTGCATGAAGCTCGTCTGCATGTTGACGCAGATCAGCACGCCGAACCAGATCAGGTCGATGCCGAGACTGGAGGCGACGGGAGCGAGCATCGGGATGACGATGAAGGCGATCTCGAAGAAATCGAGGAAGAAGGCGAGCACGAAGATGAAGATGTTGACGAAGATCAGGAAGCCGACCGGGCCACCTGGTATCCCCGTCAGCATGTGCTCGATCCAGCGCGAGCCGTCCATGCCCTGGAAGACCAGGCTGAAACAGGTGGAGCCGATCAGGATCATCACCACCATGGATGTGATGTGCGTGGTCGATGCCATGGCTTCACGGATCAGCGGCCAGGTGAGGCGACGGTTCATGGCGGCGAGCAGCATGGCGCCGACGACGCCGAGCGCTCCTGCCTCCGTCGGTGTCGCAAGGCCCATGAAGATCGTGCCGAGCACGAGGAAGATCAGCACGATCGAAGGCACCATGCCCATCAGCACCTTGACGAGCAGCGCCCAATTGAAATCGCCGCGCACCTCCTTCGGCAGCGGCGGCATCGATTTCGGCCGGACGATCGACATCACCAGGATGAAGAGCACGAAGATCGCCACCTGCAGAATCGAGGGGCCGATCGCGCCGAGATACATGTCACCGACCGACCTGCCGAGCTGATCGGCAAGAACGACGAGCACGAGCGAGGGCGGGATGACTTGGGTGATCGTGCCCGAGGCGGCGATGACGCCGGTGGCAAGGCGCGGATTGTAGCCATAGCGCAGCATGATCGGCAGCGAGATCACCCCCATGGTGATGACGGAGGCGGCCACCGTGCCGGTGATCGCGCCGAGCACGGCGCCGACGAGGATGACGGCATAGGCAAGGCCGCCGGGTATGCCGCCGAAAAGCTTACCGGTGCCTTCGAGCAGGTCTTCGGCCAGCCCGCAGCGCTCCAGCACCGCACCCATGAAGGTGAAGAAGGGAATGGCGAGCAGGAGGTCGTTGGAAAGAATGCCGAAGAAGCGCAGCGGCAGAGCCTGCAGGAAGACCTCGCCGAAATGGCCGGTGGCGATGCCGATGATGGCGAAAAACAGGCCGACGGCGGCGAGCGAAAAGGCGACCGGAAAGCCGTAGAGCATGAAGATGACCATGCCGAGGAACATGGCCGGCGGGATGATGCCGAAATCAAACAAATCCGTGTCTCCCAGCCCGCCTTACTGCAGCGGCTTTTCGTATTTCGTGTCGATGCTGATATGGCCGGCAAGCGCTGCGATCCGCTTGACCAGTTCCGAGAGGCCTTGAAGGGAGAGCAACGCGAAGCCGGCGACGAGGATGAGCTTGACGGGCCAGCGGATCAGCCCACCAGCATTGCCCGATATTTCCCCCTGGTGGAAGGAGAGCGCGAAGAAGGGCCAGCACAGCCAGGTGAGATAGACGCATGCGGGAAGCAGGAAGAGGATGAGGCCGACGATGTCGATCCAGATCTTCGCCTTATCGGAAACCGAACCATAGATCAGGTCGACGCGGACATGCTCGTTGTTGCGCAGCGCATGCGAGGCGCCGAGCATGACGACGAAGGCGAAGAGATACCACTGGATCTCCAGCCAGCCGTTCGAACTGTAGTTGAAGGCATAGCGGACGATGGCGTTTCCGGCGCTGATCAGACAGCAGAACAGCACCATATATTCGGCAAGTTTGCCCATGAACTGACTGATCGAGTCGATCAGCCGACTGGCGGCCAGAAGTACCGACATTCGCCTCCCCTTGTTCTTGTCCTGCCGGTTTTTCGGCAGTTTTTCCCTCTTGCAATCGATGTAGACCACGGCCTTTGAAATTGGAAGGATAAATGCCTCGTGTTGGAGTATAGTCTTAGACGCATTCGCCAGTCCGTAGGGTCGTCAAATATTTCAACAACCCACGCGTGGATAAATTATTTCAGTAATCTCGCCAGCAGGCTGTATTAACGCGCGTAGGCTGTGCGGTTCACCCTATGGTTTTAGAAAATTTGACCAAATGTTTGATTCCGTTGAAATCAATTTTTAAAGGGTTGGGCTTAGAATTCCCGCGCACAGGGAAAGTGTGGATGAAGCCAGATAACCCGAACAGGGTCCCTATTGATGTGTATCTGTCGTTTGTGAGTTCCCTTTCCGGGAACCGCATGACGCTGCTTGTTGGCGTGATCGTCCATGTCGCGACGTGCCTTGCAGTGGCTGCCAAGACGCAGTACTCCATCTACATCCTGCTGTCCGTCGCCTTCCTTCTGGTCTTCGGCGCTCGCATGGCCATCTTCCGGCAGTTCGATCGTGTCGACAAGCAGAGCCTGTCGCACGCCGGAATCGAGCGTTGGGAGCGGATTCTCGTTGCCAGTGGAGCATGCACCACCGCGCTCCTCGGCATCGCCAGTGGCTACGCCATCTTCGTCGTCCACGATTCCTTTGCGGAGCTTGCCTGCATTTCCGTCACCATGGCGACCATGGTTTCCGTCGTTGGCCGCAACTACGGCTCGCGCTTCGCAGTCGACCTCCAGACCTTCTTCTGCTGCCTGCCGATGATCGTCTGCAGCCTGCTGGCGATGGACTTCTATCGCGGCGTGCTGTCGATCTTCCTCATTCCTTTCTGGCTGACGACGCGGGCCATGGCCAATGGCGTGCGCGAGTTCCTCTATGAGAACGTCATCGCACGCCGGGAAATCACCATCATCGCCGACCGCTTCGATACGGCGCTCAACAACATGCCGCACGGCCTGGTCATGGTCGATGCCGAGAACCGCATCCAGGTGGTCAACCGCAAGGCCTGCGAACTTCTGAAGATCGGCGCGCCAGAGCGGCTGAAGGATCGGGACCTCGGCGCCGTGCTGCGCTATGGCGCGCGCTACAGCTTCATGGACGCCTCGCAGCCGGAGCTCATTCTGCGCCAGCTCACCCAAGTGGCAGAGGGTAATCTGTCGCGCACGCTCATTCATTTTCCCGAGGGCCTGTCGCTCGAATTCTCCGCCAGCCGAAGGGCCGACGGCGGCGCTGTGCTGATCTTCGAGGACGTGTCGAGCCGGGTGAAGGCAGAGCAGAAGATCATGCACATGGTCCGCTTCGATGCGCTGACCGGCCTGCCGAACCGCCAATATTTCGGGCAGCTGGTGCAGGAGTATCTCGCCAAACATCAAAGGAAGTCCGGGCCGCTCGGCTTCATGGTTCTCGATATCGACGAATTCAAACATGTCAACGACATGCGCGGCCACGTTACGGGCGACCACCTGCTCTGCGCCATCGCCGCCCGCATCAAGCAGGCCTCCGGCAACGCCATCCTCGGCCGGTTGATGGGAGACCAGTTCATCCTGTTCTTCCCACATGCGAAGGAGCAGGCTTCGCTCGACGTCGAAATCCGCCGCGTGCACGCTGCAATCCAGGGCAATTACGCGGTCGACGAACTGACCTTCCTCGTTTCGCTCAGCGCCGGTTACGCGATTCTCGAAAGTACCGCGTTTGCGATGGATGAATGGAGCGTCAAAGCGGATCTGGCGCTGTTCGAAAGCAAGTCGCGCTTCAAGGGCGGCATATCAGGCTTCGAGCGGGAGATGGATGGCCGCTATATCGAGCAGCAGAGGCTGAAGGCGGATCTGCGCGAGGCGGTTTCGGCGCAGGCGCTGCATCTCGCCTTCCAGCCGATGTTCCGGGCCGACGGCTCGCGGATCGAGTGCGCCGAGGCCTTGGCGCGCTGGGTGCATCCGGAGAGGGGCTCGATCCCGCCCGACGTCTTCATCCGGCTCGCCGAGGATATGGGCATCATCTCCGACATTACCCGTTTCGTCCTGTTCAAGGCGTGCAGCGAATGCATGAACTGGCCGGAGCATATCGCCGTCTCGGTCAACCTCTCGGCGCGGGACCTGCGCGATGCCGATATTCTCTTTGTGGTCGCCGAAGCGCTTGCCCATTCCGGCCTCGACGCGGCGCGGCTGCATCTTGAAGTCACCGAGAGCTGCCTGATCGACGAGCCGGCGGCCGTGCGCGCCATCCTGGCGGAGCTCAGATCCCGGGGCATCACCATCGCCATCGACGATTTCGGCACCGGCTTCTCCAGCCTCAGCTATCTCGACACGCTGCCGCTCGATATCGTCAAGATCGACCGCTCCTTCGTGCGCAACATCGTCGAGGATGGGCGCCGCCTCAAGCTCTTGCGCGGCACGGTCAATCTCGCCCGCGAACTGGGCCTGAAGATCGTCATCGAGGGTGTGGAGACCGAGGAGCAGCTGACGCTGCTCAACAAGCACCGTAGTGCCGATCTGGTGCAGGGTTACGTTTTCTCGCAGCCGGTCCCTTCCCAGAATATCAGGCTGCTGCAAGAGGGCATCGGCCGCCGCACCGTCCAGCGCCGCCGCAACAAGGTCGCTTGAGCCGCCTGCAAGTGACTGGTTATCCAACCGAAAATCTTGCGCCCTGTTAACCTTAATAGTTTAAATTCAACGTAAACTCGTAGATTTTCTTGCCTATGTGTCGCTGGCATATGATTAATGATCCGTTAACGAGCGGATCGAGAGAATGTCAGACACACTTTTTACGCGTGGCGATTTCAGCAGGAAAATACTGGAAATTCTGGATCACGTCGAATATCGCCGTGTCGAAAGCGGTGAAGACATGGAGGAAGTGGAGCGGCTGCGCTACAAGGCCTACAAGGCCCGTGACGCGCTGTCGCTTGCCCCGGAAGGCCTATTGGACGATGTCGACTTCGACAGCCATGCCTATATCTTCGGCCTCTACTATTATGGCGAACTGGTCAGTACGATTCGAATTCACTATGTGACGCCGGAGCATCGTATCAGCCGGTCCGGAGAAGCCTTTCCCGAGGCGATGGATGAGCTTTTGGACGCCGGGCTGACCTTGATCGACCCGGCGCGGTTCGCGGCCGATCCGGAGTTCACCGCCGAGATGCCATGGGTTCCCTATCTGACGTTGAGACCCGCCATCGTTGCGGCAGCGCATTTCCGGGCGGACCGCGTTATTCAGTCCGTCCGGCCCCCGCATGCCGCCTTCTACAAGCGGGTCTTCTATGCCGATACCATCGTGCCCGGCCGACTGGCGGAGAGTTACGGGGTCGACGTGACGCTGATGGCGACGAATGTGATCGAGGTCGGGCGCAAGCTGTTGACGCGCTATCCCTTTTTCATCTCCAGCGCCAGCGAGCAGCGCATGATGTTTTCACGCAATCCCAACGATACGCTGCCGCCGCTCACCATCATTCCGACGGCGCGTTTCGTGCCGCCAGGCGAACTCGGCACCGATCTGCCGCTGTGATCTGCCTTGCCCCGAGGGGGAGACGACGTGGCGACGGAAGCAGGCAAAATCAGCCGTCCTTCGGGGCCCGTTCCGGGGCTTTGAGGTGACGGTTGCCACGTGCGCCTGCGGCATTCTCATGCATTGCGCTTTCGCCTGTCATTGTGTAATCCCTGCAGGCAGGGATTTCCCTCGCCTAGAGGGAAATTAGGCAGCGCAGAGGCATATCAGGGAGACGATATTTATGGCCGAACATCATACCGGACCGGTCGAGACCGGCGCGCCAATGGATTACAAAGAACATGAAAAGACCTACGACATGTTCATCGCCAGCGCGAAATACGGCTCGATGCTCCTCATCGTCCTCCTGCTTGCGATGACCGCCGGTTTCTTCGGCGGCGCCGGCCTTCTCGGTGGCCTCTTCGTCTTCATCATTCTTCTCGCCGCCGGCATCTTCCTGTTCCGCTGATCGCGTAGAATCAGAGGGTCAGAGCGTTCTTTGTGCGTCCGAAAGGACGCACGGCGCTCTGAGGGGGAGGAGAGACTTCTCCGAAGCTTTGTGAATGAGGTGCTTGGCCCGCGCAGGTGAGCCTGTGGCGGTCTGGCTGACCCGGAGGAGGGGCAGTTGGGCAATATCGTTTTCGTTGCAAGGGAAATCACGGGCGAGGAGACGCGTGTCGCCGCCTCCGCCGAGACCGTGAAGAAGATGAAGAACTTCGGCTTCGACGTCGTCGTCGAAGCCGGTGCCGGTGCGGCTTCGCGCATTCCAGACGGGGAGTTCGAGGCCGCGGGCGCCAGGATCGGCAGTTTTGCGGATGCAGCCTCCGCCGATGTGGTGTTGAAAGTGCGCCGGCCCAACGGATCGGAAATCTCCGGCTATAAAAGCGGCGCCGTGATCATCGCCATCATGGATCCCTACGGCAATGACGAAGCGATCGCGGCACTGGCAAGTGCCGGGCTTTCGGCCTTCGCGATGGAACTGATGCCGCGCATTACCCGCGCCCAGTCCATGGACGTGCTGTCGTCCCAGGCCAATCTCGCCGGTTACCAGGCCGTCATCGAGGCTGCAGCGGTCTATGACCGCGCCATGCCGATGATGATGACGGCGGCTGGTACCGTGCCGGCCGCCAAGGTCTTCGTCATGGGCGCCGGCGTCGCAGGTCTTCAGGCGATTGCGACCGCACGGCGTCTCGGCGCGGCGGTCTCGGCCACCGATGTTCGCCCCGCGGCCAAGGAGCAGATCGCCTCGCTCGGCGCCAAGTTCATCGCCATCGAGGACGAGGAGTTCAAGGCGGCGGAAACGACCGGCGGTTATGCCAAGGAAATGTCCGCCGACTATCAGGCGAAACAGGCGGCTCTGGTTGCCGAACACATAGCCAAGCAGGATATCGTCATCACCACCGCGCTGATCCCCGGTCGTGCGGCGCCGCGGCTCGTTTCGCAGGCCATGCTCGCCTCGATGAAATCAGGGGCGGTCGCCGTCGATCTCGCGGTCGAACGCGGCGGTAATATCGAGGGCGTCGTCCCCGGCGAGATCGCCGACGTCGAAGGCGTCAGGGTGATCGGTTTCGCCAACATGCCGGGGCGGGTCGCGGCCAGCGCCTCGGCGCTCTACGCCAAGAACCTCGTCACCTTCCTCGAGACTATGGTCAACAAGGAAACCCGGAGCGTCGTCGTCAATCTCGACGACGAGCTCGTCAAGGCGACGATGCTGACCTATGCCGGCGACGTCGTTCATCCCGCCTTCGGCGGCGCGAAGAAGGGAGACATCTGATGGCCAGTGAAGCAATGGACAAAGCGCTGGAGCAGCTCGACCAGGCGGTGACCGCCGTGATCACGGCGGCGGCCCAGGCACCGGAAGCGGCAAGTGCCGCCACCGGCGGGGCGATCGATCCCTTCGTCTTCCAGCTTGCCATCTTCGTATTGTCGATCTTCGTCGGCTATTACGTCGTGTGGTCGGTGACGCCGGCGCTGCATACGCCGCTGATGGCCGTCACCAATGCGATCTCCTCCGTCATCGTCGTCGGCGCGCTTCTGGCGGTCGGCATTTCGACCAGCGGGCTTGCGACCGGCTTCGGTTTCGTCGCCCTCGTGCTCGTCTCGGTGAACATCTTCGGCGGTTTCCTCGTCACGCAGCGGATGCTTTCGATGTACCGCAAGAAGGACCGGTAGGGACTGATGACCAATATCGCAGCCTTCCTCTACCTCGTCTCCGGCGTGCTCTTCATCCTGGCGCTGCGCGGCCTGTCGCATCCAGCCACCAGCCGCAAGGGCAATCTCTACGGCATGATCGGCATGGGGATCGCGATCCTGACGACGCTGGTGCTGGCGACCCCGAATTTCGGCGGCTTCGTGCTGATCGTCCTTGGCCTTGCCATCGGCGGCAGCGTCGGCGCCTATGTCGCCCGCACCATCCCCATGACCTCGATGCCGCAGCTCGTCGCCGGTTTCCATTCGCTGGTCGGCCTTGCCGCCGTGTTGGTCGCGGCTTCCGCGCTCTATACGCCTGCCTCGTTCGGCATCGGCGAGATCGGCCATATTCACACCGAGGCGCGCATCGAGATGGCGCTCGGCGTGGCGATCGGAGCGCTGACCTTCACCGGTTCGATCATCGCCTTCCTGAAGCTCGACGGACGCATGTCCGGCAAGCCGATCCTGCTGCCTTACCGGCATGTGATCAATGCGAGCCTGCTGGTGCTGATCGTGCTCTTCATCATCGGGCTTGCCGCCACCGAAAGCCATTTCGACTTCTGGGCCGTTGTGGCCTTGTCGCTGGCGCTCGGCGTTCTGCTGATCGTGCCGATCGGCGGGGCCGATATGCCCGTCGTCGTCTCGATGCTGAACTCCTATTCAGGCTGGGCCGCGGCCGGCATCGGCTTCACGCTCGGCAATCTGGCGCTGATCATCACCGGCGCGCTCGTCGGCTCCTCCGGCGCGATCCTTTCCTACATCATGTGCAAGGGCATGAACCGTTCCTTCGTCTCCGTCATCCTCGGCGGTTTCGGCGGCGAGACGGTGTCCGGCGGACCCGACACATCGGACAGGACGGTCAAGCTCGGCTCGGCCGAGGATGCGGCTTATCTGATGGCCAACGCATCGAAGGTCATCATCGTGCCGGGATACGGCATGGCGGTCGCCCAGGCCCAGCATGCGCTGCGCGAACTTGCCGACAATCTGAAGAAGAACGGCGTCGAGGTGAAATATGCGATCCATCCGGTCGCAGGCCGGATGCCCGGCCACATGAACGTGTTGCTCGCCGAAGCGAATGTTCCCTATGACGAGGTTTTCGAGCTCGAGGATATCAACTCGGAATTCGCCCAGGCCGACGTTGCCTATGTCATCGGCGCCAATGACGTCACCAATCCGGCGGCGCGCGACGACAAGACCTCGCCGATCTACGGCATGCCGATCCTCGACGTCGACCGGGCAAAGACCTGCCTCTTCGTCAAGCGCTCGCTCGGTTCCGGTTATGCCGGCATCGACAATACGCTGTTCTACAAGGATGGTACGATGATGCTGCTCGGTGATGCGAAGAAGATGACCGAGGATATCAACAAGGCGCTCGCGCATTGATCGACGCAGAAACAGCCGCCCTTTGGGTGGCTGTTTGATTCATGCTTGGCTGGCCGGCCGCTTTCATCAGGTCTCGCCGGGCACGAGTGTCATCTTCTCGACGCCGATCGCCAGGTTCAGACCTTCCTGAGCCTGGACGTTCAACGGCTGCAGCATGAAGGCCCTGTCGGTGCCGCCGGCGATGACCTTGGCGCCGGCGCCTGCACCGATGCTTGCGTCGGCGCCGATCCCGTAATATTCGCCGGCAAGGGCGAATTGCGGAATATCCGTGCCGGTCTTTGCCAGCACCTGCCAGATCATGACGCTCTTGCCGGTCTGGCCGATATCGAGGCCGAATTTCTCGATTTTGCCGGCATAGACCGCCTTGGCGCCGCCGGCCGCCGGCGTATAGGTGCAGATGAGGTTCTTCTGCGAGGTGACGATCAGACCCTGGCCGCCATCGGATCCGCAGACAAGACGGCCAAGCGTGACATAGTTTTCCGCGCCCGCCGGGCTCGCCCAGGCAGCGGCCGTCAATGCCGCGGCGGCGATCATCGTTTGCTTGAACATGGTCTTTCTCCTTTGGAACGACCTGTCCGAAACGGGTGGAGGTAGCGATTGTTCCGGGACTTTTATTCCCGCTCCAGCGTGGCGCGCTGCGCCGTCAGCACCCATAATAGGCCCTCGGGCCGGAAGTCGATCTCAACCGTGCCGCGAAAGGCGGAGGCGGCATGGGCTTTGATAACGGTCGTGCCGAAGCCCGAGCGCGATGGCTGCTCGGTGACCGGTGGGCCGCCGCGCTCTTCCCAGGTGAAGCGGAGCAGGGCCTCCGGCTTGTCTTCCTCCTTGACGTCGCGCCATTCGAAGCGGACACGGCCTTGCGGTACGGAGAGCGCACCGTACTTCACCGAATTGGTGGCGAGTTCATGCAAGGCGAGACCGAGATTCTGCACGGCATCCGGTTTCAGCACGAAGTCTTCGCCGCTGATGTCGATCTGCTCGCGCGATTGCGGGAAGGCGTGCAAATGGATGTCGACGACCCGCCGCAGTGAGACGCCTCCCCATTGTTCGCTAGTCAGGAGCTCGATCGACCGAACCAACCCCTCGAGGCGGTCGGCGACGGCCGCGCGGAAGGTCTCGACGCTATCTGACTGCTTGGCGAGCTGGCGCATCATTGCCTGGGCAAGTGTCAGAAGATTCTTGGTGCGGTGGACGAGCTCGTGCATGACGAAACGCAGCCGGTCTTCGGTCTGGCTACGGTCGAAAGAGGCATTCGAAAGGGCAATCGCCACCTGGTTCGCCTCGATGACGCTGGTCTCGACCGGTGAGACGATATGGCCTTCACCCATGCGGTTCGCCATGTCGGCGATATCGCGGATGGTAGTGCGCACCTGCCGTGCGACGGCATAGGCAGCCAGGACGGCGACAAGCACCAGTGCCACGCCACCGATGATGAGGAAACGCCAGGTGCTGAGGATCGACGCCTGGGCGATCGGTCCCCAGATCACCGTCTTCCACGACCAACCGGGAATTTGGGCATAACCGAGCAGCATGTGCGGCAGGATCTTCTCGTCTTGGAAGACGCCGCGGGGCGCGGTGAGCGCCGGCAGAATGCGTGGATCGAAGGGCGTGCCGGATTCGAGATTGGCAGGGCCGGTGGCTGCAACGACGTGGCCGCTCTCATCGATGACGGCCGCCGACCAGCCGGGCGCAAGGCCTTCGGTGGTCACGAGCTTGCCCAGATCTTTGGCGTCCTGCGTGATGATGAGGGCCGCAACCGGATCATTCTTACGTGGCAGGGTGACGTTGTAGACCCATTCGCCGCTGGTCCGGCCGCGAAAGACGTCCGATGCCTCGATGCGACCGGAAGCCATGGCCGCTTCGAGGGCTGTCATATTCGCCGTCTTGCCGAGCGGCGTGCCGAACGCCTGGCGCGTGTTCAGTAGCTGCTGGCCGGTGCGGTCCACGGCGATGACGAAAAGCGTGTTGTCTCTAAGGGCTGTTTCGGTGCGCTCGTGGAAGGAGGCGAGATTGCCGTTTTCAAGCTCCGGCGAACTCGAAAGCAGCCGCAGGGTCGTTGCCATGTCCTGAAGCTGGCGGTCGATGATGCGCGAAAGGGCAAGCGCATCCTGGGCCGTCTCGCGCTTCAGCGTCGAACGCTGGTTATCCTCCAGCTGCAGCAGAAGCAGCGCCACGAAGGCGAAGATCGGCACTGCGATCGCCACCGCCATGGCGACGAGGTAGGTTCCGATCGAGGCTTTCGGAAAGAACAGCGCGACGATCTTCATCTGCCGCAATTCAAAATGTCGCAATGTCCTTTGCGCGTCTGAAAAGACGCGCAGCGCTGTAATGCGCGTGGCCCGCAACGTTTTTCGCTTGCGGCCAGGACAGCAAAGATCCACATCTCTCGCAAACCGCCCCCAACACGTGTTCAAACGTCCGATAGCGGGCTATCGAAGCAGGTCCATGTTAGGGGGAGCAAGAGCAGGTTGCAACATACTATGACCGGCCATCGACGACGACAGACGCTTTTTCGGCTTCTCTTGGCAAGGCGGTGCGACTGACTTTGCGCCACGTCGCTTCCACCGCCTGGCGTGGCACAATATCACCTCGATGATATCCAAAGCCGGAAGATTCGCTTGAATCATCAGGGCCTTTGCCGGTGTCCGATAGGTGGTGCGACCGGTAAATGGCGGTTGCGGTCCGCGCGATGCTTCGGGCCGCTCAATTATGTCTTTAGCCGGCTGGGGCCACGCCGACGCGGGCAAGCCCGTCGCGAGCCGGCTGGTATTTGGCATCGAGGCCGACCGCGTGGCGATAGGAGCGGGCCGCCTTCGCCTTGTCGCCGCGGCGTTCGTAGACGAGCGCCTGGTTGGCCCAGGATTCGGCGATGTTGCCGTTGAGCTCGATCGCATGGTTGAAATCGGCAAAGGCGTTGTCATCGTCGTTCAGCGCGATATAGGAAATGCCGCGGCCATTATAGGGCTCTGGCGAATTCGGCGCGAGCGAGATCGCTTTCGAGAAATCGTCGATCGCCTTATCCTGCTGATTGCGCTTCTGATAGATCAGGCCACGATTGTGATAGGCGCGGCCATCGGTGGTGCCGAGCTGGATCGCCTTGTCGAAATCGTTGAAGGCCTGGTCGTCTTGGCCGGCCATGCGGTAGACATTGCCACGGCCGATATAGGCAACGTCGTAGCTCGGATTGATCTGCAGGGCGGCATTGTAGTCGGCAATCGCCTGGGCCTGTTGGCCCATATTGCGATAGACGAGGGCGCGGTTGGCGTAAGCCTGGAAAAACCGCGGATTGATCTGCAGCGCCGTGTTGAAATCGTTCAGCGCCGGGCGGAACTGGCCAGCGCGACCATAGGCGGAACCACGGACGTTGTAACCTTCGGGATCCCTCGGATTGGCGTTGATGACCGCCGTCAGCGAGGCGATGTTCTCTTCCGAACCCTGCGCCTTATCGATGCTAATCACGGCATCCGAGGTATTGGTCGTCTCGCAGCCGGCGAGCCCGAACATTGCTGCCAGCGCCAAAGCGGGCAGGAATGCCATTTTCTGCAAGCGCAAAGCGCGGGACGGTTTGAAGATGTTGACAGCCATTCGGCTCGCTTTCCCCATGCGGCATATCCGGTGCGCGGATATGCAATCCTCAGCGGCAAACTAAAAAAGGCGGCGGCGAACCCATCGCCCCCGCCACAATGCATCTGAAAACGTCGAAAAAACGACGGAAATGCTCAGCGCGCTGCAACCAGACCCTCGCGCTGAGCGCGCTTACGGGCCAGCTTGCGAACACGGCGAACAGCCTCGGCCTTTTCGCGAGCACGCTTCTGCGACGGCTTCTCGTAGTAGTCGCGCATCTTCATTTCGCGGAAAATGCCTTCGCGCTGCATCTTCTTCTTGAGAGCGCGGAGAGCCTGATCAACATTGTTATCGCGGACAAGTACCTGCACGAGAATCACGTTCCTTTGGTTGGTTGATGCCGGAGGCGGCGCAGCGGCCAGAGGCAAAACAATAACGTTCGCGCGGCCGCAGCCTTGCGATTGGTGATGCGGGATAGCAGATTGGGCACGGGAAGTCCAGATGGAGATGGGAGGCGCACGGAAAAATCATGCTTGCCCGATATCCGGTCACGATCCGGCGGTTTCGGGCAGGGTTTCGTCCAGCGCGGCGATCGCCTCCTTGAGAGCCGTCCTCACTCGGAGGCGATCGGCAGGCTCCAGCCGGCTCATATCCAAATGCAGGTCAAGGCCCGAGAGGTGCTCGCTGAGAACTCGGCTTTTGTGGTCCGCACCGAGCGTCAACCCATCCACCGCATAGGGCACGATCTCGCGCTGTATGCCCTTCATGGTGATCGGCGGCAGGGGATGGGCGTCGACGATTTCGTTCACCAGCGCGTAGGTTTCGTAGCTGATGACGATCTCTCCTCCCTGGGCGATCGATTGCAGCCGGGCTGCGAGATTGGCCTCCGCCCCGATGATCGTGTAGTCCATGCGGTCGTTGCTGCCGAAATTGCCGACGTTGCAATAGCCGCTGTTTACACCCATGCGGACGACGAAAGGCTCTTCGGTGCCGTTTCTGCGCCATCTGTCCTTGAGTTCGCCGAGACGGCGCTGCATGTCGACGGCCATGCGCAGACATGCTTTCGCATCCTCTTCGGGGCCTCTGGTGTCGGGATCGCCGAAGAAGACCAGCATCGCGTCGCCGATGAACTTGTCCACCGTGCCGCCATGCTCCAGGGCAATGTTCGACATCTCGGTCAGATATTCGTTGAGCATCTCCGTCAGGGCTTCCGGTTGCAGGCGCTCGGTCGTCGCCGTGAAGTCCTTGATGTCGGAGAAGAAAATCGTCAGGCGCTTGCGCTCTGTATGGACCACCACGTCCTTCTGGCCGGAGAAGATGCTCTTGTAGATCTGCGGCGAGAGATAGCGCGAAATCTTCATCGAAACGCTGGCGAGGAATTCGTTCGCCGCTTCCAGATCTTGGTTGGCGCTGTGGATCGCGCGCGTCTGCTGCCGCTGGAGCACAATGAAGCTGATGCCGATGACGGCGACGAAAAGAAAATAGCAGAGCAGGTATTTGAAGGCGAAGACGTTGCTAGCGTAGGGCTGCCTGATGATGACTTCCTGAATGCCGCGCACGTCGCCCACCTTCCAATCGGTCTTCGGGCTTTCGGGGTGGGTATTATGGCAGGCAACACAGGCCTGGCCCATAACGACGGGGGTGATGAACCGCAAGGTATCGGTCAATCCGACGCGGGTGAGCTCGTTCAGGGTCTGCTGCGGATTGGCGCGCAACGCGGCGAGCGCTTTTTTCTCGAAGTCGTCGAGCTCGTGGGACGCGCGGCTTCTGAACGGCAGGTCGGAGACGAAACGATAGGTGATATTGGCCTGCTGCTCCTTGATGACGTCGCCGAGCTCCAGGGAAAGCGTGGCCGGCAGCGGGATGGCGCCTGATATATTCGCATAGTTGTGGGAGACCACCGTGCCCTCGGTCGCGCCGCTGGCATGGGCGGCGAGAACGCGCCCCACGACATTCGTGGAATAATAGGAGCGGATGCTCGATATCAGCGAGCTCATGTCACCGGCCTGGCGCCGTAGGGTGTTGCCCGAGAGATCGCTGATATCAAGCCAGACGGCAAGCGGCAGCCCGGCGAGCATTGCCAGCACGACGATAATCAGCCAGTAGCCGCTTCGGCGTGGGGCGGATTCGGAAATCACGGCGACCTTCACCCTTCTCGAAAGAGCATTCGATTATCGATCGTTACAAGAGCATTTCACCGCGCGCCGGGCAAGGTTGAAGCCTTTTCATCCAGGCAAAAGCCCGGCGAAATCCGGAGGCGTGGCCGTATTGAAGACGGTTCCCTGCCGGTCCCCGGAAAACGAAATGCGGGAGGCTGAAAAGAGACCGCCCGGGATGCATCTGCGAATGGCGTTTGGGAGGAAAGCGGCGTAGCTTGTCTGCCGGCAGGTGCGGATCGCCCTGCCGGCCGTGGGAGGGGACACCCGGTGAGATCATGACGCGCGCGCAGCAAATCGGTGTCGTTCTCGGCCTGGCGATCGTGACTGCGCTGACGATCCTTCGAGCAAGTGATCCCGGGATCTTCAAGTTGATCCGCGGCGTGACCTTCGACGAGTATCAGCGGCTGGTTCCCAGAACCTTCGAGCCAATGCCGGTCCGCGTGATCGACATCGACGAGGCCTCGCTGCACGAATTCGGCCAATGGCCCTGGCCGCGCGACCGGATGGCCTTGCTGGTGAACCGGCTTTCGGAGATGGGCGCCTCGGCCATCGCCTTCGATATTCTTTTCGCCGAGCCGGACCGGCTGTCACCGCGCAACGTTGTCCGCGAGGTCGCGGGGATAGACCCTGCGCTTGCCGAGAAACTGCCCGACAACGACGAGATATTCGCTCGATCGATTGCCGAAAAACCCGTCATACTCGGCTTCGGCCTTTCCAATGAAGGCAATTACCGGCCGCCGGTGAAGGCGGGCTTTGCCTTTACAGGCGAAAGCCCGGTTTCGGCTCCGCCCTATCTCGGTGCCTCGACGCCGCTGCGGCCGCAATTGGAGACCAACGCGGCGGGACTCGGCCACATCAGCCTCAATCCCGGCAATCCCTCGCCGGTGGTACGGGCGGTCCCTCTGTTCCTGACCGACGGTGAGCAGCTCTATCCGAATCTCGCGATCGAGGCGCTGCGTGTCGCACAAGGGGCATCGACTTATGTGCTATCAGGCGCGCCCGATCGCGCCGGCATCATGACATCGGTAAAGATCGGGGATTTCGTCGTGCCGCTAACCGCGGCGGGCGAGCTCTGGCTCTATGTCACCCCCGACCGGGCGGAGCGTTATATATCCGCCAGGCAGGTGCTTGCGGCCGAAGGGGTCTCTCCAGATGTCGCCGCCGCCATCGATGGCAGCATCGTCTTCGTCGGGACATCGGCGGCCGGCCTGCAGGACATCCGCGTCACCGCGCTCGGCGAGAACGTTCCAGGCGTTTCGCTGCATGCACAGGCCGTCGAGCAGATCCTCTCCGGCCGCTTTCTCTCGCGGCCCGACTGGGCGGACGGTCTGGAAATCCTGATGATCGCCGTGCTTGGATGCCTGCTCGTCGGGGTGACGACCTTCGTCAGTCCCGCCGTCGCGCTGGCCTGCGGCCTGCTGATCACGGCCATGGCGCTGGTGGCGTCTTGGCTTTCGTTTCTTTATGCGGGGCTTCTCCTCGATCCGCTGGCTCCGATCATCAGCGGGTCGATCACCCATTTCGCCTCGACCTCGTTCCGGATCCTGGTAATCGATAGAGAGCGGCGCGAGGTGCGGCGTGCCTTCGGGCATTATCTTTCCCCGTCGCTGCTCCATCGCATCGAGCATTCCCGCGACGCGTTGCGCCTCGGCGGAGACGATCGCGAGCTGACGGTCATGTTCGTCGATGTCAGGAGCTTCACCGAGATCAGCGAGCGGCTGGCGCCGACTGCCGTGGTCGCATTCCTGAATACGTTGCTCGATGCGCTGAGCCGCCATGTAGTAGCCAATGAAGGCACGCTCGACAAGTTTATCGGCGATTCGATCATGGCGTTCTGGAATGCACCCGTCGATGTGGCGGATCATGAAACCAAGGCCGTTCGCGCAGCGCTCGCCATGCGCGAAACGCTGGCCGAACTGAACGCCGGCGACGCTTTCGGCTTCGGATCCGGACAAGAGGTCGGGATCGGCATTGGCATCCATACCGGCCTTGCCTGCGTCGGCAATATGGGCGCCAAGACGCGCTTCAACTATTCGGCCGTCGGCGATGCCGTCAACATTGCGGCGCGGCTGGAATCATGCTGCAAAGAGGTCGGTTTCGATATTCTGATATCAGACAGCACGGCGAGATCGGTGCAGGGAATGGCGCTGATCGAGGCCGGCGCCATTCCGCTCAAGGGGAAGAGCAGCCGAACGCAGATTCTCGCCGTCGTCGGCGACGAACGCGTTGCAGCCTCTGCGGAGTTCGCCGCGCTTGCGGTCGTTCACGAGCAGCTGACGCAGGCGCTGCATTCGCATTCGAAAAACACGCGCAAGCTTATCGGCACGGCAAAGCTCAGGGCGGCGAAAGTGATCGGCGGTCTGGCGGAATTCTACCGGCGGATATCCGGCAGAAGCGATCACTTCCGCGAGGTGCCTGATGGATTCGAGAAGAGCGTCGCCGATTAACGGCATCAGCGGTTGCGATTGAAATTCCGGCCCCTGTCGTGGTTCCTGTCCCCATCACGATCGCGATCTCTATCGTGATCGTGATCGCGATGATGCCCTTGATCGTGATAGTCGTGATCATCATGCTGATCGTGATGTTCATGCCGGCCGCGGCCATCATGCTTGTCGGGTTTATCCGGTTCGTCGTGATGCGGCGTGTCAGGCTTTGTCGGCCGCTCCTTCTGCGGCTCGGCCTGTTTCTGCGGCGGATCCTGCCTCTGCGGCACGGGCGAAGCCGGAGACGGAGGCCGGTTTCTGTCCTTTCTTTCCGGCGCGACGGAGGCCATATTGCAGCCGCCGAGCATGCCGATGCCGCCCGCAAGCCGCTGATTGCCGGAGAGGAAGGGCAGGGCGCGCTCATTTCCGAGCGTCGCGAAGATGCTCGGATCGACCCGGCGCGCCGCCGACATATTGCCGTTCGGCTTGGCCACCACGCAATCGCAGCGCTGCTGCAACTGCCGGCAGCCGCCCGGACCGCAGAAACGGGCAGCACCATTCAGCAGCACGACGGCGGTCGTGCCGTCAGGGCCGACGTAGAAATCGAAAGCGGTGCCGCGTACGCCAATCGTGCCGGCCGGCGTCAGGATCTGGTAGGCCGAGGAGTTGGAACTGCCGCTGACCCAGCGAAATGTGCCCTTTGCCGCCCTGATGGTCAGTTTCTTGACCGATTGGGAATCATCGAAGACATATTTGTCGATGACGACCGACGAACCCCAGCCGACGGCGAGCTTTGTGCCGTCACGAAACAGGAACTGGCCAAGCCCCGATTGCGATGTCTTGATGCGCTCGTTGCGATGAACGCTGGTGTCGACCTCGATAGGACCGCTCTGTCCCGTCACCTCTGTCTTGATGACGACAGCCTGGCCGACCGGCTCGGCGGCGGGTGCCGGCCACGCGCTGCTTAACGCGATGCAAAGCGTCGCGACTGATACTGAGCGCCAACCCCACATGATACACATACCCCACAACATGTGATTGTTAACATTTTAGCAATTGCTTGTCTTCTAACCCTCTTGGGTGAGCGGACCGGCGGGCTGCAAAGCGGAAATTCAAACTCCGACGCCATCCGTCTGAAGCGGCATTCTCTTCAGCGTGTCGAAACCAAAGCTCTCGCGCGTCGCAAAAGAACCGTTGTGCCGCATTTGGATTTGCGATTTGTATGAGCGCGGAAAACAAGCCCTTTCCCGAAGGAGAAGAAGGCGGATGCGGAAATATTCGGTTTTTGCCGTGGCACGGGAGGCCCTTCGCGGCCACAGGGGCTGGGAGAAGCAGTGGACGTCACCGGAGCCGCGCGCCGAATACGACGTCGTCATCATCGGCGCCGGCGGCCACGGGCTGGGTGCTGCCTACTATCTCGCCAAGGAGCACGGCATCACCAATGTGGCGGTGATCGAGAAGGGCTGGCTCGGCGGCGGCAATACCGGGCGCAACACGACCATCATCCGCTCGAACTATCTCTACGAAGAGAGCATGCACATCTACGAGCATTCGATGAAGCTCTGGGAGGGGCTTTCCCAGGAGCTCAACTACAATGTGATGTATTCGCCGCGTGGCGTGATGATGCTCTCGCACAATATTCACGATCAGCAGTCCTTCAAGCGGCATATCCATGCAAACCGGCTCTATGGCATCGACAATGAATGGCTGACGCCGGAACAGGCGAAGGCCTATTGTCCGCCGCTCGATATCTCGGCCAGCGCGCGCTACCCGATCAACGGGGCGGCACTGCAGCGGCGCGGCGGTACGGCGCGGCACGACGCGGTTGCGTGGGGTTATGCGCGGGCCGCCTCAGACCGCGGTGCGCACATCATTCAGAATTGCGAAGTGACCGGCATCCGGCGCGGCGCAGATGGACGGGTGACCGGGGTCGAGACCTCGCGTGGCTTCATCGGCGCCAGGAAGGTGGCGGTGTCGGCAGCCGGCCATACGACCACCGTCATGCAGATGGCTGGCGTGCGCGTGCCGCTGCAATCGAGCCCGCTGCAGGCGCTGGTTTCCGAACCGCTGAAGCCGATCTTTCCCTGCGTCGTCATGTCGAACACGGTGCATGCCTATATCTCCCAGTCCGACAAGGGAGAGCTCGTCATCGGCGCCGGAACCGACCAGTACAATTCCTATTCCCAGACCGGCGGGCTGCAGATCATCACGCACACGCTCGACGCCATCTGCGAACTCTTCCCGATGTTCCGGCGCGTCAAGATGATGCGGCAATGGGGCGGCATCGTCGACAATACGCCGGACCGTTCGGCGATCCAGTCGAAGACGCCGGTTCCCGGGCTCTACGTCAATTGCGGCTGGGGCACCGGCGGCTTCAAGGCGACGCCGGGTTCGGCCAATCTCTTCGCCCATCTGATCGCCCGCGACGAACCGCATAAGTTCAACGCCGGCCTGACGCTGGAACGTTTCCGTAGCGGCCGGCTGATCGACGAGGCTGCTGCGGCGGCGGTGGCGCACTGACGATGGGTGTTTTCGTGCTAACGCTCGCTCCATTCGTCGCTCACCCCCTCATCTGTCTTTCAGGCACCTTCTCCCCGCTGGGGAGAAGTGGAGGAGAAGGAAATCCTACATGCTGCTGATCCATTGCCCTTACTGCCAGGAAGAGCGCTCCGAGCTCGAATTCCGCGGCGCGGGTGACGCGCATATTGCGCGGCCCGCAGATATTGCCTCGATCTCGGACGCGGAATTCGAAGCCTATTTCTTTCTGCGCGACAATCCAAAGGGGCTGATATTCGAACGCTGGCGGCACATCCATGGCTGCGGACGTTTCTTCAATGCAGTCCGCGATACGGTAAGCGACAAGTTCCTCATGACCTATAAGGCCGGTGAGCCGAAGCCTGTGGTCGGCGCTGCTGCCGAGAAGCACGCGCCTGTCGAGACTTATGAAGCCCTGGAAGGAGAGGCGCAATGAGCGGCGTGAACCGTATCGCCGGCAAGGGGCGCCTGACGCCGGCCAAAACTGCGCGCTTCAGCTTCGACGGCAAGAGCTATACGGCGCTCGAAGGGGATACCGTCGCCTCGGCGCTGATTGCCAATGGCGTGCATCTGATCGGCCGCTCGTTCAAATATCACCGGGCTCGCGGTATTCTGTCGGCGGGAGCCGAGGAGCCGAATGCGCTGATCGACGTTTCCCGCGATACGGCGCGCAAGCAGCCGAACGTACGCGCCACCGTGCAGGAAGTCTTCGACGGCATGATCGTCAGCTCGCAGAACCGCTGGCCCTCGCTTGCCTTCGATGTCGGCGCTGTCAACAATCTGATGTCGCCGTTCTTTGCCGCCGGTTTCTACTACAAGACCTTCATGTGGCCACGCGCCGCCTGGAAACACGTCTACGAACCGCTCATCCGCCGCGCCGCCGGCCTCGGCGTCGCACCGACGGAGGAGGATCCAGACCATTATGCCAGCCGCTATGCCCATTGCGATGTGCTGGTGGTCGGCTCCGGCGTTGCCGGGCTTTCGGCAGCGCTGGCCGCGGCCGAGACCGGTGCCCGGGTGATCCTTTGCGACGAGCAGGCGGAAGCCGGCGGGGCGTTGCGCTACGATATCGGCGTGACGATCGACGGACAGGACGGGCATAGCTGGGCCCAGACGGCAGTGGCGCGGCTGAAGGCGATGGACAATGTCGAAGTGCTGGTCCGCACGACCGCCTTCGGTTACTACAATCACAATTTCGTCGGTCTTGCAGAGCGCGTCACCGATCATATCGCCAAACCTTCCCGCGATCTGCCGCGCGAGCGGTTGTGGCAGGTTCGGGCCAAGCGGGTGATCCTCGCCACCGGCGCGATCGAACGGCACATGGTATTTCCGAACAACGACCGGCCGGGCATCATGCTGGCCTCGGCAGGACGGATGTATCTCAATCATTACGGCGTCGCCGTCGGGACCAAGGTCGGCATCTACACGGCGCATGACTCGGCCTACGAGGCGGCCTTCGATCTGAAACGATCAGGTGTTTCGATCGCCGCCATCGTTGACAGCAGGCAGGCGCCGGGAGCAGCGGTGCTGGAAGAGGCGCGTGCACTCGGCATCGATGTTCTGGCCGGCCAATCGGTCGTCAATACGTCGGGGCGGCTACGGATCTCATCGATGACGGTAGCACGCAACGGTGGCGGTTCGCCGCGCAAGATCGCGGTCGATGCGCTCTTGGTTTCGGCCGGCTGGACGCCGTCCGTGCATTTGTTCTCGCAGTCGCGCGGCAAAGTGGCCTTCGATGCCGAAAGCCAGCGTTTCCTCCCCGGCTGCTATGCCCAGGACTGCCTCTCGGTCGGTGCCTGCAACGGCACCGACGACCTGCAGCGGACGATCGAGGAATCGCTTGCCGCCGGCGAACTGATGGCGCAGGCCACCGGCAAAAGCAGCGGCGAGAAGATCGCAATTTCGGCCGAGCAAGCCTATGACTGGACGGGCGGCATGATCGGCGCCGCCGAAGGCGCGGGACCGAAAACCAACGCCAAGGCCTTCATCGATTTCCAGCACGATGTCTGTGCCAAGGATATCCGCCTTGCCGTGCGCGAGGGCATGCATTCGATCGAGCATATCAAACGTTTCACGACCAACGGCATGGCCTCGGACCAGGGCAAGCTCTCCAACATGCATGGCCTGGCGATTGCCGCCGAGATGCTCGGCAAGGAAATCCCGCAGGTCGGGCTCACCACTTTCCGTGCGCCCTATACGCCGGTCACCTATGGTACGCTGGTCGGCCATTCGCGCGGAGAGCTGTTCGATCCAACACGCAAGACGCCGCTGCACGACTGGGAGGAAGCCCATGGGGCGGTCTTCGAGGATGTCGGCAACTGGAAGCGTGCCTGGTTCTATCCGCAGGCCGGCGAGACCATGCACCAGGCGGTCTCTCGCGAATGCCGGACGGCACGCGAGGCGGCCGGTATCTTCGATGCATCGACGCTCGGCAAGATCGAGGTGGTGGGGCCGGATGCAGCGGAATTCCTCAATCTCATCTACACCAATGCCTGGGACACGCTGAAGCCCGGCAAGGCCCGCTACGGCATCATGACCCGCGAAGATGGTTTCGTTTATGACGACGGCGTTGTCGGACGCCTGGCGGACGACCGTTTCCATGTGACGACGACGACCGGCGGCGCGCCGCGCGTTCTCCACCACATGGAAGATTACCTGCAGACGGAATTCCCGCATCTGAAGGTCTGGTTGACCTCGGTAACCGAACAATGGGCTGTCATCGCCGTGCAGGGGCCGAAGGCGCGTGAGATCGTCGCGCCGCTGGTCGAAGGGCTCGATCTTTCGAACGAGGCTTTCTCGCATATGAGCGTTGCCGAGTGCACGGTCTGCGGGGTACCGGCGCGCCTCTTCCGTGTCTCTTTCACCGGCGAAACCGGCTTCGAAATCAACGTGCCGGCCGATTACGGCCAGTCGGTGCTCGAAGCGGTCTGGGCCAACGCCGAACCGCTCGGCGCCTGCGTCTACGGCACGGAGACGATGCACGTTCTTCGCGCCGAGAAGGGCTACATCATCGTCGGACAGGATACGGATGGGACCGTGACACCCGATGACGCCGGACTTTCCTGGGCGGTTTCGAAGAAAAAGACGGATTTCGTCGGCATTCGCGGGTTGAAACGGCCGGATCTTGTCAAGGACGGGCGCAAGCAGCTCGTCGGCCTCGTCACCAAGGACCCGAAGCTGGTGCTGGAAGAAGGCGCGCAGATCGTCGCGAGCCCGAACGAGCCGAAGCCGATGACCATGCTCGGCCACGTCACATCAGCCTATTGGTCGGACAATTGCGACAGGTCGATCGCCTTCGCGCTGGTCGCCGGCGGCAGGGCGCGGATAGGCGAGACACTCTTTGTGCCGATGCCGGACCGGACGATCGCCGTCGAAGTGACGGATCTGGTATTCTTTGACAAGGAAGGTGGCCGCATCCATGGCTGATGTCGCAATTCGCAAGCCGGCGCTTGCCGGCCGTTTCGGTGGCTCCGCAACGGTGCGGCTGACGACCGCACCCACTGCCAGCCGGGTGGCGCTACGTGCGCCGGCAGAATCGCTCGCAGCACTTTCCGCTGCTCTCGGCCTGTCTCTGCCGGCCGCCCCGAAAACATCCGGCCGGGCCGGCGCCCGATCGGCGCTCTGGCTCGGGCCGGACGAATGGCTGGTGATCGACGAGAATGGCACCGACCTGATGGCGGCATTTTCCAGTGCCGGTGCGCTGCATTCGGCGACCGACGTGTCCCACCGCAATATCGGGATCATCGTCTCGGGACCGGGTGCGGAGGCGACGCTTTCGGCTGGTTGCCCGCAGGATCTGTCGCTTGCTTCCTTCCCGGTCGGAGCCGCATCGCGTACGATCCTCGGCAAGGCGGAGATCGTGCTTTTGCGTACGGAAGAAGACACGTTCCGGGTGGAGTGCTGGCGGTCGTTTTCGGATTATGTCTTCGGGCTGTTGAACGAGGCGGCTGAAGACGCGGGGCACTGAGTCTCATTAAATCGTGTGCGTGCGCTCGTTCACGGGGTAAGCAAATGCTGCACCATGCCTCCCTCGGCGTTTCCGACATCGAACGGTCGGCGGCGTTTTACGATGCCGCCCTTGCGGCGCTCGGTTATATCAGGGTCTGGGACGATATCAGGCCGGGGGAAACAGGGCAGGCAATCGGCTACGGCAATCCCGGCGGCGGGGACAAATTGGCGATCAAGCATCGGCCGGATGGCCAGCGGCCGCCCGGTCCGGGCTTTCATCTGGCGTTTGCCGCTCCGAGCCGCCAGGCGGTCGATCGGTTTTATGCGGCAGCAATCGCGCATGGCGGCAGTGATAATGGCCCTCCCGGCCTGCGATCCCATTACGGCGAGCACTATTACGCGGCGTTCGTCATCGATCCCGACGGACATGCTCTCGAAGCCGTGTTCAATTCGGCCGAGTAGCAAAAGCAGTTTTGCTCAAACGTCCTCAGGACGGTCCTTCGGGTCGAATTGGATGATAGTGATCCATTTTGCCGTCAACGCCGGCTTCTTCTCGTTTTCGATCTCGATTGTGACATCATAAGTGGTCATCAGCATGCCGGCGCCGCGGAAGCGGGCGTCGGAGAGCAGGAAGCGGCCGCGGACGCGGGCGCCACTCTTCACCGGCGTCATGAAGCGGACGCGCTCGAAGCCGTAGTTGATGCCCATGGTCTGCTCGCGCACTTTCGGCAGGCAGTTGTAGTTCATCGTCGACAGCAGAGACAGTGTCAGGAAGCCGTGGGCGATGGTGCCGCCGAAGGGGCTCTCGGCGGCCGCGCGCGCGGGATCAACGTGGATGAATTGATGGTCGTCAGTCGCCGCCGCGAAAGCGTCGATCATCGACTGGTCGACGGTGATCCAATCCGATAGGCCCGTTTCCATGCCGATCAATCCCCGCACGTCGGAGAGTGAAATTTCCGTGACCATGAATTCCTCGTGAAACAAGCCGCCGCGGCAAAGCCTTATCGTGCATTTGTGACGATTGCGACAAGGATTTGCGCAAGCGAGGGCAGGCGGTCAATTTTCTACGAAAAAGGCGACGGAGCGTGGCTCGACGGCTGCACCATTGCCGGCTTTCTTCGTTCCATCCCGCGTCAACTGGCGCCAGCCCGGTTCGCCCCGGGAAGGCAGCGTGAAAAATTGGCGGCTCTGCGAGCGGTTGAAAAGCACGCCAAGCCGGGTCTGCCTGCCGCGTGCGGAGCGGTCCCCGGTCGTCAGCAGCATGCCGAGGATGGACAGCGACGGCGTCTCCCATTCGGCGACGGTCATCGGTTCGCCGGAGAGCGAAATCCATTCGATATCGCCGTTTCCTGACAGGAAACCCGTTTCGGAGAAGACGGTGAAGCGGCGGCGCAGCTCTGCAACGAAGGCGGTGTGGGCGATGAGATCCCCGTCCAACGCCTCCCAGTCCAGCCAGGTGATCTCGTTGTCCTGGCAATAGGCGTTGTTGTTGCCGCGCTGGCTGCGGCCGCCCTCGTCGCCCGCTGTCAGCATGAGGCTGCCGCGGGTGGCAAAGAGGGTTGATATCAGCGCCATCACATCGTCGCGGCGACGCTTGCGGATCGTCGGATAGACGGTTTCCCCCTCGACGCCGTTGTTCCAGGAGTGGTTCTCGTTATGGCCGTCGCGATTGTGTTCGCCGTTGGCGTCGTTATGCTTTCCGGCGTAGGAGACGAGATCGATCAGCGTGAAGCCGTCATGGGCGGCGAGGAAATTGACACTGCGCGTTTCCTTGCCGTCGTTGCGGGAGAAGATGTCGGAGGAGCCGGCGAGTGCGGTTGCCAGGGCGCCGGTCTTCCAATCGTCGCCGCGCCAGTAGCAGCGCAGGTCGTCGCGAACCCGGTCGTTCCATTCGACGAAGGGCGTTGGGAAATTGCCGAGCTGGTAACCGCCCGGGCCGATATCCCAGGGCTCGGCGATCATGATGCGGTCGGCAAGCACATCGTCGGAGAGGATCGCGGCCAATGTTCCCCCGTCGCGCTCGAAGCCTGTCGCGGTGCGGCCGAGCACTGGGGCCAGATCGAAGCGAAAACCGTCGACCCCGGCATTGAGCACAAAATGGCGCAGGCTGTCGATGACGAGACGGCGGACCTCGGGATGATCGCAGGCGATCGTGTTGCCGGTGCCTGTGTCGTTGACGAGTTCGCTCGGCCAATTCTGGGCGTGGCGATAATAATGCAGGTTGTCGAGGCCGCGCAGCGACAGCGTCGCGCCGTACCGGTCGCTCTCGCCGGTATGGTTGAAGACGAGGTCGAGGATGACGGCGATACCTTCGGCATGGAGGGTCGCGACCGTCTCGCGCAATTCCGTCATGCCGCCGGGGACGAGCCGCGGATCGAGCGCCATGAAGGCGACGGGATTGTAGCCCCAGCCGTTGGTGAGGCCGAGTGGCGGCAGGTGGCGTTCGTCGATCCAGGCAGTGATCGGCATCAGTTCGACGGCATCGACGCCGATCCGCTTCAGGTGCGCGACGACGGAGGGATGGGCAAGCGCTGCGACCGTGCCGCGCTGAGCCTCCGGCACGTCGGGATGAAGAATGGTGAAGGGCCGCACCGCCACCTCATAGATAAAACCGCCCGGCTTGAAGAGCGGCTTGCTGATCGCGGCTGGGGTATCGGTGGTGACGATCGCCTTCGGCATCAGATCCTGGCTGTCCTCGCCATAGATGCCGAGGCGTGGATCGTAGCGGAACGGCCTATCGATCTCCTTGGCGTAGGGATCGATCAGCAGTTTGGAAGGATCGTACCAAAGGCCGTTATCAGGTGCATAGATACCATCGGCGCGATAGCCGTAGCGCGCGCCCTGCTTCAGTCCGTCGACAAACAGATGATGGAAGTAGTTACTGTCGCGCGCCATTGGCAGGCGCGCGAATTCCCTGTTGCCGTCACCCTCGAAGAGGCAGAGTTCGATCTGTGCGGCATGATGCGACCACACGGCAAATTCGACGCCGGTCTCGAAGACGATCGCGCCGGCTCGCGCCGAACTGCTTCCCCGCATGTTTCCCCCGGATCAGGTGATCACGGTTGGCGCATCGCGTCCCGTGCGTTCCCGAATGCTGGCAATGCTTTCGGCGGCCGCGATCAAATCGGCGAGCGCTTCCTGCGTTTCGATGTTATGGCGAGTCGAATCCGGCTCGTAACGCTCGATATAGACACGCAAGGTTGCGCCAGACGTGCCGGTGCCGGACAAGCGGAAGACGACGCGGGAGCCGCCCTCGAAGAGCACACGGATACCTTGATGTTCGCTCACCGACTTGTCGATCGGATCGTGATAGGCGAAGTCGTCGGCCTTCTCGACCTTCAGGTTGCCGAAGCTCTTGCCGGGCAGGGTGGACAGTTGGCTGCGAAGATTGTCCACCAGGCCGTTCGCCGCATCGGTGTCGAGGCCTTCGTAATCATGTCGCGAATAATAATTGCGGCCATAGGTCTGCCAGTGCTGGGTGACGATATCGGCGACGCTCTCGCCGCGCACGGCAAGAATGTTCAGCCATAGAAGCACGGCCCAGAGGCCATCCTTTTCGCGGACGTGATTGGAACCCGTGCCGGAGCTTTCCTCGCCGCAGATCGTCGCCATGCCGGCGTCGAGCAGGTTGCCGAAGAACTTCCAGCCGGTCGGCGTTTCATACATGCCGATGCCGCGCTTTTCGGCGACGCGGTCGGCCGCACCGGATGTCGGCATCGAGCGGGCGATGCCGGCGAGGCCGCCGGAATAGCCGGGAGCGAGATTGGCGTTTGCGGCAAGGATCGCCAGGCTATCGGAAGGTGTGACGAAGATGCCCCGGCCGATGATCAGGTTGCGGTCGCCGTCGCCGTCGGAGGCGGCGCCGAAATCGGGCGCGTCATCGCCCATCATCTCATCGAAGAGTTCCTTGCAGTGAACCGGGTTCGGGTCCGGATGATGGCCGCCGAAATCCGGAAGCGGCATGAAGTTACGCACCGAGCCCGAGGGAGCGCCAAGACGATTCTCGAAGATTTCCTTGGCATAGGGGCCGGTAACGGCGCTCATCCCATCGAAAGCAATGCGGAAGCCGAGGCTGATCAGGTTGCGGATGGCGCCGAAATCGAACAGTTCTTCCATCAGCGCGGCATAGTCCTCGACCGGATCGATCACCGAGAGGATCGTGCCGCCGGGAAGCTCGTCCTTGCCGATGCGGTCGAGATTGACATCGGCGAAATCGGCGATCTTGTAGCTGTCGATCGTCTTGGAGCGCGCATAGATCGCGTCGGTGATCTTTTCCGGCGCCGGGCCGCCATTGTTGATGTTGTATTTGATGCCGAAGTCTTCGGTCGGGCCGCCGGGATTGTGGCTGGCGGAGAGGATGATGCCGCCGAAAGCCTTGTATTTGCGAATGATGTGGGAAGCGGCCGGCGTCGACAGGATACCGCCCTTGCCGACCATGACCTTGCCGAAGCCATTGGCGGCGGCCATCTTGACCGCCTTTTGGATGACCTCGCGATTGTAGTAGCGTCCGTCGCCGCCGATGACCAGGCACTTGCCCTGATAGCCTTCCAGCGAATCGAAGATCGACTGGATGAAGTTCTCCGCATAGTTCGGCTGCTGGAAAACCGGAACCTTCTTGCGCAGGCCCGACGTGCCGGGCTTCTGGTCCAGATAGGGCGTGGTGGGGACGGACTTGATCATTTTAGGTCACATGCCTTTCGAGACGAGGCTTGAATAGAGGGCAGCGTAGCGTTCGGCGCTCTTCTCCCAGGAGACATCCGATTTCATGCCCTGCTTTTGCAATTGGGTCCAGAGTTTTCGGTCCTGGTAAAAATGCATCGCACGGCGGATTGCCTGTAGCATGCCCGTTTCTGTCACGGGGGCAAATTGTATGCCGGTTGCCACTTTCGCCGCAAGTGCGGCATGATTGGCGTCGATCACGGTGTCGTTCAACCCGCCGGTGCGGGCGACGATCGGCACGCAGCCGTAGCGCAGGCCGTAAAGCTGGGTCAGGCCGCAGGGCTCAAAACGCGAGGGGATGATGATCGCATCGCAGCCGGCCTGCATCAGGTGCGACATCGGCTCGTTATAGCCAATCGAGACGCCGATGCGACCGGGGTGACGGTTGGCGGAAGCGAGCAGCGCGCCTTCCAGCGCGGCTTCGCCGGAGCCGAGCACAACGAGCTTGCCGCCCATGGCGACGATCTCGTCGGCGACGTTGGCGACGACATCCATGCCCTTCTGCCAGGTGAGACGGCTGATGACGCAGAAGATCGGGGCGTCGTCATTGTCGAGACCGAAGAATTCGGCGATCGACCGACGGTTCTCCTCGCGGTTCCTCAGCGTCGTCGGGCCGTAATGGGTGTGGACGACAGGGTCGGTCGCCGGGTTCCAGATATCGGTGTCGATGCCGTTGACGATGCCGTGCAGATCGTCGATGCGGCTGGCGATGACGCCTTCGAGCCCCATGCCGAATTCCGACGTCAGGATCTCGTCGGCATAGGTGGGGCTGACTGTCGTGATCGCATGGGCGGTCTTCAGCCCGCCCTTGAGGAAGCCGACAGTGCCGTAATATTCGATGCTTTCGGTGGCGAAGGCATGGGCGGGCAGGCGCAGGCCGGGGAAGATCTCGGAACCGAACTGGCCCTGGAAGGCGATGTTGTGGATGGTCAGAACGCTCGGCAATTCCGGCGTCGGGTAGTAACGCATATAGACCGAGGTCAGCGCCGCCTGCCAGTCGTGGGTGTGGACGAGATCCGGCCGCCAGCCGGGCAGCAGACCGGCCGCGATCTCGGAGGCGGCAAGCGACAGGGCGGCGAAACGGCGCCAGTTGTCGGGATAGTCCTTGCCGAGCGGATCGAGATAGGGCCCGCCCGGCCTGTCGTAATAGGCCGGCGCATCGAGGATGAGCAGATCGAGGCCCTCGTGCTCAACCTCGAGCACGGTCGCCCGCTCACCGAGCAGGTCGGGGAATTCGAGCCTGACGACGGCGTCGCGAATGACCTTCATGACGGCGGGATAGCCGGGCAAAAGGGTCTTGGTCTCGACCCCGAAAGCTTTCAGAGTAATCGGCAGGGCGCCGGACACATCGGCCAGACCCCCTGTCTTGATTAAAGGGAAGACTTCGGACGAAACCGAAAGAACTTTCATAAGTCAGATATCCAGCTTGTCGATCATCGGTTGCGTGATCAGGCAGATGCCGCTTTCCGTCCGCCGGAAGCGCTTGGCATCGAGCTCGGCATCCTCGCCGACAACCAGGCCTTCCGGAATAATAACACCATGGTCGATCACGACATTCTTGAGCTGCGCGCGCCGTCCGATCTTCACGTTCGGCAGAATGACCGCTCCTTCCATCTTGGAGAAGGAGTTCGCCCTGACACCGGTGAAGAGCAGGCTGTTGTTGAGCATGGCGCCCGAGATGATGCAATCGCCAGACACAACGGAGGAGGTGGCCGAGCCGCGGCGATCTTCGTCGTCATGGACGAATTTGGCCGGTGGGGTGATCTCGGCATAGGTCCAGATCGGCCAAGACTTGTCGTAGATGTCGAGCTCTGGAACGATCGCCGTCAGGTCGATATTGGCCTGCCAATAGGCGTCGATCGTGCCGACGTCGCGCCAGTAGGGCTCGTGCTCGAAATCGGAACGGACGCAGGACTTGGCGAAGCGGTGGGCGACCGCCTTACCGTTGTTGACTATATAGGGGATGATGTCCTTGCCGAAGTCGCGGCTCGACGTCGGGTCGGCGGCGTCGCGGCGCAGCGCATCGAGCAGGAACTTGGTGTGGAAGACGTAGATGCCCATCGAGGCGAGGGCGAAATCCGGCTTGTCGGGAATGGGCGGCGGATCGGCCGGTTTCTCGACGAAGGCGATGATCTCGTCCTTGTCGTTGACATGCATGACGCCGAAGCCGACCGCTTCCATGCGCGGTACTTCCAGGCACCCGATCGTGACGTCGGCGCCGGAATCGACGTGCTGCTGCAGCATCCATTCATAGTCCATCTTGTAGACGTGGTCGCCGGCAAGAATGACCATGTATTCGACGCCGTAATCCTGGATGATGTCGATGTTCTGATAGACGGCGTCGGCCGTGCCTTCATACCATTGCGTCTCGGAGACGCGTTGGCTGGCCGGCAGAATATCGAAGCTTTCGTTGCGCTCGGGGCGGAAGAAGTTCCAGCCGCGCTGCATGTGGCGGATCAGCGAATGCGCCTTGTATTGCGTGGCAACGCCAATGCGGCGGATGCCGGAATTCAGGGCATTCGACAAAGCGAAATCGATGATGCGGGCCTTGCCGCCGAAATAAACGGCCGGCTTGGCACGCCGGTCGGTGAGTTCCTTGAGACGGCTTCCCCTGCCGCCCGCCAGAACATAAGCCATTGCATCGCGGGCAAGTGGCTGAACGCGCTTTTCTACCATTTTCTCCTCCCACCAGTCACTAATTTTCAGGTTCAAGCATGATTGTCGCCAAGGGCGGCAAGGTAATCGAGCAGGTGATGTTGCCGCCGGCATCGACGGCCTGCACGCGCCCGCCATTGCCCTTGCCGCTGCCGCCGTAGATGTCGGCATCGGTGTTCAGGATTTCCCGCCAGCGCCCTGCGGACGGCAGGCGGATCGAGTAATTCTCGCGGTAGACGGGGGTGAAATTGGTGATGACGGCGACCGGCTTCTGGCCTGGCGCCTTGCGCAGCCAGGCAAAGACGGAATTCTGGTGGTCGTCGGCGACCAGCCATTCGAAACCTTCGCCCTCGCAGTCACGCGCATGCAGCGCCGGCTTGCTGCGATAGGTGAAATTAAGATCGCGGACCAGGCGCCGCATGCCCTCGTGCATGCGATACTGAAGCAGGTTCCAGTCGAGTGCCTTCTCTTCGCTCCACTCGCTCCATTGGGCGAATTCCTGGCCCATGAACAGCAGCTTCTTGCCCGGATAGCCCCACATATAAGCGTAGTAGGCGCGCAGATTGGCGAATTTCTGCCAGTCGTCGCCCGGCATCTTGGCGATCAGCGAGCCTTTTCCATGGACAACCTCGTCATGCGAGAGCGGCAGGACGAAATTTTCCGAATAGGCGTAGAGCAGGCCGAAGGTGAGCTCGTTGTGATGGTGCCCGCGATAGATAGGATCGCGGCTCATGTAGCTCAGCGTGTCGTGCATGAAGCCCATGTTCCACTTGAAGCCAAAGCCGAGGCCGCCTTCATGAACGGGCTGCGAGACTTTCGGCCAGGAGGTCGATTCCTCGGCGATGGTCATCACGTTGGAATTTTTGCCATAGATGCGGATGTTGAGATCCTGCAGAAAACGGACCGCTTCGAGGTTCTCGTTGCCACCGTATTCGTTCGGGATCCACTCGCCGTGCTTGCGGGAATAATCAAGGTAGAGCATCGAGGCGACGGCATCGACACGCAGACCGTCGAGATGGAATTTTTCGGCCCAGTAGAGCGCGTTGTTGACGAGATAGGAAACGACCTCGGTGCGGCCGAAATTGTAGATCGCCGTGCTCCAGTCGGGATGGAAGCCCTTACGCGGGTCTTCGTGCTCGTAGAGAGCCGTGCCGTCGAACCAGCCGAGGCCGTGCTCGTCGGTCGGGAAATGCGCCGGCACCCAGTCGAGGATGACGCCGATGCCGACCTTGTGGCAGCCGTTGACGAAACGGGCAAAACCCTCGGGCTCGCCGAAACGTGCGGTCGGCGCGTAAAGGCCGGTCGTCTGGTAACCCCAGGAGGGATCGTAGGGATGCTCGGTGATCGGCAGGAATTCGATATGGGTGAAGCCCATGTCGGCGCAATAGGGGATGAGGCTGGAGGCGAGCTCGTCCCAGGACAGCATCGTGCCGTCCTGCCGGCGCTGCCAGGAGGCGGCATGCACCTCGTAGATCGAGATCGGCTGCCGGCGCTTGTCGGTCTCGCGCCAGTGTTTCAGATGGGCTTCGTCTTCCCACTCCTGCTCCAGCTCGGCGGCGGTGATAGAGGCGGTCTTCGGCCGGAGCTCGCTGCGGCGCGCGAAGGGATCGGCCTTTAGCGGCAGCAATACGCCGTCCTTGCCGCGGATCTCGAACTTGTAGGCAACGCCGATCGGTACATCAGGGGCAAAGATTTCCCAGATGCCGCTGTCGGCGCGGAAGCGCATCACGTGGCGACGGCCGTCCCAATTATTGAAATCACCGACGACGGAGACGCGCTGCGCATTCGGCGCCCAGACGGCGAAATGGATGCCTTGGGCGCCGTCATGCTTGATAAGGTGGGCGCCCATCTTGTCGAACAGCCGCAGATGGGAGCCTTCGCGGGCGAAATAATCATCCATCGGTCCGAGCACCGGACCGAAACTGTAGGGATCGGTGACAGCCCATTCGGCATCGCCGCGCCGGGCGCGGTAACGCACCGGCTGGAGTTTGGTAAGGGAAACCGGGCCGGCGAAGACGCCGTCGGCATGGAGCTGTTTCAGTTCGCCGATGACGCCGCCGTCGAGCGTCATGGCGGTCACCTCCTCCGCGCCCGGGATGAAGCACCGGGCGACGAAAACGTCGCCGGCCTGGTGCACACCTAGGACGGCAAAGGGATTGGAATGCGAGCCGGCAAGGATCGCCGTGATTTCATCTGCCGAAATTTCCCAGGAAAGCTTTACTTCAGGGATGGTTTTCGGCGTTTTCATCCGGCTCTCCAGATTTCGTCTGCATATTGCCTGATCGTACGGTCGGAAGAGAACCAGCCCATCCGCGCCGTATTGTTGATCGTCTTGGTGTACCAGGCGGACTGGTTGGTCCAGATCTGGTCGACCTCGCGCTGGGCCTGGGCATAGGCGTCGAAATCGGCGGCGACCATGAACCAATCGTGCGAATAGATGCCGTCGATCAGCGCCGTGTAACGGTTGCGGTCATCGGGCGAGAAGACGCCGGAGCTGATGGCGGCGAGCGCCTGAGCGAGTTCGCGCGATCCTTCGATGATGGCGCGGGGATTGTGGCCATCGCTGCGGACCTTCGACACTTCGTCGGCCTTCAGGCCGAAGATGACGATGTTGTCCTCGCCGACATTGTCGCGCATCTCGACATTGGCGCCATCGAGCGTGCCGATCGTCAGCGCACCGTTCAGGCCGAACTTCATGTTGCCGGTGCCGGATGCTTCCATGCCGGCGGTCGAGATCTGCTCGGAAAGGTCGGCGGCCGGAACCATGACTTCGGCGAGCGAGACATTGTAGTTCGGGACGAAGACGATCTTCAGCAGGCCGCGCACCGACGGGTCGTTGTTGATCGTGCGGGAGACGTCGTTGATCAGCTTGATGATGAGCTTGGCATTGTAGTAACTCGGCGCCGCCTTGCCCGCGAAGAGTTTCACGCGCGGCACCCAGTCGAGCTCGGGATGCGAGCGGATTTGGTCGTAGAGCGCCACGGCCTCGATGATGTTCAGCAGTTGGCGCTTGTACTCGTGGATGCGCTTGATCTGGATGTCGAACATTGCCGACGGATCGAGCTTCACGCCCATGCGGCTGGCGACGAGGTTGGAGAGCGCCACCTTGTTGGCGCGCTTTACCGCCGCGAATTTCTGCTGGAAAGCCGGATCGGAGGAATGCGCGTCGAGCGCACGCAGCTTCTCGGCATCATCGAGGAATTCGTCGCCGATCGCTTCGCGGATCAGGCCGGTGAGACCGGGATTGCACTGCTGCAGCCAGCGGCGCGGCGTGATGCCGTTGGTCTTGTTGTTGATGCGGTTGGGATAGAGCTTGTGCAGGTCGGCGAAGACCGTGACCTTCATCAGGTCGGTGTGCAGGGCCGAGACGCCGTTGATCGAATGCGAGCCGACAAAAGCGAGGTTGCCCATGCGCACGCGGCGATCGCCACTTTCATCGATCAGCGAGATCGAGCGGATTTCCGCATCGGAGAAATTCTTGCCCTTGCGAGCGTCGATCAGGATTTTGGCATTGATCGCATAGATAATCTGCATGTGACGCGGCAGCAGGCGCTCGAACAGCGGCACCGCCCAGCTTTCCAGCGCTTCGGGCAGAAGCGTGTGGTTGGTGTAGGAAAAGGTATGGCGGGTGATTTCCCAGGCCTGGTCGAAATCCATCCCGTGTACGTCACAGAGCAGGCGCACGAGTTCGGCGACCGAGACGGCGGGGTGAGTGTCGTTCAGCTGGATCGCCACCTTGTCCGGCAGCGAGGTGAAGTCGTCATATTGCTGCAGATGGCGGCGCAGTATGTCCTGCAGCGAGGCCGACGAGAAGAAGAATTCCTGGCGTAGGCGCAACTCTTGGCCGGCCGGGGTGGCGTCGGCAGGATAGAGAACCCGCGTCAGGCTTTCGGCCTTGTTGCTTTCGCGGAGCGCGCCGATGTGGTCGCCGGCGTTGAAGGCATCGAGCAGGATCGGATCGATCGGTTGCGCCGACCAGAGGCGCAGCGTGTTGACGCGCTTGCCGCGCCAGCCGACGGCCGGCGTATCGAAGGCGGCGGCAATGACGCGCTCGGCTGGTTTCCAGACGTAGCGTGGCTGGTCGTCATGGGTGGTGATGAATTCGACGGCGCCGCCGAAGCCGATTTCATAGGAGCTTTCGCGGCGCTCGAATTCCCAGGGATTGCCATGGGCGAGCCAATTTTCCGGCAGTTCGACCTGCCAGCCGTCGGCCAGCTGCTGGCGAAAGAGCCCGTGGACATAGCGGATGCCGTAGCCATAGGCTGGAACGTCGACCGTCGCCATGCTCTCCATGAAACAGGCAGCCAGGCGGCCGAGGCCGCCGTTGCCGAGTGCGGCATCCGGCTCCAGGCCGGCGATGACGTTGACATCGACGCCGAGCGAAGCGAGCGCATCGCGCACCTCCTCCATCAGGCCAAGGTTGGAGACGGCGTCGCGCATCAGGCGGCCGATCAGGAATTCGAGTGAAAGATAATAGACGCGCTTGGCGCCGGTCGCATAAACCTCGCGGGTGGACGCCATCCACCTGTCGATGATGCGGTCGCGCACCACCAGGATCGTCGCCGTCAGCCAGTCATGCGGCTTTGCCACCTTGGCATCCTTGCCGATGCGGTAGGTCAGACGTTCAATGATTTCTTCAGCGAGAATTTCCGGCCTTGAACTGCGAGGGGCGGGGGAGGGGATGATCGGCTTGGAAACAGTGTTCATCGTCAGGTCTCGCCAATTTTAATTTTGTTTCAGGATGTTATGCCTGATTCAATCAATTTGTCGCTTGCGCAGCCGACAGTTTATGCATCGTTACTAAGCACTTGCAACAAAGGATTTGGACAAACGAAAAATTTGCGAAACCTTCACATTCACGGGGGTCGAGGGGTTGATTTCAATCGCTTTTCCCGATCAGATGGGTGGGATAGCGATAACGAAAAGCCGCTCCTGTTTGTTCCGGAGCGGCTTTTTGTTCGGCTTTTCGAGGGGACCGATCGTCAGTTCGTCAGACGCGTCAGCTGCGCGGAAGCCTTCGCTCCGATCGCCTTGAAGGCGGCAAGCAGGTCTTCCATCTTTTCCGCCTGGAAATAATGCGCGTCATCGGAGGCGCAATAATGCAGCAGCGCCTGCCCGCCCGAGGGTGCCATGAAGGCAATCGTATAGATTTCGATGCCCTTGGACTTCGCCGTGTCGCATGTCGCCTTGGTCAGCGTGTCGTATGAGCGGCCGTTAGACGCGTCGTTATTATTATCGCCGTCGGTCATGAAGACGATGTATTTTTTGGGCACCTGCCCGCTCTTCTGCTTGTGGGCGGCGTCTTCGGCGTCGTTCCCGGCCGCGTTCTTGGCAGTTAAAGACGAGTAGGCTGTGGCCATTGCGCCGCTGGAGTTCGTGCCGCCACTTGCCTGAAGCGCATTGACATAGCTTGAGACACCGGCAGTCCCCCAGGCGAGACTGCTGGCTGGATATTGAACGATATCGTAAGATACCGCGCCTGTGCGTACATATTCGGCATTGGGATCGGCGCTATTGAGCTGACCAAAGAGGTTGCCGGCGGCGAGCTTCAGCGCCTCTATTTTGGTGTAATAATTCGTGCGACTGCCGGTGCATTTGTCGTAGACCACCTTAGTGCCATTTCCGTTCAAGTGGGGGTTGCAGTCGTAGGTGTAGGGTTCCGTTGGCGAAGCCACGTTGACAGTCGCTGTGTTCTCTCCCATCGATCCCGACTTATCGAGAGCGAGATACATCGAGATGGAGCCCTGGGTCTGTGAGTGACCGCCGATCGTCGTGCCGGAGGTCGAGAGATGCTGCGTCTTGAAGCCAACCGCCTGCATGAGCGGATTGACCGTGAAGTCGTAACTCGGCGAAACCGTAACCTGGTACGATGTCGATTTGCCCGATGTCGTTGCCTGGACATTGACGGCCGTCGTGCTCTTGATATCGGTTCCGCTTTGCAGGTAATTCGCCATCTGCCCCGCCACGAAATCCCGCGCAAAGGCTTCGGCCTGCGAGGTTTGGATCGTGCCGTTTGCCAGGGCGGTCGCGGTTGCCAGCGCGGCCGAATCGGCGGCTTCCTGCAACTGCTGTTTCGAGAGCAATATATCGCCCACCTGGATCGCCATGCCGGCAGCCCCAAAAAGGACGGGCAGTACAATTGCCGTCATTATACCGAAATTACCGCCACGGTCGCCAAGCATGCGACGCAGGCAGGGATGCAAAAAGGAGGTGCTCATCATGTTCACCCGTGTATGGAGGCCCTGTCGAGGTGATATTGGGCACGCTCTCCTTTCCGCCGTCCTTACGGCGTCAATACAATTTTAACGAATCGTCGGATTTTTCCAATTTTGGGATTATTTCAGCGGAATGACGTCGACCGCCTGGACGGCGCGGTGGCCGCCATAGCTCTTCAAGACGCCGATGACGGGGACGACATCGGAGTAGTCCCGGCCGTAGGCGACGACGATGTGGTCCATGCCGGCGGGAATGTTGTTGGTCGGGTCCAGTTCGATCCAGCCGATCGTCTCGCCGCACCAGATGCGCACCCAGGCATGCATGGCGTCCGCCCCTTCCAGCCGTTCCTTGCCGGGTGGCGGGATCGTGCGCAGGAAGCCGGAGACGTAGCCGGCCGGAATGCCGAGGCTTCTGAGAGCCTGGATCATCACATGGGTGAAATCCTGGCAGACGCCGCGCTTCAGCTTGAACGCCTCGAGCGGCGTGGTGTCCACCGTCGTCGCCTCCGGGTCGTAGGTGAAATCCTTGTTGATGCGGGCGCAGAGCGCATGAGCGATCTGCATGGCCGTCAGATCAGGCGTGGCGCAGCTTCGCGCATAGTCGGCGATCTCGCGCGCTTCGGTGAGGCGCGGGCTGTCACCGAGGAAATGGTGCGGCGAATCCGCCGCCAGCGACCACATGCCTGATATCTCCTCCGGCAGGTCGGCAAGCAGCGGCGAGAAATCGGCGGCGATCGGCTGGCTTTCCACCTGCACCCGGGCCTGCATGCGAATGTCGAGCGTCTCGTGCGGCGCGCGCAGCAGGAAGGAGGTGGTGGGGTGATGGAAGAAATCGACGAAATGCGACTGCTCGTCCGGCGAGGGCGAAATGGTGATCGAGCCGGCGATCAGCCGCTGCCGATTGGTGAGCGACAGCGGCATCAGGCGCATGATGTGGCGGGCGCCGGAGGCCGGCGCGTCGTAGCTGTAACCCATGTGGAGGGAGAGATCGTAGAGCACGGCCGTCACCCGAGATAGGTTTGGGCGAGCAGATCGGAGAGTTGCTCCAATTCGCGTTCCAGTCGCTGATAGACTTCGACGCCCATCCCCTCCGGCGTCATCACCGCCAGGCCGGAATGGAGCCGCATCGCCTCGCGGTAGAAGGGCGACATCTGGCCGTTGATCATGGCATTCGGCAGTTGTTCGACCTCGTGATGGATCTCGTTCACCTGGAAGAGAACCGAACGCGGGTTGAGCGGGTCGAGCGCCAAGAGGTCGGTGACGGTCAGCCGCGCGGTGTTGACGTTATAGCGGCGGCGATGGGTCATGACGCTGTCGCCGATCTCCAGCAGCATATCGAGCGCGCCGTCAGGCGCTTCCGGGCCCGACATGTGGCCGAGCAGGCGCGTCATGTGCAGGCCGCGTTCGATATAACGGCCGAGCGAAAGGAACCGCCAGCCGGTGAAGCGGTACATGTTTTCATGCATGAGACCGGCGAAGCCTGCAAGCTTCCGCAAGAGGATCGTCATCGCGTGGCTGGCATCGTCACCGGCGGCGACGGTGACGTGGAAGCGGCGGGCGGTCTTGGCGAGATCGTTGAGCGCCAGCCAGCCGTCCGGCGAGAAACGGTCGCGGATGTTGCTGGCCGAATAAACGGCGCTGTCGATGTTGCGCAGCAGCGTTTCCGGCACGGCGTCGGCAGTATCGATATCGACGGCCGTGAGATAGTCGGAGACATCGGCGAGCAGCGGCTGGCTCGGATCGGCAGCTTCGGCGTAACGTGCATGCCAGGCGCGCAGGATGCGCAGCGCCCCTTCGGCGCGCTCGATGTAGCGGCCGAGCCAGAACAGGTTGTCGGCCGCCCGACTCGGCAGGCTGCCCGGCATGTTGCGGGTGAAGCTGCCTTCGGCGGGCAGCAGCGTGTGGCGCTCGACCGGTTTGTCACTGACGATCCAGACATCGGCGGCCGCACCGCCGGACTGCATGGCGATCGCCGCGACATCGGCGCCGGAGCCGATGCGGGCAAAACCGCCGGGCATGATCTGCCAGCCGTTTGCGGTGCGCGCGGCGAAGACGCGCAGCGACATCGGCCGCGGCACGAGCTTGCCGTCCACCCAGGCGGGTGTGGTCGACAGCGTGACGACCTCCTGGCCGACGAGCTTCGGGCCGTCCGAACTCAGCCAGTCGGTGATCGAATCCTTGGCAGCCGCGCGCAGCGATGAGCCGAGCACGGATTCGCCGTTATCGTCGAAGAAGGGGGCACGGGAATAGGCAGGGCCGATGACCATCTTTTCGATGTTTTTTGCCACGTGCTCGCGCTCTTCCTCCTGACCGCACCACCAGGTAGCGATCGAGGGCAAATGCAGATCCTCGCCAAGCAGATGGTGACAGATGGTCGGCATGAAGGCGAGAAGCGCCCGGGTTTCAAGAATACCGGTGCCGAGCGCATTGACGATGGTGAGGCTTTCGGCGCGCAGCGCTTCCACGAGGCCGGGCGTGCCGATATGCGAATTTTGGTTCAACTCCAGCGGGTCGGCAAACGCCGAATCGAGACGGCGCCAGAGCACGCCGATCGGCTTCAAGCCGGCGACGGTGCGCACCATGACACGGCCCTTGACGACGGTCAGATCCTCGCCCTCGAGCAGCATGAAGCCGAGATAGCGGGCGATGTAGGCGTGTTCGTAGTAGGTCTCATTGGCGGGGCCGGGTGTCAGTACGGCGATGCGGTCGTCGCCCGAATGTTTCATACCCTGTAGCGCGTCGCGGAAGGCGCCGAAGAAGGAGGCGAGGCGATGGACCGGGGTTTCGGCATAGATATCCGAGAAGGCACGGGTCGTCGCGACGCGGCTTTCCAGCGCGAAACCAGCGCCTGAGGGAGCCTGCGTCCTGTCGGCCAGCACCCACCAGTTGCCGTCAGGCCCGCGGCCGATTTCGAAGGCGCAGAAATGCAGATAATGGCCGGATGCCGGCTTGATGCCGGCGAGCGGGCGCTGGAATTCGGGATTGGCGGCGATCAGTGCCGGCGGCAGGAAACCCTCCTCCACCAGCCGGTTGTCGCCGTAGATATCGGCGATGATCGCTTCCAGCAGATCGGCGCGCTGGACGAGGCCCGCCGACAGCGTCTGCCATTCGCGTTCGTCGATCAGCACGGGGATATGCGAGATCGGCCAGGCTCGCTCGCCGGTGCCCTTGCTGCCATAGGCGCGATAGAAGACGCCGGCATCACGGAGGTAGCGATCGGCGCGGGCGAAACGCTCGGCGAGATCCTTTTCCGGCATTGCGCTCAGATGCGAGAGGAAATTTTGCCAGACGGGGCGGACGGCGCCGTCATTGTCGACCATCTCATCGGCGGTATCGGGATGCGGCGCATAGTCGAAGGCCGCATTCTTGGCGATGCGGTCCTCTGCCTCTTCCCTGCGCTCCACTGCCGGCTTCTTGCCCATCAAAACCTAAGCCTCAAACCCTCGGCCTCAAACCCCGGCGGGCCGCCTCAGATCCAGCGTCAGCGGAAATTCCGGCGAACCCGTCTCGACGCGCGGAATGTATCCGCCCGCCGTATGCCCCCACGGCTCGAACCGGGTGAGCCGTCTTGCTTCCGCCTCGTTACCGTTGACCGGGAAGGTGTCATAGGTCCGGCCACCCGGATGGGCAACATGATAGATGCAGCCGCCGATCGAACGTTTCGACCATGTATCATAAATGTCAAAAGTCAAAGGTGTGTTGATCGGCAGGACGGGATGCAGGCCCGACGCCGGCTGCCACGCCTTGTAGCGGACGCCGGCGACCGACACGCCCGATGTGCCGGTCGGCGCCAGTGGCAGGGTGCGGCCATTGCAGGTGACGGTATAACGCGAGGTGTTGTTGGTTTCGAGCCGCACCTGCAGGCGTTCGACGGAGCTGTCGACGTAGCGGGCGGTGCCGCCCGGCGCGCCTTCCTCGCCCATGACATGCCAGGGCTCCAGCGCCTGACGCAGTTCCAGCTTCGAGCCCTCGTATTCGACCTCGCCGCAGAAGGGGAAGCGAAATTCGAGCTGGGCCTTGAACCATTCCGGGCTGACGTCGAAGCCGTTTTCGCGAAGATCGGCGAGCACGTCGAGGAAGTCGGCCCAGACGAAATGCGGCAGCATGAAACGGTCGTGCAGGGTCGTGCCCCAGCGGACGAACTTGCCGTCGACCGGATTGACCCAGAAACGGGCGATCAGCGCGCGCACCAGCAATTGCTGGGCAAGCGACATGCGCGCGTTCGGCGGCATCTCGAAACCGCGGAACTCGATGAGGCCGAGCCGTCCTGTCGGGCCGTCGGGCGAGAACAGCTTGTCGATGCAGATCTCGGCGCGGTGGGTGTTGCCGGTGACGTCGGTCAGAAGATTGCGGAACAGGCGGTCGACGAGCCAGGGCAGCGGTTGCTGGCCACGGCCGGGGGCTCCGATCTGCGCCATGGCGATCTCCAGCTCGTAGAGGCTGTCGTGACGAGCCTCGTCGATACGCGGCGCCTGGCTGGTCGGGCCGATGAACATGCCGGAGAAGAGATAGGAGAGCGCGGGGTGACGCTGCCAGTGGAGGACGACGCTCTTTAAGAGATCGGGACGGCGCAGGAAGGGGCTGTTGTTCGGATTGGCGCTGCCGACGACGACATGGTTGCCGCCGCCGGTGCCGGTATGGCGACCATCGATCATGAACTTGTCGGCGCCGAGCCGGGTGGCGCGCGCCTCCTCGTAGATCGCCGTGGTGATGTCGACGCAGTCCTTCCAGTTGGAGGCCGGATGGATGTTGACCTCGATGACGCCGGGATCCGGGGCGACGCGGATGACGTTGATGCGCTCGTCCTGCGGCGGCGGATAGCCTTCGATATGGACGGGAAGCTTGAGCTCGGCGGCGGCGTTTTCGGCGGCGGCGATCAGCTCGAGATAATCCTCGATGCGCTCCACCGGCGGCATGAAGATACAGAGCCTGCCGTCGCGCGGCTCAACCGACATGGCGGTGCGTACGGCGCCGCGAAGCTCGCCGAGTGTCTGTTCGATCCGGCCGCGATTGCTCTCGTCGGCATGGAAGGAGGCTTCCGGCATGGCCCGACCGGCCGGTACGAAGACGTCAGGCAGCGGTCCCCGCGGGATCGTCGGATCGGCGGGGTGGATATAGGGGTAACGCGCCGGGGGGACATAGGGCAGCGTGCCGAGCGGCAGGCGGTATCCGATCGGACTGTCGCCCGGGACGAGGAAGATCTTGCCGCGGCGGGTGCGCCATTTCTCGCTGACCCAGACCCGTGTTTCGGCTGCCTTGGCGTTCCATGCCTGAACCGGAAGGACGTAACCGGTCGGGGTCGTGAGGCCGCGGGCGAAGACGCGGGCGATACGGCTGCGCTCCTCGGGATCCTTCAGCTTCGAATTCGACGGATCGACATTTTCGGGAAGGCTGCCTTCCTTGATGATCCAGTCAGCGGGATCCTCATAGGCCGGCTGCACCATATCGGGCTTGATCGCCAGCTCCTTTGCGATTGCCGTCAGGAGCTTTTCAGCATCCTCGGCTTTGACGCCGGTATCCTTGCCTTCGGCGGCGACCAGATCGAGGTTCTGCCAAACCGGCTTGCCGTCGCGGCGCCAGTAAAGCGAGAAGGTCCAGCGCGGCAGGCTTTCGCCCGGATACCATTTGCCCTGGCCATAGTGCAGGAAACCGCCGGGGGCGAAGCGTTCGTGCAGTTTGCGGATCAGGATGTCGGCCTTTTCGCGCTTGGTCGGGCCGACGGCGGCGGTGTTCCACTCCTCGGACTGGAAATCGTCGATCGAAACGAAGGTCGGTTCGCCGCCCATCGTCAGATGCACGTCCTCGGCCTCGAGGACGCGGTCGACCTTCTCGCCGAGTTCGTTGAGCTCCTCCCAGCTTTCATCGGAAAAGGGCTTGGTGATGCGCGGGTGCTCGGCGACGCGCGAGACCTTCATGTCGAAGGCGAACTCGGTTTCGGCCTCGCCGAAATAACCGCCGGAAATCGGCGCGGCGTTGCGGTAATGCGGCGTGGCGGCAAGCGGGATGTGGCTTTCGCCGGTCAGCAGGCCGGACGTCGGATCGAGGCCGACCCAGCCGGCGCCGGGCAGATAGACCTCCGCCCAGGCATGCAGGTCGGTGAAATCGACTTCGGTACCGGAGGGGCCGTCGAGCGCCTTCAGGTCCGGCGTCAGCTGGATGAGGTAACCGGAGACGAAGCGGGCGGCGAGGCCGAGATGGCGAAGGATCTGGACGAGCAGCCAGCTGGTGTCGCGGCAGGAGCCTTTGGCGGTTTCCAGCGTTTCTTCCGGCGTCTGCACGCCGGTTTCCATGCGGATGACATAGCCGATCTGCCGCTGCAGACGGGCATTCAGGCCGACGATCATATCGACCGTCGGCTGATCGGGCGACCAGTCGAGCGTCGGCAGCAGCGCCTTCAGGCGCGGACCGGCCGGCTCCGGCGTCATGTAGATCGACAGATCCTCCTGGATTGTTTCAGGGTATCCGAAGGGCCACTTGGTTGCCTCTTCCTCAACGAAGAAGTCGAAGGGATTGTAGACCGTCATGTCGGCGACGAGATCGACCTCGATCTTGAACTCCGTCACCGGGTCCGGGAAGACGTAGCGGGCAAGGTAGTTGCCGTAAGGATCCTGCTGCAGGTTGACGAAATGGTTGGCGGGCGTGACCTTCAGCGAGTGGCTGAGCACCCGTGTCTTCGAATGCGAGGCAGGTTTCAGCCGGATGATCTGTGGGCCGAGGCGGACCGGCTTGTCATAGGTGTAATGCGTCAGATGATAGATGCTGGCTTTGATCGACATATTTCTCTTTTTATCCGGCTCGCATCGTCGTGCGGCTTGCTGTTCCCGAAAATCAGTGTGTGCAATGCAGCGAAAGAAAGCAAGGCGGAAAGGCAGGCAGCTTTTACGCCGCCTTGGCAAAGGTAACCGTCGCCTTCAGGCCCTTGCCGCCGGTGCCCGGCTCCAGCGTCAGCGCGGCATTGAAAAGATTGGCGATTTCTTCGACGATCGGCAGGCCGAGGCCGGCACCGGGCGCACCGGAATCATTGCCGCGCGAAAAACGCCGGCGCACTGCTTCCAGCTTCTCGCGCGGAATGCCGGGGCCATTGTCCTCGACTTCGAGGCGGATTGTCTCTGACGCGGCGATGATCCGCACGGTGACCTCAGCTCCCTTGCCGGCATAGGCGATGGCATTGCCGGCAAGGTTGCGCAGCATTTCGCCGATCAGCAGCGGTTCGGCGCGGACCATCGCCGGGCTCTCGCCTTCGAAACCGAGATCGATGCCGGCGACGGCGGCCGTCGGGATCTGCTCGCCGGTGATTTCTTGAGCGACGGCGGCAAGATCGATGGCGGAAGCGGTCAGCGCCTCCTTGGCGGTGGCGGCGTCGATCTTGGCCATCAGGAGAAGCTGGGCGAGGATGCGTTCGGCATGTGCGACCGCCTGGTCTCCCTTCAGTGCTGCCGCCTGGGCCTCATCGAGCGAGCCGGCGCGGGCGGAAAGGGCAAGCTGAGTGCGGATGATCGCCAGCGGCGTGCGCAACTGGTGGCTGGCATTGCCGGTGAAATGGCGGAGCGCATCGAGCGCCGATTGCAGGCGGACCATAAAGGAATTCACCGTATCGACCAGCGGCTCGACCTCGCTCGGCACGGTCTGCTTAATCGGATGCAGATCATCGGGGCTGCGTTCGCCAATGGCGTCGCCGAGCTTGTAGAGCGGGCGCAGAGCCACCGTGACCGAGATCCAGACGATGACGGCCGCGCCCGCGATCATGAAGGCGAGACGGAGTGCGGAGCGGACGAGGATCGCCTGCGCCAACTGCCGGCGGGCGATGGTGGTTTCGGCCACCGTCACCACGAAGGGCACGGAGCGGATGCCCGTCGAGGCCGAGCGCTCGAGTGTGGCGACGCGGATCGGTTCGCCGCGGAAGGTGTCGTCGGCGAAGGTGGCGGCATCGCCCGGCATCTTCTTCAGCACCGGCAAGGACTGGTAGCCGGTGATAAATTGGCCCGGCGGGCCGTCGACGCGGTAGAAGACGCGATCCTGCGCGGCCGAGGTGAGCATCTCGAGTGCGACATAGGGGATATCGACCTGCAGCGAGCCGTCCTCGGCGACGACGACGCGCTCGGCGATCGCCAGCGCGGAACCGGCGAGCACGCGGTCGGAGACGATATTCGAGGTCTGGACCGCCTCGCGATAGGTATCGGCGAGTGCCAGCGTGCCGATGACGGCTGTCGAGACCAGCAGCCAGAAGAGCAGCCGGCGTCTGAGGGAATAGGCGGCTTTCATGAGGCCTCGGGCAGCTTGTCGAGATAATAGCCGATGCCGCGCGCAGTCTTCACGGTCAGTCCGCGCGGCGAGAGGCGCTTTCGCAGGCGGCTGACATATTGCTCGATGGCGTTTGCGGAAATGTCGTCATCGAAGGCCGTCAGCGATTGAATGATCGCCTCCTTGGCGACGACCTTGCCGGCCCGCATGAAGAGGATTTCGAGCAGGCCGAGCTCGCGGGCGGGAATGTCGAGGGGCGTGGCGCCCGATGAAAAGGTGCGGGAATTGAGATCGAAGGAGATGCCGCCGAAGCTGACAGTCGCCGAGCGCAATCCGGCCTGGCGGCGCAGCAGCACGCGCACACGGGCCTCGAATTCGGCGATGTCGAAGGGCTTGATCAGATAGTCGTCGGCGCCGAGATCGAGCCCCTTCACCCGCTCTTCCGGCGTGCCGCGCGCGGTCAGGATGAGGACGGCTGCCTGGTTCTGCCGGGCGCGCATGGCGCGTAGCACATCGAGCCCGTCCATCTCCGGCAAGTTGAGGTCGAGGATCACCAGATCGAAATTTTCCGCTGCGATGACCGCATTGGCAGACGCCCCGTCATGGACGACATCGACAGCATGGCCCGTGCCGCGCAAGATCGCCGACAGGCCATCGGCCAGCGCGATATTGTCTTCGGTGAGCAGGATGCGCACGGATATTTCCCCCTGTTTTTCAAAGGAGATTACAGAGGTGGCGGAGCGATGTCACAGCGATTTTGAAGCCTACAGCGCCGCGCGTCCTTCAGACGCGCAAAGGACGCTGTAACACTTTGAATCGACGCATCGTGCTTTCCGAAAATCGTTTCCGATTTTCGGGCCGATGCGCCGGTGAACGGCCGGCAAAGCTCGACCTCAGCTCCCGGTTCTTTCGATCCGCTCGCGCTGTGTCATCGCGGCGGTGAGGAGTTTCTGGAAGCGGGGATCGTCGCGGATGTTGTCGAGGTCGGAATCATTGTCGAACCATTTGATATGGTAAACGGAGCTGTTCGGCAGCAGCTTCTGCAGCAGATCAATCGCTTGGTCGACGTCGCCCAGGACGGAGTAGACGCAGGCGAGATTATACTGCGCGACGATGTCATCAGGATCGATGGCGATCGCGCGATCGGCCCAGTCGCGTGCCCTTGCCGCGTCACCGAGATGGGCAAGCGCCAGCGCGCCGCGATGGGCGGGGCCAGAATTCTCCGGATTGAGGTTCAGGGCGCGTTCGGCGCGCAGCAGGCCGAGGCGCGCCCAGTTTTCCGTATCCAGCACCCGGCCGAGCGAGCGGTAGGCGGACATCAGATGGATCGGCGAGACGTAATCATCCGGACGGATTGCGGCGGCGCGGGTAAAATATTGCACGGATTCGGCGAAGTTGCCGTGCATGAAGAAGAACCGGGCATAGTGGAAATTTGCTTCGAAGAGGTTCGGGTCGAGCGCCAGGGCACGTTCGAAGGCTGCCGCCGCCCTATCGTCGTAGCCGCTCTGATGCAGGGCGAGACCATGGGAGGCGTGGGCTTCGGGAAGGTCAGGATCTAACGCCAGGGCACGGGCGCTCATGTCGAGGATGCGCCTCAGCGGCACGTCATCAGGCGCCCAATCGCGGATCGCCGCGTCGCAATCGGCGATGCCGGCATAGGCGCGGGCATAATCCGGATCGAGCTCGACCGCCTTGCAGAACATGCGCCTTGCGAGCTGCAGATAAGATTTGGTCCAGGTGTGGGAGAGCTGGCGGCCCCTGAGATAGTAGGTATAGGCCTCGACATTGGCGGTCGGCTCAGTCGCGATCGCCTTCTTCTCTTCCGGCAGCAGGCGCACCTTCAGCTGGCCGACGATCGCATGGGTGATCTCGTCCTGGATGGCGAAGATGTCGGTCATGTCGCGGTCGTAACGCTCGGCCCAGAGATGGTCGCCATTAGCGGTGTCGATCAACTGACCGGAAATGCGCACGCGATTGCCGACGATGCGCACACTTCCCTCGAGCACGTAGCGCACGCCAAGCTCCTGAGCCAGCCGCTTCACCTTCACCGATATGCCCTTGTAGGTGAAGATGGTATTGCGCGGCACGACGTGCAGGCTAGAGATTTTGGAGAGATCGGTGATGATGTCTTCGGTGATGCCGTCGGAGAAATAATCCTGGTCGACATCGCCGCTCATATTGGTGAAAGGCAGCACCGCGATAAAGCAGGTGTTGCGGTTCTGTGCGACCAATCTGGCGGAGGAAGGCGGTGCCAAGCTGACGGTATAGACCTGAACGGGCTGCCGGATGTTCTTCAGCATATGTTCGCCGATGAATTCGAAGCCGAGATTGAGGCGCGAGCCGACCTGGTCGCGCACCGAGGCCGACACGGCGATGCCGCCCGGCGTTGCGATGCGCTCGAGCCTGGCGGCGAGATTGACCCCATCTCCGAATATGTCGCCGTTCTCGACCACGACGTCGCCGAGATTGATGCCGATGCGGAATTCGACGCGCTCGTCTTTGGGCACGTTCTCGTTGCGGGCCGCCATGCTGCGCTGGATTTCGGCGGCACAGGCGACCGCATTCACCACACTCTGGAATTCGGCAAGGATGCCGTCGCCGGTGAGTTTGACGATCCGGCCCTTGTAATCGGAAATGCGGATGTCGACCAACTCGCAGCGATGGCGGTTCAGCGCCTGCAACGTGCCGGATTCATCAATGCCCATCAGTCGGCTGTAGCCGACGACATCAGCAGCAAGAATAGCGCTCAGTCGTCGTTCCATGACCCCTCCCATGGATCTTCTCAGTTTAATCCAGCTTTTTATAGAGTTTTTGTCGCTTGGAGTCGTCCCCCGAATAAGAAATTCGGGCGGTTTCGACGTCTTTGCGCGGCAGCGGACCGTATAAACCCCGTCGATCTTCATCAATACTCTAAATGGGTGAAGGATCGAGCCGATCCCTAATCCTTTGTGATGAAAAGACAATTCACATCGGAGAAAAACTGGATGTTCTGCTTTGGCCGACATTTTCTGTATCGGCATCATAAAACCGATCGGCGATGGATTTAAGGCTTGAGCCGGAGCTAGAGGCATAGCCTCTAAGACGAATCGCGAGGGAATCAATACCGGATGAAATGGTGATTTGCGCTTGCCTCAACCGTTGCCGTGAGACCGGTGCCGGTTATTGTGGCGACATTTCATGCGCGTCGGGGATTTTGAATGACAGGTTCGATCCGGAATTTTCTGGAGTTTCGTGATATTCCGGAGGCTGGGCTTCGGTCGATCATCGCGCGCGCCGGTGAGCTTGCCAAAGCCTGGGATGAGCGCACGATGCCGCAGAGCCTTGCGGGCAAACGCGTCGCGCTGATTGTCGATGATGGCGGCTGGCGCAATACGACCGCCTTCGATCTCGGCATCCAGGCGATGGGCGGTATCTGCGTGCACGTGCCGATCGGCTTCAATGCCAGGGAGGACACCGGCGATCTCTCGGGTTATCTTGGCAACTGGTTCGACATGGTGGTGATCCGCACGAAGGAATTTGCGACGTTGAAGGCGGTGGCCGCAGCCTCGCCGGTGCCTGTCATCAATGCGCGCGCACGCTCCAACCACCCCTGCGAGACGCTTGGCGACCTTGCCTATATCAAGAGCCGGCGCGGCTCGATCGACGGGTTGAAGGTAGCCGGCGTGGCGGCGGACGCGAATATCTTCCGCTCCTGGGTCGAAGCGTCGATTGCGCTGCCGATCGAGGTGGTCCAAGTCTATCCCGAACGCTGGCACGTCCGAGACAGCGCGTTGCTCAATGGGCGCTTCCGCGCGAGCACCGACATGGGCGAGCTACCGGATGCCGAGGTCGTCATCACCGATTCATGGCCGAGTGACGTCGCGGGGGAGGCGCTCGCCGGCTACCGGATTGGGACCGACGTGCTCGATCGTTTGCGGGAGGATGCGATCTTCCTGCCGTGCCCGCCGGTTACGCGCGGCCAGGAGGTGACGGCTGGGGCGATGGAGCATCCGCTTTGCCAAAGTCGCGCCGCCAAGGCCTTTCTGCTGCACGCGCAGAATGCGTTGATGGAGTGGATCCTCGCCTAGTTCTGGCCTTCGATCTCCACTGCGCAGAATGTTCATGATAAAATCGGCGAGGGATCGGGAGGTTTGACAGATGGTGGGACTAACGGTCGAACTCGCTGACAGCGAGACGGAGATGATCGCCGTACGGGGCCTCTGCCGATCATTCCGGCAATGGCTCTATGACAATTACCCCCAGCATCGGCCAGTGATCGATCTCTATTACAATCCGCAAAAATTCGAGGCGCTGCTCGTCGACCTGCCGCAGATTCACGCAAGGCCGAAGGGCGCGATCTTCCTGGCGCGGATCGATGGAGAGCCTGTCGGCTGCGTCATGCATCACGCGCAGGCGCCTGACATTGCCGAGATGAAAAGGCTTTTCGTCTCGGCCGCCGCTCGCGGTCGTGGTGTTGCCGTCGCGCTCTGCGAGGCATCGATCGCCCAGGCGAGAGCTGACGGCTATCACTCGATGCGGCTTGATACCGGCATTTTTCAGACGGCAGCGCAGGGGCTCTATCGCCGCCTCGGCTTCCGGGAGCGGGATGCTTATTATCCGGTTCCGCCGGAGCTCCAGCAGATCCTGCTCTTCTTCGAGCGGGAACTGTGATCCCGTCACGCACCGCGTGCCGCCTCGGCCGCGCCTTGCTCCTCCCGGCGCGCTCAGGCATTGTTGCTGCATGAGGAGAGTTTTCATCTTGCTGCTGGCGTTCTGGCCGGGTTTTGCCCTGGCGGATCAGGCCTTCTATCCGGCAAAATCGGGCAATGCCGATGCGCCGGTGCTGACGGTTTATTCCTCGCTCGACGAACCGTTGGCGCGGCCGATGATCCGGGGTTTTCAGGCGGCCAATCCCGACGTCGCGGTCAAATACGAGGACATGCTGACCGGCGACATCTACGACCGGATCGTCCGGGAGACGGATGCCGGCAAGAAGACGGCGGACTTCGCCTTTTCCTCGGCGATGGACCTGCAGGTGAAGCTTTCCAACGACGGCTATGCGCAGGTCAGCAACCTGCCGATGAGTGCGCCATGGCCGAAATGGGCGAACTGGCGTAACACCGCCTATGCGCTCACCTTCGAGCCGGCGGTGTTCGTCTATCACAAGCCGAGCTTCGCGCATGAGCCGGTGCCGAGCTCTCGGGCTGAATTCGTCGATTATCTGAAGCGCAAGGGCAACGATGTTCATGGGCGGATCGGTACCTACGATATCGAGCGCTCCGGCGTCGGCTTTCTTTTCATGGCGCGCGACCAGGAGCAGTTCGGCGACATCTGGTCGGTGATCGGGGCGATGGGCGCTGCCGGCGTCAAGCTTTATTCGACGAGTTCGGCGATCCTCGAACGCGTTGCCGACGGGCGCTTCGTGCTCGGCTACAATATTCTTGGCTCCTATGCGGCCGACTGGGCCTCGCGCCATCCCGATGTCGGCATCGTGCTGCCGAAGGATTATACCGTGGTGATGTCGCGGATCGGGCTGGTGCCGCAGGCGGCGGCCGAGCCGGAGCTCGGTCGGCGTTACCTCACCTTCTTCATGTCGCGGGAAGGGCAGACGATCATGGCGCGCGAGCTGCAGATCCCAGCCGTCAGCCCCGAGGTGGCAGGGGAAAATACCGCCAATACGCTGCAAGAACTGCTCGGTGCCCAACTGCGGCCGGTGCCTGTCAGCCCCGGGCTGATGGTCTATCTCGACCAGGTGAAGCGGGCGCGGCTGATCGCGCACTGGAACGAGGTTCTGCGGACGCAGTGAAGGCGGGATTTGGACCGGCACTGCCAATTACGGCAAAAAAGTGTCCTGTCCTCCTGGATATCTCACCGATGTCAGCTAAATGACAGGTTGTTGTGGTCGCCTTGGCTACTTCTTCTCCGTGGAGGCGGAGAGCTGAAGCCTTGGGAGGTATTCCGCTCGTCATTCAGGATCCTTGCGTCCGCTGGCCGGCCATTCCTTCCGATTCCCTTGAGAATAACAGGCGGTCTGCTCAGCCGCCGACGGAGGACACATCGTGAAGCATACGTTCATTGCAACCCTTTTTGCAGCGACCATCGCGCTGCCGGCCTATGCGGCCGACTACACCATCATCGCGCCGGCCGCTCCCGGCGGCGGCTGGGACCAGACGGCCCGTTCGCTGCAGACCGCGCTGCAGCAGGAGAAGATCTCCGGCAACGTGCAGGTCCAGAACGTTCCCGGCGCCGGCGGCACCATAGGCCTTGCGCAGTTCAGCAGCCAGGCTGCCGGCAACCCGAATTCGCTGATCGTCGGCGGCTATGTCATGGTCGGCGCGATCCTCACCAACAAGTCGCCGGTGACGCTCAAGGATGTCACGCCGATTGCCCGCCTGACCGGCGAATATGAGGCCGTCGTCGTTCCCGCTGCATCCGAGATCAAAACCATGGCTGATCTGGTCGCGGCGCTGAAGAAGGATCCGGGTTCGGTTTCCTGGGGTGGCGGTTCGGCCGGCGGCACCGACCATATCACCGTCGGCTTGATCGCCAAGGCTTCCGGCGTCGATCCGACCAAGATCAACTATGTCGCCTTCTCCGGCGGCGGTGAAGCGCTCGCCGCCATTCTCGGCGGCCAGGTCACGGCCGGCGTCTCGAGCTATAGCGAGTTCGAATCGCAGGTGAAGTCAGGCACGCTCCGTCTTCTCGCCGTCTCCAGCGATAAGCGCATCGACGGCGTCGATGCCCCAACACTGAAGGAAGCCGGCACCGACGTCACCATTCAGAACTGGCGCATGGTCGCCGCGGCCCCCGGCCTGTCGGCAGAGCAGGTGGCAAGCGTCACCGCCGATTTCGAGAAGCTGCATACCTCCGCCACCTGGCAGGAAACCCTGAAGACCAAGGGCTGGGCCGACACCTATCTGTCCGGCGATGCCTTCAAGGCGCAGCTCGAAAAGGATGTCTCGGCCACTGAAGGCATTCTCAAAGACATCGGACTTGTTCAATGAGCGAGGATAACACCTCCTCGGCAACGATACGCCGCCCTGATTGGGCGGCGTTCATCATTGCCGTTTTCCTCTTCGTCGTCGCCGGCGTGATGGCCTGGGATGCCTTGCATCTGAAAACGATCGCGCAGTACGACCGCATCGGTCCTGCGACAGTGCCTCAAGTGGTGGCGTTCGGGCTCTTCTGTCTCGGGATCTGGACCGCCTTCGAAGCCTGGCGCGGCGATTTTCCCGAACGTGACCGGCAGGAAGTCGCACCCGTCATCTGGATCGTCGCCGGTCTTGCCGGCCAGATGCTGCTTTTGCGCGTCGCCGGCTTCTCGATCGCGACCGGCATACTCTTCGCGCTGACGGCACGCGGCTTCGGCAAGCGTAAGCTCTGGATCTCGCTGCCGCTTGGCATCGTCATCAGCTTCGTCGTCTGGGCGATCTTCTCGCAGCTGCTGCAACTGACGCTGCCGGCCGGCCCGCTCGAACATCTGTTCTTCTGACCGCGCCGACGCGCTGTCAGCTCTTTTGATTTTGCGCGGCGCTTGACCCCGAAATCGGATGGTCGGGAACGCTGCTTGGGACACCAAGATGAACACATTCGAATTCCTATGGCAGGGTATCCTGGTTGCGATGCAGCCGATGAACCTGGTTTATGCGCTGGTCGGCGTGACGCTCGGCACCGCCGTCGGCGTGCTTCCCGGCATCGGCCCGGCACTCACCGTGGCGCTGCTGCTGCCCGTCACCTACAAGCTTGATCCCGGCGGCTCGCTGATCATGTTCGCCGGCATCTATTACGGCGGCATGTATGGCGGTTCGACGACCTCGATCCTGCTCAATACGCCGGGCGAAAGCGCCTCGATCGTCACCGCGCTCGAGGGCAACAAGATGGCGCGCGCCGGGCGCGGCGGACCGGCGCTGGCGACAGCGGCGATCGGCTCCTTCGTCGCCGGGCTGATCGCCACGCTCGGGCTTGCCTTCATCGCGCCTTACATCGTCAAGCTGGCGCTGGTCTTCGGGCCGCGCGAATATTTCGCGCTGATGGTGCTTGCCTTCGTCACCGTCTCTTCGGCGTTTGGCGACTCCGCCTTGCGGGGCCTGACCTCGCTGTTCATCGGTTTCGCGCTCGCGATGGTCGGCATCGACCAGCAGACAGGGCAGGCCAGGCTTTCCTTCGGCATCCCCGACCTGCTCGATGGTGTCGAGGTGACGACGCTGGCTGTGGCGATGTTTGCGATCGGCGAAACGCTTTATATCGCCGCGCAGGGCAACCGGGTCGCGGAGAAGATCGAGGCGGTCAAGGGTTCGCTCTGGATGACCGCTGAGGACTGGGCGCGCTCGTGGAAGCCGTGGCTGCGGGGCACGCTGATCGGTTTTCCGATCGGCGCGATGCCGGCGGGCGGCGCTGAAATCGGCACCTTCCTCTCCTATGCAACCGAAAAGCGGCTGGCGAAGAACCCGGAAGAGTTCGGCCATGGCGCGATCGAAGGCGTGGCCGGCCCCGAGGCGGCGAACAACGCCTCGGCCGCCGGCACATTAGTGCCGCTTCTGACGCTCGGCCTGCCGACGACGGCGACGGCGGCGATCATGCTTGCCGGCTTCCAGCAATACGGGCTGCAGCCGGGACCGCTGCTGTTTGCCACCAATCCGCAGCTCGTCTGGGGGCTGATCGCCAGCCTGCTCATCGCCAATGCGATGCTCTTGGTGTTGAACCTGCCGATGATCGGGCTCTGGGTAAAGCTGCTGACCATTCCGAAGCCATGGCTCTATGCGGGCATCCTGCTGTTTGCGACGCTCGGGACAATCGGCGCCAATCCGTCGGTGTTCGAACTTGGCATGCTGCTCGCCTTCGGTGTGCTCGGTTATGTGATGCGGCTGTTCGGCTATCCGATCGCGCCAGCCGTCGTCGGCCTGATCCTCGGCCCGCTTGCCGAACAGCAGCTGCGCCGGGCGCTGGCGATCAGTCAGGGCGACGTCACGACGCTGGTGATGTCGCCGATCGCGGCGGGCCTGCTCATCGTTGCAGCCGCCGCCTTCCTCATCCCGTTGATCCTGCGGCTGCGCGGCAGGGGACAGGTGCTCTCGCAACTGGCGGCAAACGAAGACTAGCGCATCGGCCCGAAAATCGGAATCGATTTTCGGAAAGCGCGAGGCGCAGATTTCAAAGTGTTAGAGCAAGAAAAAGACCACCCACCCCCGCCTTGAGGCCGGCCATGGAGACATGCGCCGGCCTCCTGTTTTTGCATGGCTGCGGTGATTTTCTGAGCATTGTTGATGTGTATGCGCGATGCCATCTGCGAGTAGTCAATCATTGAGCAAGAGGAAAGGACAATGTCCGCACTCCGCAATTCAATCCGCACGGGTTTCTTTGGCCGCGCATTTGCCGTCCTTGGGGCTGCAAACGCCGTCAGCGCTGCTGTCGAAGCAGGTCGCCGCCCGCGCGCTAACGATCTCACGAGGCTCGGCATCGACCCGGCCTCCTTCGAGCACGTCACCCGCTAAGACCTTCAAGTCATGCATGAATGAATTAGCCCGCAACCGGATGGTCGCGGGCTTTATTTTTATCCCAACGGGTGCAACAGCGCGACGCCCTGTGACACCCGACGTCAGGCTTGAAGCTCTTTCCGCTGGGCGTCGTGATCCTCCACCTTTTCGCGCCTGTTGTGGCGGATGGACGACCAAAGGGACAGGCCGATCAAGGCCGCGCCGCCGAGCCCGGTGATAACCTCGGGGATGTGGACCAGGGTCTGCGCATACATGATCACCGAGAGGATCAGGATGGCGTAGAAGGCGCCATGTTCGAGATAGCGATATTCGGCAAGCGTTCCCTTCTCCACCAGCATGATCGTCATCGAGCGTACATACATGGCGCCGATGCCGAGGCCGATTGCGATGACGAAGAGGTTCTGCGTCAGCGCAAAGGCGCCGATGACGCCGTCGAAGGAGAAACTGGCATCCAGCACCTCCAGATAGATGAAGGCGCCGAGGCCGCCCTTGGCGGCAGCGCTCATCGTCTGCTGCGAGGCATCGAGCAGCCCGCCGACCACCTCGACCGCGAGGAAGGTGAGCAGGCCATAGATGGCGCAATGGACGAAGACGGTGGCTTCCTCGCCACCGATCTGCCAGGAAAAAACCAGCATCAGCGCCAGCACGAAGGCGATCTCGATGCCCTTGATGGTGGCCGAACGCGCCATCATCTTTTCAAGTCCGCCGATCCAGTGCACCTGCTTCTCGTGATTGAAGAAGTAGTTGAGGCCGACCATCATCAGGAAGGTGCCCCCGAAGGCTGCGATCGGCAGATGCGCGTCGTTCATGATGCGGGCATATTCGGCCGGCTCCCGTGCGGCAAGCACCAGAGCATCCCAGGGACCGATCTGGGCCGCGATCGCGACGATTGCCAGCGGGAAGACGATGCGCATGCCGAAGACGGCGATGATGATGCCCCAGGTGAGGAAGCGCTTCTGCCAGACCGGCGTCATCTCCTTCAGCTTGTTGGCGTTGACGATGGCATTGTCGAAGGAAAGCGATATCTCCAGCACGGCAAGCACTGTGCAGATGAAGAAGACGGTCGCCATGCCGCCGATCGTGCCGGTCGTCTGCCAGCCCAGCATGGTGCCGAGAACGAGGCCGAGGGCAGTAACGATGAAAGCCCAGCGGAAATAGCTGAGCGAAGATTTATGGGTCACGGGCTGGTTCATGGCCGCACCTCGCGACCGCAAATCGCATTGAAGCGGGCTGAAATATTGGAAAAACGCGAGATGCCACAACGGGCATGCGGGTCAGGCATGGTGAGTCTGTTCATTGATGAAAAATCCGCCGGCTAAGCTGCAGGCGGTACCGACATCACGAGAGCGCCGTAAAAACTCTCGCCAGAGGGGCCCGGCACCAAAGTTCCCCCGTCAGCCGATGTCTGGAAGGCTGCGGGACAGGCTCTAGGTAATGAACTTCGCGGGCCAGTCAAGGCCGCTCAGCACACCGGGATTGGGTGATTTTTTTTGGAACCATCCTGATGCCTGCCCGTTAGGCTCTGGTTGAGCTTAAAAGAGGAGGCCGATGATGCACACTTCGACCCATGTTCCCGATAAACGCACGGAGGCGTCCGACCGCATGAAGCGGGCGAAGCCAAACCGCATGCAGAAGGCGCAGGTGCTGCCGCCGCATCAAGTCGATCTGACGCTGACGCCCGGCGTCTATCACGACATTCACGTGCCCGCCCATGTTACCGGTGCCGATCTTTCCAAGGGTGGTCCCGACATTAAGGCCCCCGGCGTGCAAGCCAATGCAGAGACCAAGAAATAACGGCTGTTCCGGACGCCTCTTTGGCGCGCTGACGCTAGATTTGAAACAGGATGAGAAACATATGACGATCAAATTTGTGCCCCGCGAGATCTTCATCCGGCACGAAAATGAATGGCAGGCTGTCCGCGAGGCGGCGGACGAGCGCATCAATATCGGCAAACGCCAGAAGCCGCTCTCGTGCATTGCCGGCACGGCATCGGTTGGGAAAAACGATCCTTCGGCCACACGCTCCGAATAACCAACCAGTCGCGCTGGCGTTAGCGACATTAGCGCCCGGCATGATGCCGGGCAGTCGCGTGCCTCACGCTCGAAGCCGATCAGCCCGCCGAAGACGAGGGCGCCGAAGAGGCGAGCGAAGATGACGGGATAGTGGATGAGCGACGCCGGTATCAAGTCGGCGATGATGAGATCCATGGATTTTTCCTCAGAATAGAGGAATTTTTCGCTGGCCAAAATCTGGGCGTGGAATTTGTTCAGCTTTTTCCCCTCATGCGTTTCAGCAGCCGCACTGGCCCCAGCGATGCACCTCGGCGCTTCCATGTTATTGGAGGGAAAGATCGGCCAACCATGCATCATCCTGTCGCCGCGCCAACCTTTCGGAAAGGATTGGGCAGCGATAATCCCGGCCTCACGGGAATCGGACAGATGGCCAAGACAGCGACACGCGGCCGCCGCAAGGCGCCAGCCAGAGGAAAGAGCAAAGCGCGCAGCAGCGGTGGCGGATTGCTGCCCTGGGCGGTGATCGGCATTGCCGCGTTCGGCGGCATCGTCGCCCACGACCATTGGAAGAGCATCCAGCCGATGCTTGCAAGGCAATCGCCGTCGATCACGCCGGAAACGGCGGAGCCGAGGCCCGTCGTTAGGAAGGACGTGCCGCCGAAGCAGGTGGCGCTTGCCGCCCCCACGCCCAAAACCGCAGCGTCGGTGCCTCAGTCGCAGCCGCTGCCGCCAGCCGCGATCCCGACGCCGATGATCCAACCGATAAAGGCAGTGCCGTCCCCGGCCTTGCCTGCCGTTTCGGAAACCGGGGCGGTCGCCTTCGGCTATTGCGGGCAGGGCGCGCATATCAATTGCGTCGGCGACGGTGGTGTCTTCTGGTACAAGGGCGAGAAGATCGTGATTGCCGACATGGCAAGCCCCGTAGTCGATCAGGCGCGCTGTGACGGCGAGCGCCGGGTGGCCTTCGCCGCCAAGTCGCGGCTGCTGGCGCTTCTGAACGCCGGGCCCTTCACCATGAATGCCGCGGGCAAGAGCGAGCCCTCTGGCGCGCCGCGCGTCGTCTCGCGCGACGGGCGCTCTTTCGGCGCGCAGCTGATCAATGAGGGACTGGCACGCAAGCCAGGGGCTGTCGGCAGCGCCTGGTGCGCCTGAGAGCGGCTACTTACCCTTCTTCACCAGCTTGCCGCCGGTGCGGAAGCTGCCAGTGAAGGAAGAATCCTTGCTTTCGGCGGTGCATTCGATCGCGATCGGCTGGCCGGCATAGGGATTGCCGAAGGTGCAGAAGCCGGCGACCTTGACCTCTCCGGTCATCTTGTTGCCGACACCGGTGGTGACGAGGCTGAGCGGCAGGCGGGCATTGCCGTTGGAGGCGGGCTTGATGCCGCTGCCGTCGCCCTGGAAGCCGAGCGCCTTGCCGTCTGAAGTGAAGATGAAGGTCACCAAGCCATTGGCCAGCGTGACGCTGGCAAGCTCGTTCTTGCAGCCCTTGGTGGCGTCGAATTTGGCGACGACCAGCTTGGCGCATTTGCCGGAAAGCGTAATGACGCCGGGCGCACCGGGAAAGGTCTCGGCAGGTGCGGCCGGCGCGGCAGAGGCCGGCAAGGCGAGGGCAGCGGAAAAAATTGCGGCAGCGGCAAGCACGGATAACTTCATTTCGATCTCAAACCCCATGTCGTGGCGAGGCGAATCACGACCTCACCCTCGGTCCGCCATGGCATGGTTCTGTGTCCGAATTTGGCTCCGCTATTCCTGAAGCACAAAAATTTCACCGGCCGCCAGGCTGACTCGGCGATCGGCGGCAGATGAGTGAAAAGTTGGTTGAGCTTGCCGGTTGCAAGATCCAGCAATGGCATAGGCTGCCGGACATCGCCAACGAACCGATGTGACACGACAGGGACAAGGCACTGATCGAGCGTGCCGTTTTGGATGCATGTCTGGTCAAGGGGAATGGGCCCAGGCAGGGAAGTCCAGGCCCATTCGTTCCCGATCGGAGGTCAGTCAGATCAGGAATTTGTAGCTGCCGGATAATTAGAACAGGATTCAGATTTTAGGCCGACCCGGCCTAAAATCATCCTGTTCCAGCCGGCAGCCCTTTATCAGAATGCGCGCTGCAGGCGGAAGAAGCCCGAGGTGACGTCGTCAGCATCTTCCGGATCGAGGTACTGAACCGAAATCTTCGTGGAGAGGTTCTCGACGATCTGGTAGTCGATCGTCACGCCGGCCTTCCAGGCATCGCCGTCGTTGAACTCGCCGGCAGTGACGCCGTAGTCGCCGTAGTACTGAACAGCCGGGGTAATCTTCAGCTTGTCAGTCGCCTTGATGGCGTATTCAGCAGCGACCGCCCATTCAGCCTTGTTGTAGTAGGCGTTCGGGTTGGTCGCGTAGACAACTGCGAGGCCGAGCGTGCCCGGACCGACAGCAACCGTACCCATTGCGCGGACGGCACCTTCTTCGTTGTCGGTGTCGTAACCGGCAGTGATCTGGTAGCTGAAGGCACCAGCCTTGCCGCCGAGACCGACTGCAACGCCGAAGTTGTTAGCGGTTTCGCCATGATAGAACGGGCTGTCTTCCAGTTCGTCGACGCTGATGCCAGCATAGAAGTCGCTGGTTTCGTACTGATAACGGATCGAGTTATGCAGCGTTACCGGCGAACCGATATCGTCCGTTTCGCCGGAGAGGCCATCGTCCCACCAGCTGTAGAACAGACCGGCGCGGAAACCGGCGATGTCGAGGTATGCGGAGTCCAGCTGGGCCTTCTGGGCCGTAGCGTTGTCAGCATTGAACTGCATGACGATAACGCCGGTCAGCGGACCATATTCGGTGTCGCTCTTGGCCGTGAACTGGACCTGGCCACGCGTGCGGGCATCCCAGTCCGAGTCGTTGGGGACAGAACCACCGCCGGCAGCGCCGATCGAGCTGGCGTGCGGAGCAACGTCAACCTGGAAACGGATGTAACCGTTGATCTTGAGGCAGGTTTCGGTGCCCGGGATATAGAAGTAGCCGGTGCCGTAAGCGTCGCAGACGCGAACATATTCAACCGGTTCCGGCTCGGCAGCAACGATAGCGTCAGCAGCCTGAGCGCCGGATACTGCTGCAAGCGCAGCAGCGGAGCCGAGAAGAAGGCTCTTGATGTTCATGGAATAACCTCCAGTTCAGATGCAGAAAGGATGAAGACCGTTGCCATCGGCAGTCCCTACGTGTCTTCACCCCGTGTGACCGAAGCGGCACCTTTTTGGCTCGGTGCCTGCCTCGCCGCGGAAGTTACATAGGGGATGTTGCACTGCAACGACATTGTCGATTGTGACAGCAGGCTGACACAGCTATGTTGCTGAAATCACACGTATTTTGTCATAAACTCGTCATCTATCCGTCACAAAACCGCGCCTCAGGATGCGTGAGCAACGAGGGGCTGAACTTCGGTCGCGGTATACAATTGATGATCGCGTGAGCATGTCCTCATGTGCGAACGCGCCGTCACTGCAATTGCACGAAACGGCAAAGAGCCGACAACCGCCATGGTTTGCCAGGACATGTGGATTTCGGGCCACGGGTTCTCACTGGCCGTGATCGACGAATGTCGCCTCGGCGAGAAGCGAAGAAGATCTGGCACGCACTTTTGCTGGAATTGCTCTATTCGCCTTTTTCACCAGCTTGCCGGCGGCCGCTCAGGCGTCGAATGGGGAGAGCAATTGTCTCACTCGGGATTTTTGAAATCGTCCCAGAGGATTGCTGCCCCGGCCGCGAAAATGGTGATCGGTATCAGCCAAAGCTTGATGCTAATGGGTTCGACGACATGAAACAGCATATAACCGAAACCGAAGAAGCCAGCCCCAACCAGGGTGAGGCCGAGGATTATGGATATTGCTTTACGTGTCCGCGTCCTTTGCGTCATACGTCCCCCTATTTCCCACGTGTGGGGCCATCCCACAGCCATTGAAACCCCGGCCCGGATCATGGCGCGGACCAATCACACTCAAGCCCTCGCTCCGCAATGTGCTGGATCTGGAGCACGTGCCAGGCTCAGGAATCAAAAAATCCCCAAGGGGGGATTTATCAACAATGTCAGGGAGATCGGATGGTGGGCGTGACAGGGATTGAACCTGTGACCCCTACGATGTCAACGTAGTGCTCTCCCGCTGAGCTACACGCCCATCCGATGGCGGCGCATAGATCACAAAACCTTTGGAGCCGTCAATAGGCTTTTTTCAGTTTTGTGACGCGCCGCTCGTCACGCCTTATGCGGCAAGCATTTTGTTGACCTCATCGACGAGGTCGCGCAGGTGGAAAGGCTTGGAAAGGACCTTGGCATCCTTCGGCGCCTTCGAATCAGGGTTCAGCGCCACGGCGGCAAAACCGGTGATGAACATTACCTTCAGGTCGGGGTCGAGTTCGGTGGCGCGGCGCGCCAGCTCGATGCCATCCATCTCGGGCATGACGATATCGGTCAGCAGCAGGGAAAACGGCTCCTCGCGCAGCCGGTCATAGGCGCTGGCGCCATTGTCGTAGGAAAGGACCTTGTAGCCGGCCTTTTCGAGCGCTTTCACCAGGAAGCGGCGCATGTCGTTATCGTCTTCGGCGAGAAGTATCTTCTGAGTCATCAATCCAGACCGCGATCCATAAGTTTTTGGTGGGCTACCAGCCGTTTACACTAGTCTTTACCCGGTAAACAACCGGTGAATTGCCTGTGCCTGACCGCCATCCCTTCTACATAGTATGGACTTGCGGCCGGGCAACTGGCAACATGGGCAAAGCAGTCAGTTCATGACATGGTAAAGAGGGCCGAAAGTGCCGGAAATACGCGAATACGAGCTTTTTGAGGTCCATGAGCCCGTGTCGCAGACCATTCCCTTCGTCTACAACTCCCCCCATAGCGGCCGTATTTATCCACCGGAATTTATTGCCCAGTCCAGGCTGGAGGGGATCGCCATCCGCCGTTCCGAGGATCACTATGTCGACGAGCTCTTCGGCTCGGCCGTCGCACTCGGCGCGCCACTCCTGGCGGCCAACTTCCCGCGCGCCTATCTCGACGTCAATCGCGAGCCCTACGAGCTCGATCCGCGGATGTTCGACGGGCTGCTGCCGCCCTATGCCAACGTCAATTCGCTCAGGGTCGCCGGCGGGCTCGGCACCATTCCGCGCATCGTCGCCGAGAACATGGAGATCTATGCGCGGCGCCTGCCGGTGCAGGAGGGGCTCGACCGCGTCGAAGCCGTCTACAAGCCCTATCATGCGGCGCTGCGCCGGCTGATTGCGCGAACGCATGTGCAGTTCGGCTTCGGCGTGCTGATCGACTGCCATTCGATGCCCGGCAATGTGCGGGTCGCCGGCAGCACTTCGCGACCTGATTTCATCATTGGTGATCGCTACGGCACCAGCGCTTCGGCCGAGCTTTCGCGCGCGGCCATCGCCATCCTCGAGGAAATGGGTTTTGCGGCGATCCGCAACAAGCCTTATGCCGGCGGCTTCATCACCGAACATTACGGCAGGCCTTCGCGCGGCCTGCACGCGCTGCAGATCGAGGTGAATCGGGCGATCTATGTCGACGAGCTGACGCTGGAGAAACACGAGGATTTCGCCGCGGTGGCCAATGCCGTCACGGACTTCATGCAGCAGATGGCGGACTACGTCGAGAAATTCGCCGGCGATCGGGCGCTGGCCGCCGAATAGATCTTTTTTCGATTTTACTGACGTGTGGCCTTCGCCGGCTAAAAAAAACCGCGCTTGTGAGCGCGGCTAAGTCTAGGGAGGAAACACCCAAGGAGGGTATTTACAGTCAGAAGACTGTATGAAGACGCTACTATTGCATTGCACAAATGTCAAGCAATTTATTGCGCTGCGACATCTTTGGGCAATTAAACCCAAATTGCCCGATGCGATTGCATTCCCGTTGCTTTTCGCTATGAAAAGCGCCATTCCCGCCAGCCAAACGGATCCATCATGTTTCCTGACCGTTCGTTCTTCAACCGCCTGGCGGAAGCCGCCCGGGCCGAGACGCTGCCGCGCTTCCGCTCCGGCCTCGATGTCACGAACAAGCTTTCCTCCGGTTTCGATCCGGTAACGGAGGGCGACCGGGCGGCCGAACTCGCCATCCGGGCGCTGATCGAGGAGAATTTCCCCGGCCACGGCATTCTCGGCGAGGAACATGGCGATGTCGGGCTCGACCGCGAATATGTCTGGGTGATCGATCCGATCGACGGCACGCGCGCCTTTATATCCGGTGTGCCGGTGTGGGGAACGCTGATCGGCCTGCAGAAGGATGGCAGGGCGATCATGGGCATGATCGAGCAGCCCTTTACCGGCGAGCGTTATTTCGCCGACCAGAACGGCTCGATCTATACCGGGCCGGAGGGCGAACGGCGGCTGGCGACGCGCCAGTGCGACGCGCTGTCGAACGCCATCCTGTTCACCACCTCGCCGCATCTCTTTGCCGGCGAGGAGATGGAGAAATACCGCGAGATCGAGAGCCAGGTACGGCTCTTCCGCTACGGCTGCGACTGCTATGCCTATGCGCTGCTTGCCGCCGGCCATATCGATCTCGTCGTCGAAAACAGCCTGAAGCCCTATGATGTCGGCGGCATCATTCCCGTCATCGAGGGGGCGGGCGGCATCATCACCACCTGGGACGGCGGACGGCCGGAAAACGGCGGCTCGATCATCGCCGCCGGCAGCCAGGCGGTCTACGAACAGGCAATCGCCATCCTGCAGCGCTGATCCCCCGGTCGGCAAAGCCGATCCGGCTCACGTACCGAGGGCAGCAATGTCCTGGTTTTCTTCGGCATCGCTGCCGGGAATGAAGGCGTGGAAGGCCGCAAGGGCGGCGGCGCGGTAGATATCCCGTTCCTGGAATATCTCGTGCCGGGCGCCGTTGATCGGCACCAGCTGGCCGGCGCGGAAATAACGCGAAAGGCGCTCCTGCGCCGTATAGGGCACGACACCGTCACGCGTTGGGGCGATGACGATGGTCGGGATGGTGATCGAGAAGAGATGGTAGGGCGAGGTGACCCGGTCCATCGTGCGAAAGGCCTCGGTCAGCCAGCGGGCTGTCGGTGGCCCGAGTGTCAGCTCCGGATGGGCCTTCATCATCGCGACATTGCGCTCGAAGCGGTGCTCGTCCGAGGTCAGCGGATTGTCGCGGAAATCCGGCTCCTTCAGTTTCGAGGTCAGCGGCAGGAAGCCGAGGCCGACGGCGTTCAGCGTGCCGGCAAGGGTGCGAATGACGCGGGGCGAAGCCGCCTGGCCGGTAAGGCCGATGAAGGGCGCCGACAGCACCATGCGATCGATACGAGTGGTGAGATAGGGGGCGGCCGAGAGCGCGATCAGGCCGCCTGTGGAATGCGCGAGCAAGTAGAAGGGCAGGCGGGTATCCGGCAGCACCACCTTTTCGAGGAAGGTGTCGAGATCGCGCTCGTAATCGACGAAGCGGCGGATGTGGCCGTGGTTTCGGCGTTTCAGGAGCCGCTGCGAGCCGCCCTGGCCGCGCATATCGAAGGTCGCGACCCAGAGGCCCCTGGCCGTCAGGTCGCGGATCGTCTCAAAATATTTCTCGATATATTCGTTTCGGCCGTGCAGGATGACGACGGTGCCCTTGGCAACCTGTCCGCTAGAGCGGAAGACGGCGTAACGCAGTTGGTGGCCGTCATGGGTTTCGAAGAACCCCTCCGTGCGGTTTTCCGGAGCGGGATTGTCGGGCGTCGAATAGAGAACCTGATCCATGACTTTGCCAATGCGCCGCTGCTGACTGCTTCCACCTTCAGGGATAGCGCATGGCATCCGGCTTGGAAAGCGGTGGGGGAAAAGGGCCGGCAGGAGCATGAGGGTGCTCTCGGCCGGCCGAAGTTGAGACTGAAGAAGAAGGGACGATGCACTTCAGCCATCGGGACCAGATTCACCCGACGCCGAAATTTCTAGGCGAATGCGCCTGAACGCGCTCCGAACCGGTCGTTCATGCGGGGTTCACGGGCCGATCAAGGCGATTCCGGAAAGGTCTTGAACTCGTCAAATCCCATCACCATCTCCTTTCTGCGGGTGCCGGAAAGGGCCTGCGCAACCGTCCCGAGGCCGCCAAAGATGGGGTTTCAGGGGCATTTCATCGCAACACGTCGCTTCCACAGGAGGACATCATGCGTCACGTAGACTTCTCTCCCCTTTATCGTTCGACCGTCGGTTTCGACCGGCTCTTCACCATGCTCGACAGTCTTGCCCAGCCGGAGCAGGCGCAGACCTATCCGCCCTATAATATCGAGCGCACCGGTGAAAACACCTATCGCATCACCATGGCCGTTGCCGGTTTCGACGAGACTGAACTTTCGATCGAAGCCCATGCCCATGTCCTGTCGGTGAAGGGTGAAAAGCACGAGGAACCTGCCGAAAGCGGCGAATTCCTCTACCGCGGCATTGCCAAGCGTGCCTTCGAGCGCCGCTTCCAGCTTGCCGACCATGTTGAGGTGACCGCTGCTTCGCTGAAGAACGGCCTGCTGCACATCGACCTTCTGCGCAATATTCCCGAGGCCATGAAGCCCCGCAAGATTACGATTGCTGCAGAACCGGTCGAGGCTCCGAAGGCCATTGAAGCGCAGATCATCAACGGCTAATCAGATCCTTGTCGGATGAAACGGACGGCGCTCCATCGGGGGCGCCGTTTTCTATTGCCGCTTGGCGCGACATGCTTCATGCCGGGCTGGCGGCTTCGTCGATTTCCTCGTCCGTTGCGCGGCGGGCCGCGGCGGCGGCGTATTTCTGGGCGATGACGGCGCAGACCATCAACTGGATCTGGTGGAACAGCATCAGCGGAAGCACGATCGCGCCGATCGACTGGCCGGCGAAGATGACGTTCGCGATCGGCACGCCGCTTGCAAGGCTCTTCTTCGAGCCGCAGAAGGTGATGGTGATCTCGTCGGCCTTGTTGAAGCCCAGCCAACGGCTGCCGAACATCGTCAGCACCAGGACAATTGCCAGCAGAACCATGTCGGCGACGATGACGACGGCGATATCGGCGATCGAGAAGGTGTGCCACAGACCTTCGACCACAGCCGTGCTGAAGGCGAGATAGACGACCATCAGGATCGAGCCGCGGTCGACAGGCATCAGGATCTTCTTCTTGGCGCGAATCCAGTCGCCGATCCAGGGCTGCAGAATCTGGCCGACGATGAACGGGGCGAGCAACTGCAGCAGGATCTGCTCTAATGCGTCGAAGGAGAAGCCGCCGTGGCCGCCGACGGAAAACAACAGGCCGACGAGCAGCGGTGTCAGGAACATGCCGAAGATGTTGGATGCCGAGGCCGAGCAGATGGCGGCCGACACGTTGCCGCCCGCCATCGAGGTGAAGGCGATCGACGACTGCACCGTCGAGGGCAGCACGCAGAGGAAGAGGATGCCGAGATAAAGCGGCTGCGGCAGGATCGTGTCGGGGATCAGTCCGAGCGCCATGCCAAGCAGCGGGAAGATGCCGAAGGTCGTCAGCAGAATGACGAGATGCAGGCGCCAGTGCAGCAGGCCTGATATGACGACGTCGCGCGACAGGCGGGCGCCGTGCAGGAAAAACAGCAGCGCGATGGCAAGGTCGGTGGCGATACCGAAATAATGCGCGAATGTGCCGCGCGCCGGCAGCAGCGAGGCGAGGATGACGGTGCAGACAAGCAGGATGGTGAATGTATCGGGCAGAAAGCGGCGCATGGCGATCTCGCGGCGTGATAAAACAATCATTGTTCTGTCGTCCATTATGATCCAGGATGCAAGGAATAACAGTTATCGAGAAACTGGATCATGCTAGACCTCTCGCAATTGCGCAGTTTCGTTGCTGTCGAACAGATGGGCAGTTTCACGCTCGCGGCAGAGAGGCTCGGCCTCGGTCAGTCGACCGTCAGCCAGCACATCCAGCGGCTGGAGACGGCACTCGGGCGCAAGCTGCTGGCGCGCGACACGCATAAGGTGATGCTGACCGGCGATGGCGAGGCGCTGCTGTTGCATGCGCGCGCCATGCTTTCGATCGAGGGGCAGATACAGTCGCTGTTTAAGAGCAACAGCCTGCGCGGCAGCCTGCGGCTCGGCGTGTCGGAAGATTTCGTCACCAGTCAGCTGCCGGCGGTGCTCGAGGATTTCGTTCGTTCGCACCCCTCCGTCGACCTCGAGCTGACTGTGGCGCTTTCCGGCGTTCTCTACGAGATGCAGGACAATGGCGAGATCGATCTGGTGCTCGCCAAGCGCCGGCTCGGCGATGCGCGCGGAAAGCTCGTCTATCGCGAGCCGCTCGTCTGGCTGGCGCGTGATCCAGAGCGCGTGCTCGCCTCCGGTCCTCTGCCACTGATCGCCTTTCCGCCGCCGAGCGTCACGCGAGTGATCGCGCTCGAAGCGCTCGGTCGAAACGGGGTGCCGTGGAGGATCGTCTGTACCTGCGGCAGCTTGAGCGGGCTGACGGCAGCGGCCCGGGCCGGGATGGGGGTGCTGGTGCAGCCGCGCAGCATGGCGCCCTCAGGGCTGAAGGAAATCACTGCGGGAAGACTTCCGGTGCTGGAGGATGTGGAATTCGTGCTGGTTCCGCGCAAGGGCGCGGACCAGGCGCTGGTCTCGGCCCTGTCGGAGGATATTCTGCAGAAGGTGAGGGGGCTGAGGTCGGCGTGAGTCCTTGCCGGCAGCGAAAGGCCCGCCGGGCCGGCAAGCCTTTCGCGCCGGCGATCAAGCGGCCAGGCATTTCAGGAAACCATCGACATCCGCTTCGGTCGTCGCGAAGCTGGTGACGAGGCGGATCAGGGTTTCGCTTTCGGAAACGAGTTCGGGCGTTGCCGCCGGGACCGGCCATTCGTAAAATTTCGCGCCCTTTTCCTCCGCGGTTTTTACGGCACTTTTGCTGACGACGGCAAAGACTTCGTTGGATGCGGTCGGCCAGGCGAGGCGGGCGGAATTGCTCGTGCCGATGCCGGCGCGCAGCCGGTCGGCCATGCCGTTCGAATGACGGGCAAGATCGAGCCAGAGGCCGTTTTCGAAATAGGCGTCGAACTGGGCGGCGATGAAACGCGACTTGGAGAAGAGCTGGGCGGCGCGCTTGCGGATGAAGGGCATTTCCCGCGCCTGATCCGGATTGAAGAAGACGATCGCTTCGGCGCACCAGCAGCCGTTCTTGGTGCCGCCGAAGGAGAGCATATCGACGCCACGCTTCCAGGTCATCTCGGCCGGGGTGGCGCCAAGTGCGACCAGCGCGTTGGCGAAGCGGGCACCATCCATGTGGAGCGGCAGACTGCGCTTTCTGGCGATGGCGGCGATCTCGCCGATCTCCGGCAAGGAATAGACGGTGCCGATCTCGGTCGCCTGGGTGATGGTCACGGCGCTGGCGCGGCCGTGGTGGACGGCGTCCTCGGGAAAGCTTGCGATCTTTTCAGAAAGCTTCGCCGGATCGATCTTTCCGGCTTCGCCGTCAACGGCAACGAGGCGGGCGGAACCGGAGAAAAATTCCGGCGCGCCGCATTCATCCTCGATCACATGGGCTTCCGAATGGCAGAAGGTGATGCCGCCGGGGCGCTGGACGCTTGCCAGCGACAGCGAGTTGGCGGCTGTGCCGGTGGCGACGAAGAAGATCGAAACCTCACGCTCGAAGATCTCGGAAAAACGAGCTTCGACCTTTCTGTCGAGATCGCCGGCGCCATAGGCGGCGGCAAAGCCGGTCGATTCCGTCAGCAGACGTTCGGCAATGGATTTGTGGGCGCCGGCCCAGTTATCGGAAGCAAAGAACATGTGGGGAAACCGTTGGAAAGGAAGGGGTTGGCAAGTCCGCAGCGGACATTACGCCAAAGCTTCGCAGGATCAAGGTTGTCGCCGGCGACACATCACGGAAATTGAACTACGCAATCAATAAACAAAATAATTCGTTACAACGTAATTTTCTTTCGTCATCGCCGCTACATAGGCAATCTTCCGTCGCAAATTGACGTTTTTTGACGGAGCGCTCTTGCAGAGCCGAATGCTTTCTGGCATAGAACTGATGAATTAGGACAGTGTTGCTGTCCTATTCTGGCCTTTATGACCGAAGAGGCGCCGAAAGCCCTGGAACAGACCGGCTTTCACGCTATAGTTCTTCCGAGCGTCAAGCCTTAAGGGGTGGCGCGCGGAGGCGAATGGCAGGCGCGGAACGCGACGGTTTGCTTTCCTTTAAAGCAGATGTCTGCGGCCGATCTTCACAATGCAACAGCGCTGTCATGCGCCGAACCTATCTTCGGGTTGCGGCGCGGGACGAAAAGCCGCCCGCGACCGCGCGGGCTTCGACAGGAGGAAAGATGATGACGAAGACGCCATCCATGGAAGTTGACCGGTTTGCTGCTGCTGAGCTGCGCGCGACGGCCAATATGTCCAAATCCGCCTCCGGCCTGCCGAAGAAGCAGGGCCTCTACGATCCGCGCAACGAACATGATGCCTGCGGCGTCGGCTTCGTCGCCCATATGAAGGGTGAGAAGTCGCACCAGATCGTCAAGGATGGCCTTTTCATCCTCGAGAACCTGACGCATCGCGGCGCCGTCGGCGCCGATCCGCTGATGGGTGACGGCGCCGGCATCCTGGTGCAGATCCCCGACCGTTTCTTCCGCGAGGAGATGGCCGAGCAGGGCATCACCCTGCCGCCGGTCGGCGAATATGGTGTCGGCCATATCTTCATGCCGCGCGATGAAAAGCAGATCGAGCATTTCAAGAAGGTGATCAAGGACGTCATCACCGAGGAAGGTCAGGTCTTCATCGGCTTCCGTGACGTGCCGGTCGACAATTCCTCGCTCTCCAAGGCGCCGGCCATTGCCGCGACTGAGCCGCATCATGTGCAGGTCTTCATCGGCGCCGGCGAGGACGCCGAAAACAACGACGAGTTCGAGCGCCGGCTGTTCACGCTGCGCAAGGTGATCTCGAACCGCATTTATGACGAGTTCGACGGCGAGGAGAGCAATTTCTATCCGGTATCGCTGTCGTCGGCGACTGTGGTCTACAAGGGCATGTTCCTGGCCTATCAGGTCGGCGTCTACTACAAGGACCTGTCGGATCCGCGCTTCGAAAGCGCGGTCGCCCTGGTGCATCAACGCTTCTCGACCAACACCTTCCCGTCGTGGAAGCTCGCGCATCCCTACCGTATGGTCGCCCATAACGGCGAGATCAACACGCTGCGCGGCAACGTCAACTGGATGGCGGCGCGCCAGGCGTCGGTCTCCTCGCCGCTGTTCGGCGAGGACATTTCCAAGCTCTGGCCGATCTCTTACGAGGGGCAGTCGGACACGGCCTGCTTCGACAATGCGCTCGAATTCCTGGTGCGCGGCGGTTATTCGCTGGCGCATGCCGTGATGATGCTGATCCCGGAAGCCTGGGCCGGCAACCAGTCGATGGCGGCCGAACGCAAGGCGTTCTACGAATATCATGCGGCGCTGATGGAGCCCTGGGACGGGCCGGCTGCCGTCGCCTTCACCGACGGCAAGCAGATCGGCGCGACGCTCGACCGCAACGGCCTGCGGCCGGCGCGCTACCTGGTCACCGATGACGACCGCGTCATCATGGCGTCCGAAGCCGGCGTGCTGCCGGTTCCGGAGGAGAAGATCATCCAGAAGTGGCGCCTGCAGCCGGGCAAGATGCTGCTGATCGATATGGAAGAAGGCCGCATCATCTCCGACGATGAGGTGAAGTCGCAGCTGGCGACGGCGCATCCCTATCGCAGCTGGCTCAACCGCACCCAGCTGATCCTCGAAGACCTGAAGCCGGTGGAGCCGCGGGCGCTGCGCCGCGACGTGTCGCTGCTCGACCGCCAGCAGGCCTTCGGCTATACGCTCGAGGATACACGCATCCTGATGTCGCCGATGGCGACGACGGGCCAGGAGGCGATCGGCTCGATGGGCACGGATACGCCGATCTCGGCGATGTCGGAAAAGCCGAAGTTGCTCTACACCTATTTCAAGCAGAACTTCGCGCAGGTGACCAACCCGCCGATCGACCCGATCCGCGAGGAACTGGTGATGAGCCTGGTTTCCTTCATTGGGCCGCGGCCGAACATTCTCGACCACGAGGGGGCGGCGAACGCCAAGCGGCTCGAGGTTCGTCAGCCGATCCTGACCAATGGCGATCTCGAAAAGATCCGCTCGATCGGCCATACGGAAGACCGTTTCGACACCAAGACGCTCGATTTCACCTATGATATCGAGCGTGGTGCCGAAGGCATGCCCGAGATGCTCGACCGGCTCTGCGAGCGCGCGGAGGCGGCCGTCAAGGGCGGTTACAACATCATCGTGCTCTCCGACCGCCAGATCGGGCCGGATCGGATCGCCATTCCCGCGTTGCTCGCCACAGCTGCCGTGCATCACCATCTGATCCGCAAGGGGCTGCGCACCTCGGTCGGTCTCGTCGTCGAGACCGGAGAGCCGCGCGAGGTCCACCATTTCTGCCTGCTCGCCGGCTACGGCGCCGAGGCGATCAACCCTTATCTTGCCTTCGACACGTTGCTCGACATGCATGCCAAGGGCGAATTCCCGAAGGAAGTGGATGCTTCCGAAGTCGTCTACCGCTACATCAAGGCAGTCGGCAAGGGCATCCTCAAGGTCATGTCGAAGATGGGCATCTCGACCTACCAGTCCTATTGCGGCGCGCAGATCTTCGATGCGATCGGCCTGCAGTCGGAACTGATCGACAAGTATTTCTTCGGAACCGCGACGATGATCGAAGGCGTTGGCCTCGAGGCAATCGCCTCAGAAACCGTCGCCCGCCATAACGCGGCCTTCGGCACCGATCCGCTTCTTGCCACGACGCTCGACATCGGCGGCGAATATGCCTACCGCATGCGCGGCGAAAGCCATGCCTGGACGCCGGATGCCGTCGCGGCCCTTCAACATGCCGTGCGCGGCAATGCCGAGGACCGTTATCAGGAATTCGCCGAGATGGTGAACAACTCGGCGCTGCGGATGAACACGATCCGCGGGCTGTTCAAGATCAAGAGCGCCGAAGCGCTCGGCCGCAAGCCGGTATCGGTCGACGAGGTCGAACCGGCGGCCGATATCGTCAAGCGGTTCTCGACGGGCGCAATGTCCTTCGGCTCAATCTCCAGAGAGGCGCATACGACGCTGGCGATTGCCATGAACCGGATCGGCGGCAAGTCGAACACCGGCGAAGGTGGTGAGGAATCCGACCGTTACATGCCGCTGGCCGATGGTTCGATGAACCCGGAACGCTCGGCGATCAAGCAGATCGCCTCGGGTCGCTTCGGCGTCACCACCGAATATCTCGTCAATGCCGACATGCTGCAGATCAAGGTGGCGCAGGGCGCCAAGCCCGGCGAAGGCGGCCAGCTGCCCGGTCACAAGGTCGATGCGACTGTTGCCAAGACCCGACATTCGACCCCGGGTGTCGGCCTGATTTCGCCGCCGCCGCACCACGACATCTATTCCATCGAAGATCTGGCGCAGCTGATCTACGATCTGAAGAACGTCAACCCGACCGCCGATGTCTCGGTCAAGCTCGTCTCCGAAGTTGGCGTCGGCACGGTTGCCGCTGGTGTCGCCAAGGCACGCGCCGACCACATTACGGTCGCCGGCTTCGACGGCGGCACGGGTGCGTCGCCGCTGACGTCGCTGAAACATGCCGGCAGCCCCTGGGAAATCGGCCTTGCCGAGACGCAGCAGACGCTGGTGCTGAACGGGCTGCGCTCGCGCGTCGCCCTGCAGGTGGACGGTGGGCTGAAGACTGGCCGCGACGTTATCATCGGGGCGCTGCTCGGAGCCGACGAATTCGGCTTTGCCACCGCGCCGCTGATTGCCGCCGGCTGCATCATGATGCGCAAGTGCCATCTCAACACCTGTCCGGTGGGTGTGGCGACCCAGGATCCGGTGCTGCGCAAGCGCTTCAAGGGCGCGCCGGAGCACGTCATCAACTATTTCTTCTTCGTCGCCAACGAAGTGCGTGAAATCCTCGCCTCGCTGGGCTTCACCCGGCTCGACGAGATCATCGGCGCCTCGGAGCTTCTGGAGAAGGACGAGATGTTGAACCACTGGAAGGCAAAGGGCCTCGATTTCAACCGTATCTTCCACAAGGTCGACGCTCCCAAGGAAGAGACCTTCTGGACGAGCCGGCAGAAGCACCCGATCGACGATATTCTCGACCGCGTGCTGATCGAGCAGGCGCAGCCGGCACTGACGGCCAAGACGCCCGTCGCCTTCGAAGTCGGCATCAAGAACGTCGACCGGTCGGTGGGCGCGATGCTTTCCGGCGAGGTCGCCAAGCGTTATCGCCATCGCGGTCTGAAGGAAGACACGATCAACGTGACGCTTCGCGGCACGGCGGGGCAGAGCTTCGGCGCCTTCCTGTCGCGCGGCGTCACTTTCAACCTGATCGGCGACGGCAACGACTATGTCGGCAAGGGCCTTTCGGGCGGCAAGATCATCATCCGGCCGCCGGAGAATTCGAGGATCGTAGCCGAGGACTCGATCATCGTCGGCAACACCGTGCTCTATGGTGCGACCGAGGGCGAATGCTATTTCCGCGGTGTAGCGGGCGAACGTTTCGCCGTGCGCAATTCAGGCGCGATTGCCATCGTCGAAGGTGTCGGCGACCATGGCTGCGAATACATGACCGGTGGCGTCGTCGTCGTGCTCGGTGCCACGGGCCGTAATTTCGCGGCCGGGATGTCCGGCGGTGTCGCCTACGTGCTCGATGAAACCGGCGATTTCGCCAGCCGCTGCAACATGGCGATGGTCGAGCTCGAGCCGGTGCCCGAGGAGGACGACATGCTGGAGAAGCTGCACCATCACGGCGGCGACCTCATGCACAAGGGACGCGTCGACGTCTCTGGCGACATGACGCGCCATGACGAGGAGCGCCTCTACCAGCTGATCTCCAACCATCTGCACTATACCGGCTCGGCCCGCGCCACTGAGATACTCGACAACTGGGCCGAAAACCGTCCGAAGTTCCGCAAGGTCATGCCGGTCGAATACCGTCGTGCGCTCGAGGAAATGGAGCGCAGCCGGATGGGCATCGCCGCGGAATGAATTGCACCGGGACATCCGTCACCTGCTGACTGCAGGTGACGGATGACGACAATATCTCAACGACCCGTGACGATCACGCCGACGACGAAGGTGTTCAGATCGCACGGATGTCTTGCAGGGGATATGATCCAATGACGGTCAAGACAAGCAACTTGCCCCGGGTACCGGGACTGACGATAGACAGATTGGCTGCGGTGAGGCGGTCATGAGGGTAAGGGACGAAAACATGGGTAAGGTAACAGGGTTTCTGGAAATCGACCGGCAGGTGGCAAAGTACCAGCCGGCGTCGGATCGTATCCGTCATTTCCGCGAGTTCACGATCCCGATGTCGGACCCGGAAGTGCAGAAACAGGCCGCGCGCTGCATGGACTGTGGCATCCCCTATTGCCACGGCCCGACCGGCTGCCCTGTTCACAACCAGATTCCCGATTGGAACGACCTCGTCTACAACAACAACTGGGAAGCGGCGATCCAGAACCTGCATTCGACCAACAACTTTCCAGAGTTCACCGGTCGCGTCTGCCCGGCGCCCTGCGAGGAAGCCTGCACGTTGAACCTCGAGGATGCGCCGGTCGCCATCAAGACGGTCGAACAGGCGATCGCCGACAAGGCCTATGAGCTCGGCTTCATCCGGCCTCAGCCGGCCACGGTCCACACCGGCAAGAAGGTCGCCGTCATCGGCTCCGGTCCCGCCGGCATGGCGGCCGCCCAGCAGCTCGGCCGCGCCGGCCACGAGGTGCATCTCTACGAGCGCGAGACGAAGCCGGGCGGACTGCTGCGTTACGGCATTCCGGATTTCAAGATGGAGAAGAACTTCATCGACCGCCGCGTCGAGCAGATGAAGGGCGAGGGCGTCACTTTCCATTGCGGCGTCAATGTCGGCGTCGACGTCAAGGTCGAGCAGTTGCTCGCCGATCACGACGCCGTGCTCTACTGCGGTGGCTCCGAGACGCCGCGCGAGGCGGGTATCCCAGGCACCGACCTTGTGGGCGTGCATGATGCGATGCCCTATCTCGTGCAGCAGAACCGCCGCGTCGGGCGCGAGAACATCGACAGCGTCGGCTGGCCGTCGGACCCGATCCTTGCCGGCGCCAAACATATCGTCGTTGTCGGCGGCGGCGATACGGCTTCGGACTGCGTCGGCACGGCCTTCCGCCAGGGAGCCGTCAAGGTTACCCAGCTCGACATCCGGCCGCAGCCGCCGGAGAAGGAAGACAAGCTTGCCGTCTGGCCTTTCTGGGCGACGAAGATGCGCACCTCCTCCTCGCAGGCCGAGGGTGCGGTGCGTGAATTCCAGGTGGCCACTCTTGAATTCGTCGGCGAAGACGGAGTGCTGACCGGTGTCAAATGCTGCGAGGTCGATGAGCGCCGGCGGCCGGTTCCAGGCACGGAATTCGTCATCCGCGCCGATCTCGCCTTCATCGCCATCGGTTTCCGCGGCCCGTTCACAACAAGCGTGCTGAAGGAGCTCGACGGCAAGCTGACGCTCAACACCGACAAGCGCGGCTCGACCAACGTCGTCGCCAACGACCGCGACTACAAGACTTCGGTCGACAAGTTCTGGACGGCGGGCGATGTGCGCCGCGGCCAATCGCTGGTGGTTTGGGCGATCCGTGAAGGCCGCCAGGCGGCGCGCGCCATCGACGAGGAATTGATGGGCTCGACCGTGCTGCCGAACTGACCATCGGCTGCGCACACTTCCCGAAGACACGAACTCCGCCTTTCCGGCGGAGTTTTTTGATTTTGGCGCGAAAGCCAGAACATGCGAAATGGGCTAGGTTGGTCTGCGCTTAAACCGCGCCTCCAAGTCCATCTCCATCACGACGTCGGTCTGCAAGTCGTCGCCGACCGCAAACGTGGTGCTCCCGGTTGCCGCAAATCCGGCCCGCTTATAGAACGCTATTGCTCGCGCGTTTCGCTCGAACACGGTTAGTTCAAGTCGCGTAACGCCGCGCTGTGCCGACTCGTTCACAACCGTATCGAGAAGGTCGTTCGCCAATCCGCTTCCTCTCCATTCGGCATCTATGTAAATCCGGTTGAGAAGAGCCGAGCGACTTTCGGTTGACCCCACAACGACTTGTGCAAATCCGATGATGAGATCATCGGTCGTCGCCAGGAAAACAGCGGCTGAGAGATCGACAATCTCCGCTTGCTGACGTTCCCTGTTGAAATTCCTATAGATATAGGCGTCAAGATCGGCGGCTGCCGTGTTGCTGCTGTAGGTTGCACGGAATAGCCTTGCGGCGAATTTGGACAAGGCTCCCGCATCCGATTGGCACGCGCGTCTGATCACAAATGAGCCCATCAACCCAATGCCTGCCAATGCTTGATTGAATTTCGGCGACGTCACGAAAGTGGATGTCCTGAGACGATCGAGGCATAAAATGTCTTACCCAGACGTTCTTTGCAAGGATGCCGCCCGCAAAGTCCCGCTGCGAGCACGTTTGGACCTCAGACGGCGCTTTTCACTTGACCGAGACTTCGGCCGGCGCTTTTGCCACAGGCAGGCGGTAATCGTCGACGCGGCCGGGAGGTGCTGGCGTCATTTCGCCCTGCTCGACCAGGAGATCGCGCGGCGATCGCGTCAAAGTCGGCGGCGGCGGCCTGGCGCCGAGAAGCTCGGCGCCGCCGTCGAGATTGGGATCGGAGAGACTGATCGGCACGGTATGTTCGACCGGATTGGCTGGAAGGCCGAGACCGGGCAGATTGCTGGAGTCGAGGCGGACCAGGTCAGGGCTTGCCTGCGTGCCGAGAAGACGCCGCGCCGGTTTTTCCACATAAAAGGCAAGTTTGCGCCGGCCGGCCTGGGTCAGGTTGATGCCATCGGAGGTGCGCAGGCGCACCTGCTGACCGTTCACATCCGAACCGGTGACGATGAAATTGCCGTTTTCATCGACGAAACCATCCCAGATATCGACGAATTCGCCGCCGATGCTTTCGACCTGGTTGCGGTAAAGCTGATTCATCTGGACGGCATCGGCCGTCATCGAATCGGACTCGAAGGCGGGAAGGCCGACCCAGAGCAGCGGGATCTTGCGGCCGGTGACTTCCTTGCCGAAGGAAAGGACACGACGGCGGTATTCGGTGAACCAGCCGTCGGTACGGAATTTTTCCTTGGCGGTGTCGGTCACCATCTGCTGGCGGTCGTTGGCGCCGATCATGACGACGACCATTGCCGGCTTCAGCTCGTCGATCATCTTCGGCAGCTGTTCCGGCCAGTCGTAATAATCGTCGCGGACAAGACCCGAGGAGACGTTGCCGCGGGCTTGGACGACCACACCCGGTGAGGTCTCGAAGGCGGCGGTGAGGCCGTCGCCGAGGCCGCTGGCCAGGAAATCGCCGACGATCAGGATCGTTCGGGCGTCGCCGAGCTTTTGCACCGCCGGCTCCTCCTGTACGGGAGCGCGGACCGGCGGCGCGGTACGTGTATTGACGATGGCCTTCGGCGCCGGCGGCCGTTTGCGCTGCTGGCGTCTCGGCTGCTGGACGTCAGGGGCTTGCGGCCCGTCATCGAGATAGCGCCGGCCGAGAAAGAAATCGAGGATCGATCGACGTTGATAGCGCTGCTCCTGGGCTTCGGCGACATGCACCGGCGCAAGGGCGCCAAGGCATAGCGAAGCCGCCGTCAAAGCGAGCACGAGCCAACGGATTTTACGGGTCCGATCAGTTTTCTCAGTCATGGGCAGTTCCGCATCTGCCGGCATCTTGCACGCCGGGTAGGCCAGCGTCCACTCCCGCTCTTATCTAGGTCACTGTTCTGCCTGTTGTAGAGCATCATGCCGAAAAGTGTGTGGGGTCTTCGGGCGGTATCATGCCCTACTTCCTTGATTCAAATGCGGATTGAGATTTCCGGCCGATCCGGCCGGGATCATCCCGATCTAGCGGCGCAATGCGTTCAGAAGCGGCAAGGAGGGCTCGCCGTCCGGCTGCATGCCGATGCGCGACTGCACGGCTGATATCGCCGCCTTCGAACCCGAGCCGAAATTGCCGTCGACCTCGCCATTGTAATAGCCGAGCGTCTTCAGGCGGGTCTGCAGCTCGAATTTCTCGGTGATATCGAGGGCACCGTCCGGGCGCGGCCAGCGCTGCTGCATGCCGCCGTAGCCGGCGATCTGGTCGGCCAGCAGACCGACGGCAAGCGCGTAGCTGTCCGAGGCATTGTAATTCTTGATGGTGAAGAAGTTGGCGGTCATCAGGAAGCCCGGGCCACTGGGCCCGGCCGGCATCTTCAGCACGGCCTTAGCGGCGCTCTCGCGGAAGGCCTTGCCGTTCGGGCGGGTCAGGCCGAGTGCTGCCCATTGGGCCAGCGTATGGGTCTTGCCGGCCTGCTGGGCGACTGCGGCGGGAACGACGACCTCGTAGCCCCAGGTCTTGCCGGCGTCCCAGCCGTTTTTCATCAGGAGGTTGGCCGAGGTCGCCAGCGCGTCGGGGATCGAGTTCCAGATGTCGCGATGGCCGTTGCCGTCGGCATCGACGGCATAAAGCAGGTAGCTTGTCGGAATGAACTGGGTGTGGCCCATGGCGCCGGCCCAGGAGCCGGTCATCTCGCGTGCCGGCACATCGCCGTTCTGCAGGATCTTCAGCGCGGCGACCAGCTGCTTCTTGGCGAATTTGGCCCGGCTCGGATCGGCATAGGCAAGTGTTGCCAGGGCGCGCGGCACGTAATGCAGCCGGTCGTCCTTGTCGAGGACCGCGCCGTAATTCGATTCCATCGACCAGATGGCCAGCAATATGGTCTTGTCGACACCGAACCGCTGCTCGATCGCAGCGAGCGTTCTTGCGTGCTTGACGGCCATCTCGCGGCCGATCTTGACCGTATAGGGATTGACGCGGGAATCGATATAGTCCCAGATCTTCGAGGTGAATTCCGGCTGGTAGGCCGCTTTTTCGAGCACGGTTGGATCGGGCTCGCTCACCCCGGAAAAGGCCTTTTGATAGGTTGCCTTACTGATGCCACTCTGAGCGGCAGTCTGGTAAAAATCCGCGATCCATTTCTGGAAGCGGGAATCAGCTTTCGCGTTGTCGGGGACCAGTGCCACCTGGGCAGCGACAACGAGGGCGAGAGCAAGACCACGAAAGGAGTTTTTGTGATTCTGGGTCATCGACAGTCGTATCCGTCATCTTCAGTTTCCGGTGCAGCGGGGCATCATGTCCGCCCAGACCCGAGACTACAGGAACGGAGTCAACAAATTCTTTACCATGGCGACCCGCTGCGGTCACCATTTGCAAAACAGTAGCAATTCTATACTAGTTAAAGCTAAAAAACTCCATTTCCAAAGCGATATGATCGAAGCAGGAGGCCGGGTGTGGCTCAACACAACAAAGTTCGTAAAGCAGTATTTCCGGTTGCCGGGTTGGGAACGCGATTCCTTCCGGCGACAAAGGCTGTTCCGAAGGAAATGTTGACCGTCGTCGACAAGCCAATCATTCAATATGTCGTCGATGAGGCGATCGAGGCCGGGATCGAACATCTGGTCTTCGTCACCGGACGCAACAAGCACGTCATCGAAGATTATTTCGACATTCATTTCGAGCTGGAACAGACACTGCGCGAACGCGCCAAGAAGGCGGAAATTACCCTTCTCGCCCAGCAGTTGCCGAAGGCCGGGACGGTGAGCTTCACTCGCCAGCAAGAGCCTCTCGGCCTCGGCCACGCCGTGTGGTGCGCCCGCGAGATCGTCGGCGACGAGCCCTTCGCACTGCTGCTGCCCGATATGATCATGAAGGGCGACAAGGGCTGCATGAAGGGCATGATCGACCTCTATGCCCAGAGCGGCGGCAATATCATCGCCGTCGAGGAATGCGCCCCGGACCAGGCGCATAAATACGGCATCGTCGGCGTCGGCGAGGCGATCGGCGACGGTTTCCGCATCACCGGCATGGTGGAAAAGCCCGCCGAGGGGACGGCGCCTTCCACCTTCTTCATCAACGGCCGCTACATCCTGCAGCCGGAGATCTTCAAGATCCTCGAAACCCAGGAGCGCGGCGCCGGCAACGAGATCCAGCTCACCGACGGCATGCTGAAGCTGCTGAAGGAACAGGATTTCGCAGGCTACCACTTCCGCGGCGCGACCTATGACTGCGGCGCCAAGGACGGCTTCATCCTGGCAAACGTCGCCTTCGCTCTCGAACGCGCCGATATCCGCCCCTCCGTCGAAGGCGGCTTCAGGGAACTGCTGGCCGGCCTGAAGTAAGGTTGCTGCTCAGCGCAGATTCAAAGTGATAGAGCGCCGCGCTTCCTATCGGACGCGCGGCGCTTCCATTTTCCCGATGCAAGCCGTTCCCGCACTTTTGCTGGAGTTGCTCTAAAACGCGTCGCGATCTTTCAGATTCGCTCCTCGCGATTTAGCTCTTTGTTTTTCCGCATGTCGTTGTCGCAAAATCGCGGCACACTTTTGCGCGACATGCCCTAGCGTTTCAGCTTGAGACCGACGCCGGCTCGCCATTGCTGCGAATCGGTGCCTTCCTTGCGCGTCGTCAGCTCGTAGCCGAGCGTGCTGGTCAGATCGAGATAGCGGTTGATGTTCCAGGTCAGGCCGGTTGCGGCGGTGTAGACGAGCTCGTCGTTGATGGTGCTGTCCGTGGGATAATCGCGCCATATCACCCCGCCGATCATCGTCCCGACCAGATTGTCGCGCAGCTGGTGAGTGACCGTCGTCGTCAGCGCGTGCGAAACGTAGCCGCTTTCGCCTGCCGTGGTCGAGGGCTGGATGCTGGTCTGCAGATCGAGATTGACATCGGTGCCGCGGATCGGCGACCAGAGCAGGCTCGCATCGAGCGTGGCGGTATCGATCGAGGACAGGCGGCTGTCTTCGAAATCCGCCATCTCGTAGCCGACGCCGACTTCACCTTTCAGCTTTTCACCGAGATCGACCTCGACGCCTGCCTTGGCGCCATAGCTATGGCCGGAACGCTCGTAGCCGGCGGAATCTTGCGTTTCGTCATAGACCGTGCGGCCGATGTTGGCCTCGATGAAGGGGATGAGCGCGGGCGACAGTTCGTAGCCGACACGGCCACGCAACGTGCCCGTCGTCTGATTGCGGTCGCTGAGGGAGACGGTCGTGCCGTTCGAAAGTTCAGCGTCCGAATAGATCGAGCGTGTCAGCGCAAGTGCAGTCGTGCCGCGCAGGATCCCGAAATCGCGCTGGACGGAGGCGCCGGCCGAAAATTCCTGGACATCCGACTGCTGCGCGGCGTTGGTGATCGCGTCGGGATCATCGGTGTCCTCGCGGTAGAAATTATAGCCGGCAATCAGGTGCGCCGTGGTGTCGTCGGGAAGATCGAGCCTAAGATCGCTGTTGATCTTGAAGGAGGGCTGTTCCTCACCCTCGCCGCTGACATTCTTCTGCCAGGCGCCTTCCGAGGTCACGGTCAACTGATGCCGGCCCCAGTCCGAGGTCAGGGTCGCTGCTGCGTCCGTTTCAAGAAAGGCGCGCCGTTGCGTGGTATTGCCGTCCTTGGTGGTTTCAGTGTTGATGCTCTGGGTGACGCTCGGGCGGAGCACGAACGTGCCGATCGGGATTCCCGGCGTTTCCTCTTTCGAGGCGCTTTCGGCAGCCCTGCGGCGTGGCAGTGTCTCGTCGAGCGGCGCTTCACGGGTGTTCAGCCGGCGTATGTCCTCGTCGAGGATGGAACCGGTAATGTCGTCGCCCGCTTGTGCATCGGGTATGGCGGGCCGCTGCTGGGTATCGTCCGCGTTTGCGGTCGTGCCGTTTGCCGCGGGAGCGGCGGTATCGTCGGTCTCGTCATCGAAACCGGCGACGGATGCGGTGCTGTACGTGGTGCGATTGTCCTGGGAGGCGGCGGAGCGGCTGCTTGCCGGTTGCGCCGAGGCGGATTGCGCGAAGGCTGCCGTCTGACTGAGAAGCAAGCAGCCGAACGCAACAAAAGAGACGGCACGGCTCATGGCGCGGAGCGGCGTCACACTGCTCGTCTGGTTTGGCTGGCCCATGCAATTCGCGCCTGACATGCTTTCGGTTCTTACCCAAAGGTAAAGCCTCGTGGTTAATCATTCGTTGCTGTCGGCGGGCACTGTTCACAGTTCGGAAAGAGTGCGGGTCGGAAAGAGTGCGGGGTGGACTTGGAAAGTGAAAAGGTCTAACGCAACTTCATGAACAGTAGAGCGATAAACCTCGTTGAAAACAGCGTGCTCGAATCGGCAAAACGCACGATAGAGTCCGAAAGACGCGGTCTTGAAGCGCTCGAACAGGCCTTTGACAAGGGATTGGCCGGTCCTTTCACACGGGCCGTCGAAGTCATCGGCGACATCTCCGGACGGGTGATCGTCACCGGCGTCGGCAAGAGCGGGCATATCGGCGCCAAGCTCGCGGCGACATTCGCTTCGACCGGAACGCCTGCCTTTTTCGTGCATGCGGCGGAGGCCAATCACGGGGATCTCGGCATGATCGCGCGCGACGACGTCGTGCTGGCGATTTCCAAGGGTGGTGAGAGCGCCGAACTCAAGAGCATCATTTCCTTCACGCGGCGCTTCTCCATTCCGCTTATCGCGATCACCTGCAGCGAAGGGTCCTCGCTCGCGGCCGCCGCCGATATCGTCCTTCTGATGCCGAACGAGCAGGAGGCCTGCCCCAATGGGCTGGCGCCGACCACCTCGACGCTGATGCAGCTTGCCATCGGCGACGCGTTGGCGGTGGCGCTGCTGGAGGCGCGCGGCTTTACCGCCACGGATTTCCACGTCTTCCATCCCGGCGGCAAGCTGGGGGCGAGCCTGATGCATGTCGCCGACATCATGCATACCGGCGAGCGGCTGCCGCTCGTTGCCAAGGGCACACCGATGCCGGAGGCGATCACGGTGCTGTCGCGCAAGCATTTCGGCTGCGTCGGCGTGCTGGACGAGGATGGGCGGCTCTGCGGCATCGTCACCGAAGGCGACATGGCGCGCAATCTGACACGCAATCTTTCAGAGCTTGCCGTCGATGACATCATGACGAAGACGCCGAAGACGGTGAAGCAGACGGTGCTGGCGACCACAGCCCTGGCGCTGCTTAACCAGCATCACATCGGCGCGCTGATCGTCATCGACGACGACTGCCGGCCGGTCGGGCTGGTGCATTTCCACGACCTGCTGCGGATCGGCGTCGCCTGATTAGGCTCGTTTGATCAGACGGGCTCGACCGTCAGGTCGCGGCCGTTGCTCGAAACTACCTTCACTTGCGTTCCGGCGGGCAAGTCGGGTCCCATCACCTGCCATAGCGTATCGTCGAGACGAATGCGGCCGCGGCCTTCGCGGATCGGTTCGTGCAGCGTCGCCGTGCGGCCGACGAGGCTCGCACCGCGCTGATTGAGGAAGGGCTCGTCGGTCGTCGCATTGCGTAGCGTCAGCCGGCGGCCGGCGAAGGTCGTGGCAACGGCGAGAAGCGCAAAAAGGATTGCCTGCAACTCCCAGACCCAGAAGGCGCTGTCCCAGAAGAGCAGCGACAGTGCACCGACGATCAAGGCAGCAAGTCCGATCCAGACCAGGAAGAAGCCGGGAACAATCAATTCCGCGGCGAGCAGCACGAGGCCTGCGACCCACCAGCTCCACGGACCGAGTTCGGCGACGATCTTCGCCAGCATGGCTTATCGCTCCTGCTCGGGGTTGAAAGGATTGGGGGTCGACGGATTGATCGGCGGCGTCGAGCGCGCCGGTGCGGGACGCGGACGCGGCGGTACCGGCAGCGGCGTTGACGGGCTGTTGCCGGCGTCGCCGAAGACTTCGCGGGCAATGGCGCCGATGCCACCGAGCGAGCTCAGGATGGAAGAGGCTTCCATCGGCATCATCACGATCTTGGAATTGGGCGCCGAACCGATCGAGGTGAGCGCCTCGGTATATTTCTGGGCGACGAAATAATTGATCGCCTGAATGTCGCCGGCGGCGATCGCCTCGGAGACCATCTTCGTCGCCTTGGCTTCGGCCTCGGCCAGACGTTCACGGGCTTCAGCGTTGCGGAAGGCGGCTTCGCGCTGGCCTTCGGCCTGCAGGATGGCGGATTGCTTGGCGCCTTCGGCCCTGAGGATCTGCGCATTGCGCGAGCCTTCGGCCTCCAGCACCTGGGCGCGCTTCTCGCGCTCGGCCTTCATCTGGCGGGCCATCGCATCGACGAGGTCGCGCGGCGGTTGGATGTCTTTGATCTCGACGCGGGTGACCTTGATGCCCCAGGGATGCACGGCCTCGTCGACGACGCGCAGCAGCCGGTCGTTGATCGCATCGCGGTTGGAGAGCAGTTCGTCGAGATCCATCGAACCCATGACCGAGCGGATGTTGGTCATGGTCAGATTGAGGATGGCGTTTTCGAGGTTGGAGACCTGATAGGCAGCTTGGGCGGCGTTCAGCACCTGATAGAAGGAGACGGCATCGGCCGAAACCGAGGCGTTGTCCTTGGTGATCACCTCCTGGGTCGGCACGTTCAGCACCTGCTCCATCACGTTCAATTTGGCGCCGACGCGCTCGATGAAGGGGGTGATGAGGTTGAGGCCTGGCTCCAGCGTGCGGGTATAACGCCCGAAGCGCTCGATCGTATAGCGGTAGCCCTGCGGCACGGTCTTGATCCCGGCAAAGAGCACCAGGATGACGAAGATGACCAGCACGATCACGACGATGTCGAAGCCGCCGAACAGCATGAAAATTCCTCCTATCGGCGCATGCGCGCCTGCCCAACTCATGTGGTGAGTTAGCACGTTCTTTGCGAAGAAGAAATGATGGCACAACCGGCTGGCCTCCAAGCGAAAAGGAGGTTCCGTTTCGTCTAAGTCATTGGGCTGTCGCTAAAGCGCGTCGCGATCTTTCAGATTCGCTCCCGCGCTTTAAGTCTTTGTTTATACACATGTCGTTATCGCAAAACCGCCTCACACTTTTGCGCGACATGCTTTAGCTCCTCGTCGGATGCCGCTTTCTGAGGGACGCCCTCAGACCCAGCCCTGCAATTCGCGGCGGACGACCTTTTCCAGCACGTTCATTCCGTCCTCGCCGTCGTTGAGGCAGGGAATATGCGCGAACTTCTCGCCGCCATTCTCGTGGAAGGAGTGGGCGGCCTGTTCGGCAATCTCCTCCAGCGTTTCCAGACAGTCGGAGACGAAGCCGGGATTGATGACGGCGATGCGCTTGACGCCGTCCCTGGCGAGCTTCTCCACCGTCTTGTCGGTGTAGGGCTGCAACCATTCCTCCGGCCCGAAGCGGGACTGGAAGGTGACCATGAAGTTTTCCTTGGTGAGCCCGAGCCGCTCGCGCAGCAGCCGACCGGTCTTCTGGCATTGGCAGTAGTAGGGATCGCCTTGCTTGAAATAGGATATCGGTATGCCGTGGAAGGAGGCAAGCAGCATCTCGGGCTTCCAGTCGAGGGTCGAAAGATGCCTTTCGACCGACGCGGCGAGCGCCTCGATATAGGTCTCATCGTCATGATAGGCGGGAACGGTGCGCAGCGCCGGCTGCCAGCGCATCGAGAGCAGTTTCTGGAAGGCCTTGTCGTTGACGGTGGCGGTCGTCGCCGCCGCATATTGCGGATAGAGCGGGAAGAGCACGATCCGGTCGCAGCCCTCTTCTTTCAGCGCGTCGATGCGCGAGGCGATCGACGGCGTGCCATAACGCATGGCCCAGTCGACCTTGACGCTATCAAGATCCTTCAAGCGCTCGGCCATCAGCTGCGACTGGTTGCGAGTATAGGTGCGCAGATAACTTTCGTTCCTCTCCTTGTTCCAGATCAGCTGATAGGCCTTGCCGACCTTCTGCGGGCGGGTGTTGAGCACGATGCCGAACAGGATCGGATACCACTTCCAGGGCGACCATTCGATGACGCGGCGATCGGTCAGGAATTCCCTGAGATAGCGGCGCATCGAGGTATAGTCTGTGCCATCAGGCGTGCCGAGATTGACCAGCAGGACACCGATCTTGCCTGACTTGACGGCCGGATGGTCCGCCGGGCGGAGTGAAATATCTGCTGTCATTCTGGCCCCAAAGCTCTTTTGTCCCGTCAGCTCATACGCAGCCCCGAGATCGTGGTTCACCCTATAGAAAGAAAAACCGGCCCGGGAAACCCCGGACCGGCCAGTGGCATCGGGACAAATCGTCTTACTTGGCGGGGACCTCGATCTCCTTGCCAACCGTCAAGTGATGCGGGTTCGGCTTGCCATTGGCATCCGAAAGCTTCCGCCACATCGTGCCGTCGCCATAGAAGGTCACGGCGAGATCCCAGAAGGTGTCGCCCGCGGCGATGACGTGGGTGGACGGCGTCGCTGCGGCGGGTGCGGAGGCTGCCGGTCCCGGCGCTGGTTCAGTAGTGGGCGCCGGTGTTGCTGGTGCCGGGGCAGCCGGTGCCGGGGCAGCAGGTGCAGGAGCCGGCTCGGTGGATGGAGCAGGAGCAGCGGGCGCGGGGCTGGGTTCGGCAGAGGGGGCCGGAGCAGCCGGTGCGGCAGGCGCCGGCTCGGAAGCGGAGGGAGCAGGCGCTGCCTGCGCCAGTTCGGTGACGCGGCCATCCGTGTAGGGCTTGTAGGGCGAATGCGCGGCGACATATTCGGCGGTCACGTCGGCAAGGTCCGGACCGTAATCATAGGCGTTCTTGCCGTCCTTGAAGATCGAATAGCCGTCGCCGCCTGATCGCATGAAGTTGTTGGTGGCGACTTTGTAGGTCTTGGCGGGATCGATTGGAGCGAAATTGTCGCCCTCCTTCGCCTGGACATCGCCGACGCGGCTGCCGACAGGCTTCGACTGGTCGAAGGAGAACTTCAGGCCGGCGACCTGAGGGAAGCGCCCGGCGCCCTGGTCGATCTGGCTGACACCATTTTCGAGCGCTTTGACGACATCTGCGCCAGTCGTCTCAAACGTAGCGAGCGTGTTCTGGAAAGGCAGGACGGTGATGACCTCGCCCTGGGTGATTTCGCCGCCGTCGATCGACGCACGCAGGCCGCCGCCGTTCTGGACGGCGATGGTGACACCCTGGTTCCTGGTGCGATCGAGCATGGCGTCGGCCACCAGATTGCCCATCGAGCATTCCTTGACGCGGCAGACCTTGCGGTCGCCTTCGATCGGGCTTTCGGAGGAGCCGATCACCTTCTTGCGCAGGTCTTCGATCGGCTTTGCCAGTTCGGCGACACGAGCAAGGACAGCAGGATCAGGCGTGAAGGTGGAATCGATCAGGATCGGATCGCCCTTGGCATCCTTCACGACGCCGCTATCGTCGAAATTGACGACGAGATCGCCGAGATACTTGCTGTAGGAGGCAGCCTGGACGACCGGCACTTTATAGCCGCCGGGATTGTCGACCATGGTCGGATAGGGGCCTTCGGCCTTGGGGTCAGTGTTGGAGAGCAGGCTATGGGAATGGCCGCCGACGACGACATCGACATCCGGGATCTTGGCGATCAGGGCGAGATCCCGGGGGTAACCGACATGGGTCAGCGCGATGATCTTGTTGACGCCCTGGCCCTTCAGATCCTGAACGGCCGCGGTAATGCTCTGGACGTCATCGGCGATCGTGACGTTCGGGCCGGGGGAGGAAAGCTCTGGCGTGTCATTGGTGACGGCGCCGACGATACCGATCTTCTGGCCGGCGACATCGAGCACCAGCGAGGGCTTGATGCGGTCGCCGAGCTTGGAGGCGGCTGTCGCCTTGACATTCGCCGTCACGACAGGGAACTGCACCTTGTCGAGGAAGGTCGCAAGCCCATCCTCGCTGTCGTCGAACTCATGATTGCCGACGGTCATGGCGTCGAACTTCATCAGGTTCAGGAACTCGGCTTCGGCTGCTCCCTTGTAGGTCGTGTAGAAGAGCGAGCCCTGGAAATTGTCGCCGGCATTCAAGAGGAGGACGTTCTTGCCGGATAGCGCCTGGCGGCGCTGATCGATCGCGGTCTTCAGGCGGCCAGCACCCCCGAAGCATTCCTTCTTGCCTTCCTCTTCGGCCGAGCAGGTGGAGTCGAACTTGTTGATCGATTCGATGCGCGAGTGGAAATCGTTGATATGAAGAATATTGAGTTCGTAATCCGCAAAGGCGGCGCCCGTGCTCAGCGCCAGCATGGACGCGGTCAAAAGACCGAAGCTGAAAGACTTCGTCATCGCTATTCTCCTGATTGAGGCGAAAGATCCCCCTGATCCCTCGCTGATCCCTTTCATCGTGCGCCGGGGCGGTTTCCCGGCCTGCGGATGTTCCATCAGACGATGCACGACCGCAAGAGAAAGCTGGGCCAGGCGAGGCGCTTTCCAAGGGGGCAGGGCAAAAAAGCCGGGTTGCTTATCCCCGGCATTCGCGGCGTTTCGGTAGAGTTCGTGCACGGCCTCTGCAATATTCGGGACCGTGGCGAGCGCGATGGTCAAGCAGAGAAGGGAGACGAGGCGATGAAAGCGCCGGCCGACCCGTCGCAATCGGGAGCGGCGATGCCCTGGGCAGGATATTCGTTGGCCGGCGAAACGACCGCAAATGCGGCAAGCGGCATGGCGAGCAGCAGGACGAGGTATGAGGCGAAGGCCCGTATGCTGTGCTTAGCCTATTGCCTCATCTTTCAGCCGCGGCGGGAGAGCGTGAACTGTGCGCCGGAATCGGAGGTGCAATTGAGCTGGCTCGGGTTGACGAGGGCGCAATTGACCTTGGACTGCGTCTTGCGCACCAGCGAGGTCATGTTGATCTCCACCAGGGTCGGTGAGGTGTTGATATAGGTGCCCGAGGCAAGAAGCTGGTTGCTGTCGGTCGTGCGGGTGGTGAAAGTACCGCCCTGGAAGGTCGAAACGATGCCATTCGGATCGCTCCAGTTGCCTTCGACACCAGTGGCGGCGGGCGCGGTTGCAATCGGCAGGCGACGCGGCTCTGATGAAACGCAGGCGGCTAGAGCGGCCGCTGCACCGACAAGAACGAGACCAGTTCTGATTTTCATAAGGCTTCTCCCGGCGAATCGGCGCGGCGGACAGCCGCCAAGTTCGGGCAAAACATGCCGCGCGCCCGGCATGAAGGCAAGCCTTGGTGGGGTGGCGTGCGGCATTTAGACAGCCGGCGTTACAAAAATGCCCGCCTTGCGGCGGGCATTGTCAAAGCCGTGCAGGCGTCCTCAGCGAACCAGAACGTTCCTGAACTGCCACGGATCCTTGGTGTCGATATCCTCGGGGAAGAGGCCCGGACGGCCGTCGAGCGGGGTCCAGTCGGTGTAGTGGCCCTCGACCGGGCCGAGATAGGGCATCTGCACTTCGAGGCAGCGTTTGTAATCGATCTCGTCGGCTTCGACGATTCCGGCATTCGGGTTTTCCAGCGCCCAGACCATGCCGGCGAGTACGGCTGATGTCACCTGCAGGCCGGTGGCGTTCTGATAGGGCGCGATACGGCGGGTTTCTTCCAGCGACAGGCGCGAGCCATACCAATAGGCATTCTTCTCGTGGCCGTAGAGCAGGACGCCGAGTTCATCGATGCCGTCCTCCAACTCATCCTCGTCGAGAACGTGATGGACCGGCTGCGAGGTGCCGCCATTGCCGAACATTTCATGCAGAGAGAGCACGGCGTCGTTGGCCGGATGGTAGGCATAGTGGCAGGTCGGGCGGAAGGTCACTTCGCCGTCCTTGTCGCGAACGGTGAAGAAATCGGCGATCGAGATCGACTCGTTGTGGGTGACGAGGAAGCCATATTGCGGGCCGGGCGTCGGGCACCAGGTGCGCACGCGGGTGTTGGCGCCCGGCTGTTCCAGGTAGATCGCCGCCTTGTTGCCCTTCTTGTGTTTCTTGGCGTTCTTCGGCATCCATTCTTCATGCGTGCCCCAGCCGAGTTCGGCCGGCTGCAGGCCTTCGGAGATGAAGCCTTCGACGGACCAGGTGTTCCAGAAGACGTTGAGCGGCTTCGGATGCTTGGTGCGCTGGGTGTCGCGCTCGGCAATGTGGACGCCCTTGACGCCGAGCTTCTTCATGAGCTTTGCCCAGCCTTCGCGATCGTGCTGGCCCGGTTCCTCGAATTTGAGGCCGGTATCGTTGGCGAGGTTGACGAGCGCCTGCTTGACCAACCAGGAGACCATGCCCGGATTGGCGCCGCAAGTGGAGACGGCGGTAGCGCCGCCGGGGTTCTTCGCCTTTTCCTTGCGCATGGTTTCGCGTAGCGCATAGTTGGTGCGGTCGGCATTGCTCATGCTCTTGTCGAAATAGAAGCCGAGCCAGGGTTCGACGACGGTGTCGATATAGGGAACGTCGAGTTTGCGGCAGAGCTTGATGATGTCGAGCGAGGAGGTGTCGACCGAGAGGTTGACGCAGAAGCCCTGGCCTTCGCCTTCCGTCAGCAGCGGCTTCAGCAGTTCCTTGTAGTTGTCCTTGGTGACATATTCCTGGATGTGGCGAACGCCGTGCTTCTTCAGGATCTCCATGTCGGAGGGCTCATCCCGCGGATCGATGACGACCATCCGGCTCTTGTCGAATTTGAAATGGCGCTCGATCAGGGGCAGGGTGCCGCGACCGATGGAGCCAAAGCCGATCATCACGATCGGACCGGTAATTTCGGCATATACCGGATAGTTTTGTTCCGTCATTCTTTTCTCCTGTGGAAGGCGACGAAGGCGTTCAGCCCGAAGAATTAATTTGAAATTGCCGCAGAAAGTGCGAGGTGACCGGCTCTAATCATAAAACGGCGTCACAATAAAGAGCGTTGACGGGGAAAGGCCAGATATCGAGCGGCAATAGAGGCCGGCGAAGCTGTCCTGGGGATCGGCAGCCCGCGTGGATTCGAGCTCTTTCAGATGGGCTGCGAGATCATCCATGATCGGCTCCTCTAAAATCAGCCCTTCAGGATTTCCAGTCCTTCGACCGCCGTCGTGACGGCAAGCTCGGTGATTTTGTATTCGGCAACGCCATTGAGGGTGAAGGGATCGGCGGCGACATAGGCCTCAATCGCGGTGCGATCGCCGATCGCGAGGATGACGCCGCCGGTGCGCGGCACCTTCCGGCCGGACGCCAGAAACCAGCCCTTGGCATAACCCTCCTTCACCCAGGCCATGTGCGGCTCCATGTGCCTGTCGGCTTCGTCGTTGGGTTTCACATAGGTGAGGGAGAGGATGAACATCGTCAGTTCCTGATGAGGTTTGCGCGAATCAGGCCGCGCAGCGAGTTGCCGATATAAAACGTGCCGGCATCGAGATCGGCAAGCGTGATGCGGCCGACACGGGCCTTGCGGCTGCAGATCAATTCGGTGCGCAGCACGCCGGCAAGCAGGCCGCAGGAGATCGGCGGGGTGCGCAGAATGCCGGTTCCATCGTCCAGGAAGATCGAGGTGATGGTGCCCTCGCAGACTTCATCGCGTTCGTTCAAAAGGATGACTTCATCGGCCTCATCAGACCTGTATTCGGCCCGTGCGGCCTCGTAGACGGCACGGCGCGTGGTCTTAACGCGGAGCAGCGTGTCGGCGGAATCGAGGCGAGTCTCGGCGAAACGGACGGTCCAGACCGTGTCCGGTGCCGACGGAACGAAAGCGGCGCTCGTCACCTCGATGCGGCCTTGCGCGTCGAGGGTGAGGCGGATGCGCAGCGGACCGGCAGCACCTGCAACCGCTTCGTCGAGCTTGGCCGCCGCCGCGATCGGTTGCGGGAAGCCAAGGCGACGGGCGGAGCGGGAAAGCCGGGCAAGATGCAGCCGCAGCCGGATGAAGCCCTCGCCGGGCTGCCAGCGCAGCGTCTCGATCAGCGAAAAATCGATCATCGCGCAATCCATTGGTCGCCGATGGCGAAGCGGGCCTTGAGCAGGCATTCCTCATATTCGGCCTCGGCTGTGGAATCAAAGACGATGCCGCCGCCGACGTTAAAGACGGCCCCGCCGCCCTCAAAAAGCGTAATCGTGCGGATGGCGACGGAAAAACGCAGGGCGCCGGTCGGCGAGATCATGCCGATCGCGCCGCAATAGGCGTCGCGCGGGACATCCTCGAGCGCATGGAGGATTTCCATTGCCCGTATCTTCGGCGCGCCGGTGATCGAACCGCAGGGGAAGAGCGCGGCAAAGATGTCGCGGATCGAAAGATCGGGGCGGAGCCTCGCCTGCACATGGCTCACCATCTGGTGGACGGTCGGATAGGTCTCGATGTCGAAGAGCTTCGGGACATCGAGCGTGCCGACCTCGGTGATGCGGGAGATATCGTTACGCAGGAGATCGACGATCATGCGGTTTTCCGCCTGCGTCTTGATATCGCTGCGCATCGCCTCGATGATCTCGGCGTCCTCGGCGGCAGTCCTGCCGCGTTTTGCCGTGCCCTTCATCGGATGGGTCTCGATCCAGCCCTGCTCATCGGTGCGGAAGAACAGTTCCGGCGACCGCGACAGGATGACCGGGCCGCGAAGATCGACCAGCGCGCCGTATTTGACCGGCTGGCGTTCGATCAGCGACCAGAAGGCAGCACGGGGATCGCCGTTCCAGCGGGCTTCGATCGGCATGGTGAGGTTGGCCTGATAGGCGTCGCCGAGCCGCAGGTGCTGGTGGAGGCGATCGAAGCGCTCCTTATATAATGGGAAATCCCAGGCGGCTTTCGGAGCGGTGAGGAATTCCTCGTTTTCGAGGCGCTGTTTTGGCTGGGCAAGCGGATGCGAATCGGCCTGCGGAGCGTCGAAGACGCCGAAACAGATGAGCGGGGTGTCGCGATGTTCCCCGGCGAAGGGAGCGAGTTTTTCCTCGAAGAGGTATCCGGCCTCATAGGCCATGTAGCCGGCAAGCCATTTGCCTGCGGCCTTGGCCTCTTCCATCCGGGCAAGGCCTGCAAAGAACTCGGCGCGCGTCCTGGCAACGATGATCTCTGCCGGCTCGGCGAAAAGCATCACCTGTCCGGTCGTGTCGTCGCGGAAGAGGATGTAGGGTTGGTCAGCCACGCCACGCTTTCGGTTTGTTCTGTTCCTCATTGCTCAAAATCTGATTGGGAGCGTGAAGCATTTTCCCGCTTCTCCCCCAAGGGCAGAAGTGACCCGTTGCGGCCCTTCCGCCTTTGGAGAAGAGGCTCTCAGCCCCTATCCAACGCTTCCAACTCGTCGATCAGCCCTTCGATCATCGACAGGCCCTGGCTCCAGAACGACGGGTCGGTGGCGTCGAGGCCGAAAGGCTTCAGGAGTTCCGAGTGGTGCTTGGTGCCGCCGGCCCTCAGCAGTTCGAAATACTTCTCCTGGAAGCCTTTCTCGGCTTTCTGGTAGACGGCATAAAGCGAATTCACCAGGCAATCGCCGAAGGCATAGGCGTAGACATAGAAGGGCGAGTGGATGAAGTGGGGGATATAGGCCCAGTAGGTCTCGTATCCTTCCGAAATGCTGATCGCCGGCCCGAGGCTTTCCGACTGGACGGAGAGCCAGAGTTCGCCGATGTCGTCAGCTGTGAGCTCTCCTGATTTGCGGGCGGTGTGCAGCTTGCGCTCGAATTCGTAAAAGGCGATCTGGCGCACGACCGTGTTGATCATGTCCTCGACCTTCTGGGCGAGCATCGCCTTGCGCTCGCGTTTGTCGGTGGTCTTTTGTAAAAGCGCGCGGAAGGTCAGCATCTCGCCGAAGACGGAAGCGGTTTCGGCAAGCGTCAGCGGCGTCTGGCACATCAGCGCCCCTTGCGCGCCGGCGAGAACCTGATGCACGCCGTGGCCGAGTTCATGGGCAAGCGTCATCACATCGCGCGGCTTGCCCATATAATTGACGAGCACATAGGGATGGGCCGAGGGAACCGTCGGATGGGCGAAGGCGCCGGGCGCCTTGCCGGGACGAACCGGGGCATCGATCCACTGTTCGTCGAAAAAGCGCCTGGCGATATCCGCCAACTCAGGGGCAAAATTACCATAGGCCGACAGCACCGTATCCTTCGCCTCCGGCCAGGAGATGATGGCGCTGGAGGTTTCCGGAAGCGGCGCGTTGCGGTCCCAGAAATTCATCTGCTCCATGCCGAGCCATTTCGCCTTCATCTTGTAATAGCGATGCGAAAGGCGGGGATAGGCTTCGCGGACGGCCGCGGCCAGCGCATCGACGACCTCGCGCTCGACACGGTTTGCCAGGTGGCGGCTGTCGGCGATGTCCTCGAAGCCGCGCCAGCGGTCGGCGATCTCCTTGTCCTTGGCAAGGGTGTTGGTGATCAGCGTGAAGGTGCGGATATTCGCTTTGAAGGTTTCGGCGAGCGCCATGGCTGCCTTGCGGCGCACGTCAGGATCTTTTTCCTGCAGCCTGTTCAGCGCCACTTCGAGCGGCACTTTCTCGCCATCGATGTCGTAGCGAAGTTCCGCCATGGTTTCGTCGAAGAGGCGGTTGAAGGCAGCGGCCGATGTCATCGACTTTTCGAGGAAGAGCTGTTCCAGTCTGTCGTCGAGCTGGTAGGGCTTGTCCTTCCTGAGGTCGAGCAGCCAAGGGCGATAGTGCCCGGCGGCGGGATCATTCACCATGCAGGCGTCGATCACCGTGTCGTCGATGCGATTCAGTTCCAGCGCAAAGAACAGGAGATGGCCGGAAAATTCGGTGATCTTAGCCTGCACGTCGCCGTAGAGCTTGCCGTTTGTCGGGTTGGTGGTGTCGGAGAAATAGGTGAGGCCGGCAAAGGAGCCGAGGCGGCCGACGATGTCGTCCAACGCCTCATATTCCTTCAGCGCCGCGCCGATGCCCTCAGGGCCCGTCTTCGCTGCCGCCTCCGTGAGTTTGCCCTTCCACTTTTCTTCAAAGGCGATTGCCGCCTTGCCGGCTTTTTCCATGTCGGCGACGAAGGCGGTGGAGGTAGCGGAGGGATAAAGATCCTGCAGCTTCCAGACCGGCAGATCGCCGAGCGCCGGGTCGGCGGCCCCAGCTGGCACTGCTGGAGATAAAAGAGGGCCGGCGTGCGGGAGCTTGATTTTCATGGGCGCAATTCCTCTCCACTTCCATAACAGGTCTGATTGTCTACCGCATCGGCCCGAAAATCGGAATCGATTTTCGGAAAGCACGATGCGAGGATTGAAAGTGTTACAGCGTCCTTTGCGCGTCTGAAAAGACGCGCGGCGCTGTAAGCGTGCGAAGGCCTCGCATCAAGGGGTTTTCGGCGCATGAAAGGCGTCGCTTCGGCACGAAAATGACCCGTTCCAATCGTTAAAATGCAATTGTTTCTCAAAACTGGATGTTCAAGCCTTCCTGTCAGAGTGCGCTTTATGGTTTCGCATGAAGTGAGGCGACAATGACCGGTTACAATGAGCTCAAGGGAGCAGGGCAAATCCTCGTGGTCGAAGATGACCCCGTGCAGCGCCGCCTGCTCAAGAATGCAATCGAGCGTCACGGCCATGTCGTGCACCAGGCGGAAAATGGCCGCATCGGCCTGGAAATGGTCAAACGCGACAGCGGCCTTTTCAACGTCATCGTCCTCGACCTGATGATGCCGGAGATGACCGGCCTCGAATTCCTCGATGCGCTTCACGAATTCGGCACGCAGATCCCGGTCATTGTGCAGACGGGGCAGGGCGGGATTGAAACGGTGGTGCAGGCAATGCGCGCCGGCGCCTTTGATTTCGTCGTCAAGCCGGTCTCGCCCGAACGCATCGCCACTTCGATCTCGAACGCGATGAAGCTCGACCAGCGCGAAGTCAAGGCGCGAGCCGGACGGCGGTCGCGCTCAGGGTCGGTCGGCTTCGACGATATCGTTTCGGCAAGCCCGGCGATGCTCCGCGTCATCGATCTCGCCCAGCGGGCGGCTCAGTCCAACATTCCCGTCGTGCTCGAAGGCGAATCCGGCGTCGGCAAGGAGCTGGTGGCGCGCGCCATCCAATCCGGCGGCGACCGCTCGAACAAGCCCTTCGTCACCGTCAATTGCGGGGCGATCCCGCATAATCTGGTCGAGAGCATTCTCTTCGGTCACGAGAAGGGCGCGTTTACCGGCGCGACCGAGCGCCATATCGGCAAATTCATGGAAGCCGATGGCGGCACCATCTTCCTCGACGAGATCGGCGACCTGCCGCTCGAGGTGCAAGTGAAGCTCTTGCGTGCCGTGCAGCAGGGCGAGATCGAGACCGTCGGTGCACGTACCGCACACAAGGTCAATGTCCGACTGATTTCGGCGACCAACAAGGATCTGATCGAGGAGGTCAAGAACGGCCATTTCCGCGAGGATCTCTATTATCGCCTCAACGTCTTCCCGATCACCATTCCGGCGCTGCGCAAACGCAAAGAAGACATTCCCAATCTGGTGCGCGTCTTTGCCGAGCGCTTCTCCAGCGAGCAGAAGAGTGGTCGCCGCATGACGGTGAATGCCGGCGCGCTGGCGTTGCTGACCGCCTATGACTGGCCGGGCAATATCCGCCAGCTTGAAAACGCCATCTTCCGTGCGGTCGTTCTGGCCGAAGGGCCGGAGCTGACCGAGGCGGATTTCCCGCAGATCGCTGCCCAACTTCCTGAATACGATGTGGTGGATCACCTGGCGCTCGTTGCCGACAATACCGGCCTCGATCCCGACGATGGCTATGGCGAGGATTTCAGGGCGTCGATGTCGGGAGAGGTGCACCACCGCCTGTCCGAGGCCCCGGAAAACGCGATTGCCAGCGTCAATCCCGCCGGAGACGTGCGCAGGCTTGCCGATGTCGAGGAGGAACTCATCCGATTCGCGCTCAAATTCTATCGCGGACAGATGAGTCAAGTCGCGCGCAAGCTCGGCATCGGCCGATCCACACTTTATCGCAAGCTCAAGGATTACGGCATAGACCCTGACAATCCCCAGAAAGATGCGGCTTAAGCGCTTTTCGTTAAGATTAAGGCAACCACGTTTTGTTACTAGTCATAAACCACTTGTTAGTGGCGCGTTCACTATGTAAAGAAAAGGTTGATCATGTGTGGCATTTTTGCCATCGTGTGACCGCATTTGACAGTCATCTGAGGCAGTACGGGACATTGTCTGTCTGACGGGGATCGAGTTGCCGAATCTGAATGGGAATTCCAAGCCTTCGCGCTTGAGCTGGCGCTTGTTGTGCGCCGACATCTGCGGAAAGGCAATAAGGACGGTTGCGGCCGCCCTTCTTGCACTCGCGGTTTCCTCACCGGTATTCGTTAGTACGCCTTCGCAGGCAGCGGGCGACACCCGCAGCCTCAAGCTCTATTTCATTCATACCGGCGAAAAAGCCGTCATCACCTACAAGCGCAATGGCAAGTTCGACCCCAAGGGTCTGGAGCAGCTGAATCGCTTCCTGCGCGATTGGCGCAAGAACCAGCCGACGAAAATGGACCCGCGGCTGTTCGACCTGATCTGGGAAGTCTATCGCCAGAGCGGTTCGAGGGACTACATCAATGTCGTCTGCGGTTTCCGTTCGCCGGGAACCAACGAGATGCTGCGTGGCCGCTCGCGCAATTCCGGCGTCGCCGAAAAGAGCCAGCATATGCTCGGCAAGGCGATGGACTTCTTCATTCCCGACGTCAAGCTGGCGACGCTGCGCGGCATCGGCATGAAGATGCAGGTCGGCGGCGTCGGCTTCTATCCGAAGTCGGGCTCGCCCTTCGTGCACATGGATGTCGGCGGCGTTCGCGCCTGGCCGCGCATGAGCCGCGACGAGCTGGTTCGGCTCTTCCCGAACGGCAATACCATCCATATTCCGGCCGACGGCAAGCCGCTGCCGGGCTACCAGCAGGCGATGGCCGATTATAAGCGCCGCGTCAGCGGGACGCAGATCCAGATCGCCAGCGCTTCCGAATCGGCGCCGAAGCACAAGACGCTGTTTGCCGCGCTCTTTGGCGGCGGGGCCGACGAGCAGGAAGACGAGACGGACGATTCCACCCCTGTTGCCGTTGCCAAGGCGACGCCGCCGAAGGCCGAGCCTGCTCCTGTCGAGCCGCAGCAGACCGAAGTCGCCGATCTGAACGCGCCGGTGCCGCAGGTTCGCCCGGCGTTCAGCAACCAGCCCGCCGGCAGCGAAGTCGCGAGCGCGCTCGTAGCGCCGCCTTCGGGTAATGCCGCACAGCAGGCTCTTACGGCCCTTCCGGTCGATCAGGCCCAGCCGCAGCAGTTCGCCGACCTCAGCGCCTACAGCATTCCGGTTCCCTCGCTTCTCGGCCAGCGCCGTGCGCCTGGTGACGCCGAGGTCGCGTCGACCGATCCCATGCTGACGGGCGCAAATGGGCTGCCGGTTCCGACGCCGATCGAACGCCCTGCCGTTGCCGAGAACCTTCTTGCTGCGGCCGAGGCCGATCCGGAGGCAGAAGCCGACGAAGCCGATCAGGACGCGCTGTCTCCTGCCGTGGCCGACGCACTCGACCAGCAGCGGAACGATGGGGAAAGCCAGATCGCGTCGAAGGCTCCGCCGCAGACGGTTGAGCAGGCGATCAACGCCGCGATGACGCAAAAGGCGCCTGCCGCAAAGCCGCCGCTCGAACTCGCGGCATTGGCACCGATGACCAAATCGGCAAGCTTTGGCGATAGTTTCGACGAACCGGCCGACGAAAGCGCCGTGGCGCAGGGCCTTCCTGCCAAGGGTGGTCGCCCGACGCAGAAGGAAGCCGCCGCAGCGGATGCCAGCCGCACGACGGTGCGCACCGAGCCGAAGCTGACGGAAAAGATGATCTCGCAATGGGCGCTCACCAATGCCCGCCTGGAAATGGCCTCCAGGCAGGTCAAGGCGCCGCGGTTCGTTAGCCAGACGATGCGCGCCCAGCCGACCGCCGTCTATGCCGAGGGCTTCAACGTCAAGACCGCTTCGGTCGACCCGGCCCGCTTCAGCGGCACGGCTGTGAACTTCATGGAAGTGCGCAAGTTCAACACGAACTGAGCCTGCCGATCACGCAATATCGAAAACCGCCGGAGCGATCCGGCGGTTTTTCTTTGGCCGCTTCGACAGGTAAGGCCGCTGTTTAACCCGGCGCGTTCTCCGCCAACGAAAAGCCGCCGGAGCGGCCCGGCGGCTTGTTGATATCGGGCGGTGTGGACGGATCAGCCTTCCGGCGGCGATTCGATCATGCCGAGCGCAAGCAGGTAGGTGTCGAGGATTGCTTCCTCTTCCATGCGCTCCTGCTCGTCCTTCTTGCGCAGCGCCACGACCTTCTTCAGGATCTTGGTATCGAAGCCCGTTCCCTTGGCTTCGCCATAGACGTCCTTGATATCGTCGGCGATGGTCTTCTTTTCTTCTTCCAGCCGTTCAATGCGCTCGATGAAAGCGCGAAGCTGATCGCGGGCGACGCCGTGAGCATCAGACATCGTGTTCTCCTGGTTTTTCGGTGATCGATTTTGGATGCCAGTGACTGCCGCGAAGCGGCGTCACGGTCAAGCCCGTTCGCGGCCAGCCAAGCTATTTGTGTGGGTTGTTCAGTTCAAAAGCAGCCTTTTGCACAGGCGAGGCCTCGTTCTGGTGAAGATTCTTCCAGTCCTCATAGGGCATGCCATAGACCATCTCGCGCGATTCGTCCCTGGTCACCGGGACACCCTCGGCCTCGGCGGCTTCGCGATACCAGTTCGACAGGCAGTTGCGGCAGAAGCCGGCCAGATTCATCAGGTCGATGTTCTGAACGTCGCTGCGTTCGCGAAGATGTGCGACGAGGCGGCGAAAGGCGGCAGCTTCGAATTCGGTCTGTTGTTCCTTGCTGAGCGCGGTCATCTCGCTTCCATTTCGTTAAATGGGGCCTTTCGTTCAATAGGGGCCGGTGCGTGACAGGTGAACGTCGTATTCGTGCAAGGCGGGTTCGGCATTCATCGCCGCAAAGATCGGCGCCAGGCGTTCGGCCCATGCCGATATGCCGGTCTCGTCTCCGATCAGATCCTGGCGCACCTCGAGCAGCGCATGCGGAATGCCTGTAATCATGCAATGGCGGTACATGGTATCGCCCTTCAGCGCGCCGTCATAGGGTTCGTTGTCGCCAACGGCGAGATCGGGATCGGCGCGCAGCATGTCAAGCAGCGGGCCAACAGCGCGATGGTCGCTGTCCCAGAGGACGGCAGCGTGCCAGGAACGGGGAATGCCCTTCCAAGCCGGCGTGAAGGAGTGCAGCGACAGCACCAGTGGCGCCCTGCCAGTGGCATTCGCCACGCTGTCGATCGTTGTGGCCACGGCATGGTGATAGGGGCGATGGAAGGTTTCGATGCGGTGGTCCCATTCCTGCGGCGTGATCGGATGATTGCCTGATATGACGGCGCCGTCGGAGATCTTCATGATCAGCGTCGGATCGTCTTCGCCGCGATTGGGGTCGATCAGCAGGCGCGAAAAGCCGCCAAGCACGGCGGGAACGCCGAGCCTTGCCGAAAGCTGCCGCGTCAGGCCCTCGATGCCGATGTCATAGGCGATATGTCGAGCGAAGGCCGCGTCGGGAAGTCCCAGCCGGCCATATCGCGCGGGAAGGCGGTTCATCGCGTGATCTGCGAGGATCACCATGCCTTTGTCATGTTTGCCGGATAGGATCTCGAAAGATTGGAAGTCATCCATGAAGGAATTGCCATTCGTCATTGCGCCGTTGGGCGCAGTGATCGCATGCGCCTGCGGCGGGTTCAAGCGCGGCAGGCGGCGAGAGGTTGAGCCGGACCCTCGACGGGTGGTTATGAAAGGAAATATAATCGATTAGCATTGCGTTGACTTTCGCTTGACGGCGGCGCAAGAAGACACGGATACGAATAACCGTGGAGCTATTTGGGAGCCGTGTTGATCCAAGCCGCGCCAAGTTTCCTCACGCGGTCCGGGCCGCTGGTCCGTCTCGCTCTGTTCGCTCTTGCAGCCGCCATGCCGTTTTTCATCGCAGATGCCGCGCGCGCCGATTTTCGCGTCTGCAACGGAACACAGAATCTCGTCGGCGTCGCGATCGGATACCGGGCCAAGGATGGCTGGGTAACGGAGGGCTGGTGGCAGGTGCCGGCAACGACCTGCGCCACGTTGATCGAGGGAGAATTGCCGTCGCGCTATTATTACCTCTACGCAGAGGACGCCGCCCGGGGAGGACGATGGACGGGTGACGTGCAGATGTGCGTGGCGGAAAACGAATTCAAGATCACGGGTGTGCAGGATTGTTATGCCCGCGGTTACCAGAAGATGGGATTCAAGGAATATGATACGGGCCGCCAGGGTAGCTGGATGGTTCAACTCTCCGACACCCCAGGGACGCAAGAAAGCCAGAATTGATGAAGCGTAATCGCAAAGTTAAAATCCTCGCCACCCTCGGGCCAGCCTCCTCCGAGGAATCGATGATCGAGAAGCTGCACCAGGCCGGTGCCGATGTCTTCCGCATCAATATGAGCCATGCGAGCCACGACATGATGCGTACGCTGATCCAGCGCATCCGCTCGGTCGAAGCGCGCTCCGGCCGGCCGATCGGCATTCTCGCCGACCTGCAGGGACCGAAACTGCGTGTCGGCAAGTTCGTCGACGGCAAGGTGGACCTGAAGCCCGGCCAAACGTTCACGCTCGACAACAACGAAGCGCTCGGCGACCAGAGCCGCGTCTACCTGCCGCACCCCGAGATCCTGGAATCGGTGCAGCCTGGCCACCGCCTGCTGATCGATGACGGCAAGCTCGCCCTGCGCGCAGAAAAATGCGACGGCAAGAGCATCGTCACGACTGTTATTTCGGGCACGCGCATCTCCGACCGCAAGGGCGTCAGCCTTCCCGACACGCTGCTCGGCGTCGGCGCGCTGACGGACAAGGACCGCGCCGATCTCGACGCAGTGCTTGCCACCGACGATGTCGACTGGGTGGCGCTTTCCTTCGTCCAGCGTCCCGACGACCTCGCCGAAGTGCGCAAGATCGCCCGCGGCCGCGTCGGCCTGATGTCGAAGATCGAAAAGCCGCAGGCTCTCGAGCGCATCGAGGAAATCATCGAACTGTCAGACGCATTGATGGTCGCCCGCGGCGATCTCGGCGTCGAAATGCCGCTCGAATCGGTTCCCGGCATCCAGAAGCAGCTGATCCGCGCCTGCCGCCGTTCGGGCAAGCCAGTGGTCGTTGCCACGCAGATGCTGGAATCGATGATCTCGGCGCCGGTGCCGACACGCGCCGAAGTTTCCGACGTCGCGACCGCCGTTTTCGAAGGTGCGGATGCCGTCATGCTCTCGGCCGAATCGGCCTCGGGCGACTATCCGGTCGAAGCTGTCACGACGATGGCGTCGATTGCCACTGCCATCGAGCGCGAGCCGCATTATCCCGGAATCATCTATGCCCAGCGTGCCCAGCCGGAAGCGACCGGTGCCGATGCGATCTCGCTGGCCGCCCGTCAGATCGCCGAAACGCTGAAGCTGTCGGCGATCGTCTGTTACACTTCGTCGGGCACGACAGGCCTTCGCGCCTCGCGCGAGCGTCCGCAAGTGCCGATCCTGGCGCTGTCGCCGATCATCAAGACGGCACGCCGTCTTGCCGTCGTCTGGGGCCTGCACTGCGTCGTCACCCATGACGCGACCGATCTCGACGACATGGTCAACCGCGCCTGCCGTATCGTCGCCGACGAAGGTTTCGGCAAGCCGGGCGACCGCATCATCATCTCGGCCGGCGTGCCGCTCGGCACGCCCGGCGCCACCAACATGATCCGCATCGCCTATATCGGTTCCGACGGCCAGAGCGGCATCTGATCGGATCGCATGCATCCGAACGCCCGCTGCCTGAGAAGGCGGCGGGCTTTTTTCGTTGATGGGCCGGCATTGCCAACGGCAATGGCGCATGCAAGTTTCGATCTCTGGATCGGGAGGATCGTCATGGATTACGTCACGCTTCTGGCTTTTGCAGCCGTTTCCTTTGTTGGTATCGCGACACCGGGGCCGACAGTGCTGCTGGCGCTGACCAACGGTTCGCGGCATGGCCTGCGCCGCGCAGTTGCCGGCATGATCGGCGCGGTGCTGTCCGATTTCGTGCTGATCGGCGCCGTCGCGATCGGGCTTGGCGCGCTGCTCGCCGCATCGGAATTCTGGTTCTCGATGCTGAAATGGGCAGGTGCCGCCTATCTCGCTTTTCTCGGTATCATGCTGCTGCGTTCGAAGGGCACGATCGATGCGGCGTTGAAGTCCGGCGCGCCTGCGGGCGCGACATCGCCCTTCTCGATCGGACTGAAGAGCTTCATGGTCGCGGCGACCAATCCGAAGGGTTATCTGTTCTTCTCGGCTTTCCTGCCCCAGTTCATCGACCCGATCCTGCCGCAGGCGACGCAATATATGCTGCTCGCCCTTGTCTTTGCCGCGCTCGATTTCCTCATCATGTTCGGCTATGCCTTCTTCGGCTCGCAGGCGGTGCGTTTCCTGAAAACCTCAGGCGCCATGTGGCTGGAGCGAGCCTGCGGTGGCGCGCTGCTGGCGCTTGCCGGCTCGTTGGCCTTCTATCGCCGGGCAACCGTCTGAGTTCAGGGCAGGGATAGGTGGCCGACGCGATAGGTCTGGGTGTGCTCGCCGATCTTGGGAATCTCTCGCCATAGCCTGAAGCGTACCCGCGTCCAGCTCGTCGGTTCGAAGCCGGAAATGGAGGCGAGCGCGCCACCTGTCGCCAGGTCTGCTTTGGTCGCCGCGCTTTCGGCGAATGTCGGCGAGCGGCGTGTAGGCCTCTGTTTGCAGAATATCGCGTGTGGCGAACCTGGCCGGGGCGATATCAGGCGAGATTTCTGCCTGCCAGACGATCCAGGTTCTCACCTGTGGCCAGCCGAAGGCGTCGGTCAGCGTTTCGAAGCCCGGGCCGCAGAGGAAGTCGCTTGCCCCTTGCGGCGTCTGCCAGAGATAGAAGGGCGCATAGAGATTGTCGTGGCTGCCGAACTCCCCCTTGCGGGCGCTGAGATAGGCTTTGAAGCCGAGATTGGGAAAGCCGTCGAGCAGTGGACCCTTGTCGCGGATGCGGCGGTCGATGATCGACATGTCGTAATCGGCAGGCAGGGTGAAGCTGTACTGCATGGTGATCATGACTGTGCCTCCACCGGTTGCAGCCATTCGACGACGCTGCCGTTTTCCGTCGGCTGGACGCTGATATAGCTGAAGGGGCTGTCATCGGTGGCGCCATGCCAGTGACGCTCGCCGGGCGCAAACCAGACGGCATCGCCGGCACGCAATGCTTCGATGGGGCCGCCCTCGTTCTGCGCCAGCCCATGGCCCGAAAGCACATAAAGTAGCTGGCCTCTTGGATGCGTGTGCCAGCGGGTGATGGTGCCGGGATCGAGCATGGCGCGCATGGCGGTGTTCTCGCCATCGGCGCTGCCTTCGAGCAGCATCTCGACCCAGAAAGGCGAAGTTGCGGCGCCCTCAGGCGAGCGGACTGCCCTGCCGGGGCGCCTGATGGTCATGGTCTTCGGGTTCGAAGCGCTCATTGCCGGGCTCCAGCCAGACGAAGCCGCCAGTCTGGGTCGGTCATCTGGGCAATACCATTACCGAAGGACCAGTCTTCCGGTGCGCTGGTGCTGATGACGATCATCACGTCCTCGGGCCGGAGGCCCGGCGATTGCGCCAGGAGATCGGCAAGCCGCCGATAGAGTGCTGCCTTCATCTCGCCGGTGCGAGGCCTGCCGATCGTGATCGAGATGTAGACGAAATCGTCGGAGCGCGGGCCGGCGAGATAGCTGCGATCGAAGATCAGTTCGTTCTCGTCATGCTGGTGGATGGTCTGGAAACGGTCGTTTTCGGGCACGTCGAAGGTCTCGACCAGGGCGCGCTGAATGTTGTCGGCCAGCGCCGCGAGGTAGTCCGCCGACTTGCCTTTGCGAAGGGAAATGCGAACGAAGGGCATCGGGATCTCCATGATTCAGGCCGTCCGTCGGCCTTGACAGCAGAAGCATCGCACGGCACGATGATGCTGAAAATCAGAATTTTATGGATTAATGATCCTGAAAAATGGGATTATCTCATGCGACGGACAATCTTCGATCTCGATGTGCTTCGAACCTTTTCGACCGGCATGGAGCTTGGCAATTTCGCCAAGGCGGCCGAGCGGCTCGGGCGTTCGACCTCGGCAGTGAGTGCGCAGCTGAAGAAGCTGGAGGAGCAGGCGGGCACGCCGATCTTCCGCAAGGCGGGTCGCGGGCTGGCGCTGACCGATGCCGGCGAGACGATGCTCGGTTATGCCAGGCGGCTGCTGGAACTCAACGACGAGGCGGCTGCCGCCGTCAACAACGTCGAGCTGGAAGGCTGGGTGCGGCTCGGCCTGCAGGAGGACTTTGGCGAGACCCTGCTGCCGGATGTGCTCGGTCGCTTTGCGCGTGCGCACCCGAAGGTCCGAATCGAAGCGCGGGTGGTGCGAAATGCCGAGCTGCTTCAGCGCGTCACATCGGGCAAGCTCGATCTGGCGCTTGCCTGGAGCGATGGCACGCTGACGGCGCATTGCGAGCGGATCGGCGAAGTGCCGATGCGCTGGATCGGACCTGCCGAGGGACAGCCGGGCTGGCAAGCGGCAAGCGGCGAGCCGATGCCGCTCGCTTCGTTGGAGGCGCCGTGTCTGCTGCGCAGCGCGGCGACCAAGGCACTTGATGAGGCGGGCATCTCCTGGCGGCTCGCCTTCGTCAGTCCCAGTCTCGGCGGTCTCTGGGCCGCGACGGCGGCGGGCCTCGGCCTCACCATCCGCACGCCGATCGGCCTGCCGGCGAAGGTCCGGCCGCTGGCGCCGGGGACAATCGGCCTGCCTGATTTGCCGAAGCTCGGTCTGGTTCTGCATCGGGCGGAAGCCGAACCGCAGCCGGCTGCGGCGCGGCTTGCCGAACTCGTGCTTCAGTCGGTGCATGGCGCGTTGCATGGGGTGGTGGCATGACATCCCAGCATTGACCGTTCGGACGCGTGGCTGTAGCTTTCGGCCGCTATGAAGATGATCACTCTCAATATCGCTACGGCCTTCTTCTTGAGCCTCTAAGGCTCTGCCTTCGGGCATCAGAAGATGCGGTCGCTAACCAGCCTTTGCGGCTGGCCCGTTGCCGTGGACCGTAATGACCCTGCGTCTGGCCAAGGACAGAGCCGGCAGGATTGGCGATAGAGAGAGATATATCATGACATCAGATGTTTATCCGATAGCGCCGCGTGCCGCGCAGATCGAGCAATTCATCGAAGACGGCTTCACCAGGGTCGACGGCGCCTTTCCCCGCGAATTGGCCAGGGAAGCCCGTGCCATCATGTGGCGTGACATTCCCTTCGCTGCGGATGATCCAAACACGTGGACGCGGCCGGTCGTGCGGCTTGCCGGTTATGGCGGCGGGCCGTTCGAGAAAGCCGTCAACACGCCGGTATTGCATTCGGCCTTCGACCAACTCGTCGGCAAAGGGCGCTGGGAGCCGCGCAATGGACTTGGCAGTTTCCCTGTCCGCTTTCCCCATCCCGATGATCCCGGCGATGCCGGTTGGCATGTCGATCTGAGCTTTCCCGGCGAGGATTCCGATCCGGATGAGCAGCGGGACTTTTCCGCCTGGCGGGTGAATATCAACTCGCGCGGGCGGGCGTTGCTGATGCTCTTCCTGTTCTCGGATGTCGGGGAGGAAGATGCGCCGACCCGTATCCGTGTCGGTTCGCACAAGGATATCGCTCGCCTTCTGGCGCCGGCGGGCGAAGCGGGAATGGCGCATCTCTGGCTGGAGCATGTCGGGGAAGAGCGGCCGCTGGCGTTGGCAACAGGGCAGGCGGGCACAGTCTATCTATGCCATCCATTCCTCATCCATGCGGCGCAGATGCATCGCGGCCAGGAGCCTCGTTTTATGGCGCAGCCCGGCCTTGTGCCTTCCGAACCTCTTCGGCTTGAACGGCAGGACGGCGCCTATTCGCCGGTCGAGATCGCAATCCGCCGGGCGCTTCACGATCACTCTATCTGATCGCTGATCCGGCATCCGGCTCGATGAGCCGGATGCCTCACGAAGACGCGCCGGCGTGACGTCTCAGCCGAACCGTTCCAGAGCCATGGCGAAGATATCGGCATCGACATTGCCGCCGGAGGTGACGGCGATGACCGTGTCGCTTTCCAGAGCATCGCCATGGAAGAGGGCGGCGGCAAGTGCCACCGCGCCGCCGGGCTCGACGACGATCTTCAACCGCGAGAAGGCGAGTGCCATGGCGCGCAGCGCCTCCTCGTCGGTAACAACAATGCCGGCGCCGGCGAGGCGCTTGAGGATCGGGAAGGTGATGTTGCCCGGCTGCGGCGTAACGATCGCATCGCAGATCGAGCCCGATACCGCCGCGTTGCGTTCGATCTTGCCGGAGGCCAACGAGCGGGTGGTGTCGTCGAAATCCCTGGGCTCGCAGGGACGGACGCGAAAGCCGGGAGAACTGGCTTCAAGGGCGAGCGCGATGCCGGAGGTCAATCCGCCGCCGCCGCAGGGAACCAGGACTTCGGCTGATGTCACGCCTTCCTCTCCAGCCTGCTCGGAGATTTCAAGACCGGTCGTGCCCTGACCGGCAATGACAAGCGGTTCGTCAAAGGGCTTGATCAGCGTCAGCCCACGCTCGGCCGAAAGTCTCGCGCCGATCTCGTCGCGATCCTCGGTGACGCGGTCGTAAAGCACCACTTCGGCGCCGAAGGCGCGGGTGTTGGCGATCTTCAGCTTCGGCGCATCGCTCGGCATGATGATGACAGAGGGGACATTGTGCAGCTTGGCCGCAAGCGCAACACCCTGGGCGTGGTTGCCGGAGGAGAAGGCGATAACGCCTTTCGAGCGCACGGCCGGATCGAGGCCGGAGACGGCCGACCAGCCGCCGCGAAACTTGAACGAGCCGGAATGCTGCAGACATTCCGCCTTCACGAACAGGCGCCGGCCGGCGATCTCATTGAGGAAAGGCGAGGAGAGAAGCGGCGTACGCGTGATATGACCGCGCAGACGGGCGCGGGCTGCGACAATCATTTCAATGCTGGCCATTCGGGAATCTTTCTGCTTGCGGGTTCGCCCATGCATAGGGCGAGGCAAGCCAATTGTGAACGGCGACTTTGTCACGGTGACATGAATGGTACCACCGCTGCTTCTTAAGCCGTGCGGCGCTTCTGCCGACTGTTTGATCAGGCGATCCCGAGGCGTCAGTAGCCGCTTGCCGAACCTTCCGCTGCGCGGCTGTCCATGGCGCCGTTGTAGCGGGCGCCGCCGCCTTTTTTGATGGCAGCAAGGCTTTTGCCGCCGACGAGGATGCCGGCGGCCTGGCCCCATTGCGGCGCGTCATTGCCGCCATCGAAGCTGTAGCCCATCGCGGCGAGGGTCTTTTCCGTATCCGGCGAAAGTGCATAAGGCTCGAGAAAGACCTTGTCGGGCTGCCATTGGTGGTGGAGACGCGGGGCGTTGACCGCCTGGCTGATGTCCATGCCGAAATCGACGACATTGAGGATTGCTTCCAGCGTGATGGTGATGATGCGCGAGCCGCCGGGGCTGCCGATCACCATGAAGGGCTTGCCGTCCCGGGTGACGATCGTCGGGCTCATCGAGGAGAGCGGCGTCTTCTTCGGGACAATGGCATTGGCCTCGCCCTGCACCAGTCCGTAGAGGTTGGGCACGCCGGGCTTGGAGGTGAAATCGTCCATCTCGTTGTTGAGCAGGACACCGGTGCCGGGTGCCACCACGCCGGCGCCGAAGGAGCCGTTCAGCGTATAGGTGACGGCGACCGCATTGCCCGCGTCGTCGATGATCGAATAATGCGTCGTCTCGGTGCTTTCCTTGCCGCCGAGCGGTTTCAGATTCGCCGAGGTGCCGGCCTTGTAGGGATCGATCTTGGCGGCAATTTCCGAGGCATATTTCTTATCGAGCAGTTTCTCGACCGGGTTCTCGACGAAATCGGGATCGCCGAGCGCCGCATTGCGGTCGACATAAGCATAGCGCATCGCCTCGACCATGATGTGCACCGTTTCGGCCGAGTTATAGCCGAGATAGGAGAGCGGATAGCCTTCGAGAACGTTGAGGATCTCGCAGATGATGACGCCGCCGGAAGAAGGCGGCGGCGAGGAGATGATGTCGTAGCCGCGGTAATTGCACTCGATCGGCTTCAACTCGCGCACGGCATATTGTTCGAAATCCTCCTTGGCGAGGATGCCGCCCTTGGCTTGGCTCGTCTTGACGATCGCTTCGGCGGGCGCGGCTTTGTAGAAGGCGTCGGGACCTTTTTCGGAGATGGCTGTCAGGACTGCAGCAAGGTCCGGCTGCTGGAGTTTTTCGCCCGATGCATAGGGTTTGCCATCCGGTTTCAGGAAGATTTTCGCTGCCGCCTCATCCTTGGCGAGGCGCTTGGCGCTGCCGGCAAAGCTTGCGGCATCGCCCTGTTCCAGCGTGAAGCCCTCCTTGGCGAAGCGGAGCGCCGGTGCGATCAGCTCCTCGCGCGGTTTGGTGCCGTATTTCTCGCGTGCGGTCTCGAAGCCCATCACGGAGCCCGGCACGCCGACGGCGAGATAGCCGTCGAGGCTGGCGCGTGGCACGACATCGCCCTTGGCATCGAGATACATGGTTTTTGTCGCGGCAAGCGGCGCGCGTTCGCGAAAATCGAGAAAGGTCTTGGTGCCGTCCTTCAGGCGAATGGTCATGAAGCCGCCGCCGCCGAGGTTGCCGGCCGTGGGATAGACGACCGCCAGCGCATAACCGACGGCGACCGCTGCATCGACGGCATTGCCGCCGCTCTTCAGCACCTCGACGCCGACATCGGTCGCCAGATGCTGGGCGGTGACCACCATGCCGTGCTCGGCTTCGACGGGTGCAGGCGAGGCGGCGAAAGCCGAGGTCAGGCTCAGCGACAGTGCTGCGATGATGGAGATCGTCCAGATATGCAGGCGGCCCATGATTTCCCCTCCTATGGACAATGATGGAAAAACATATGGGACTGCGGCAGCCCGAGGCAATGCAAGGGGTTGGCTTTATGCGAGAAGTTCGGCGAGTTTCCGGTTGGTATCGTCGTCATCGAGCGGCGTGTAGACGATGAGCTTCATCTCCGGCCGGTTTGTCAGCGTTAGGCCGGTATGTTCGAAGGACATGCGGCCCTTGATGGGATGGTCGATGCGCTTGATGCCGGACAGCGGGCTGATGACCTCGTGGCGCTGCCACCAGTCACGAAATTCGTCGCTTGCCTGCTTCAGCAGCGCGATCAGCCGTTCGAAATCCGGATCGCCGGCATAACGCGCGCTGTCGGCCCGGAACATTGCCAGCGAGACGCGGGCGACCGATTCCCAATCGACGAGCAGCCGGCGATGCGCCGGGTCGGCGAAGAGACGATGCATGATGTTGCGCTCGTCGCGGTCGAGCGTGTCGTAACCACCGAACAGCATGTCGGCGGCGCGGTTCCAGGCGAGCACGTCCCACCGGCGGCCGAGCACATAGGCCGGTTGGTGGGTCAGGTTGGCGAGCATGCGTTGCAGCGGCTCGTCGACGCATTCGGGTGCGGACGATACAGCCTGCGGCGCATGGCGATTGTTGAGGGTGAAGAGATGCCGGCGTTCGGCCTCGTCGAGGCGCAGTGCATCGGCAAGGGCGTTCAGCACCTGTGCGGAGGGCCTGATGTCGCGGCCCTGTTCCAGCCAGGTGTACCAGGTGGTGCCGACGCCGGCGAGCATGGCGAGCTCCTCGCGCCGGAGACCTGGCGTGCGCCGCCGAAATCCCTCGGGCAAGCCCACCTCGGACGGCGTCAGCCGCTCGCGGCGAGAGCGCAGAAAGGCTGCGAATTCACGGCGGCGGGCTTCGAATGTGTCGGCTCTCTGGTCCATGGCGGTGATCATATCAGTATCGATACCAGGATAAAACTGGAACTGTTTGCCGTTTCCAGGCCGCGCATGATGCCGGCGCTGCGGGTGATTCAAACGCCTGCGGATCGATCAATTCAAGGAGCAGCATCATGTCTTTGCAGCATGTGGTCGTCATCGGCGGTTCTTCCGGCATCGGCCTCGCCACGGCGAAATTACTTTTGAAACAGAGATATACGGTCACCATTGCAGGCCGCGACGGTGAAAAGCTTGCCGCCGCGAAGGCATCGATCGATGGCGATCTGCGCAGCCTCGTGCTTGATGCGGCGGAACTTTCCACACTCGGGGAAGCTTTTGCCGGGATCGGCGCATTCGGTCATCTCGTGCTGGCGATGGGCAGCGGTCACGGCGCCGGACCTTTTGCGACGCTCGACATGACGGACCTGCTTGCCGGTTTCCAGACCAAGCTCATTCCGCATGCAGCGGCAGCCCAGGCGGCACTGCCGCTGCTGCAGCCGGGCGGCAGCATCACCTTCGTTTCGGCGGTCAGCGCGCAGGCTGCGATGCCTGGCACGGCTGGGCTTGCGGCCGTCAATGCCGGCATCGAGGCGATGGTGCCGGTGCTTGCCGCCGAATTGAAGCCGCTGCGCGTCAACGGCGTTTCCCCCGGGGTCGTCGATACGCCGTGGTGGAGTTTCCTGCCGCCCGAGCAGCGCGGCAGCGTCTTTGCGGATTTCGCCGGCCGCACGCCGGTCGGCCGTGTCGGCAGGCCGGAGGATATCGCGCAGGTGATTGCCTTCCTGATCGGAAACGGCTTCATGAGCGGCCACGTCGTCACCTGCGACGGCGGCATGCGTCTCGGCGCCTGAGGCAGGTTTCCTGCAATGCTGAGGACAAAATTATGCAGCAATTCAAAGTGCTACAGCGTCCTCTGCGCGTCTGAAAAAACGCGCGGCCCGGTCGACCCCAACGACTGTACGGCCGCGGCCGTCCGATCGCGTGAGGAGGCGGCAAGCCTCTCTTCGGCCCTGCGGGCGATCGCTTGCAGGTCGCGCGGCTTGCCTGATAGCTTCTCCATGGCGGCGATGGCGACATCGGTTGCGAGATAATCCGGCTTGTGGCCGACGCCGCTGACGGTGATGAGTTCGGAGCCTGATATATCGCGGGCAAGGCCGCGCGAGTGCAAGTGTTCCCAGACGATCTCGTCGCTGTCACCTGTTATGATGACGGTCGGTGCGGTGATCTGCGAATAGAGCAGCGACTGCTCCTTCACATAGGCGAGCAGCCTTTTGAAATCGGCGGCGTTGTTATGGAAAGCGTTGGGTCGCAGCACCAGCGACGGCCCGGTTTTTTCGATGTAGTCGGCCGGGCGCGGATTGGGACGGAAGACATTCAGCGTGCCGCGCTCCAGCCGGCTCAGACCGAGAGGCACGACGATCGCGTGGTTGAAGAGCCAGCCGACGATCGGCACGGTTGCCACATGATAGTACCAGTCGATGCCACCCGGCCATGGATGGGTGGCGGGCGCAAGGAAGAGCAAGCCGGCGGTCTTATCAGGATGACGCAGGCCGAAGGCGGCGGTGATCGCGCCGCCGAAGGAATGGCCGACGATAACAGCCTTTTCGATGCCGCGCTTCTCCATCAGTCTGGCGATCGCATCGGCCTGGCCAGAGGGGACGGCGTTCTCAGGGCCGCCGCGCTCGGAATAGCCATGACCGGGGCGGTCGACGAACAGCATTTCCGCCCGGCCTTCGAGTGCGGCGCGGAAGGCAACGACCTGGTCGAGCAAATTGCCGCTGGCGCCGTGAATGAAAACCAGGGCGGGCAGATCCGCATTTTCGGGACGCTCGATGTGGACGGCATTCATGCGGTAGCCGCCGACATCCGTCAGTTCGCCGATATTCGGATAGGCGTGTTCGAATTGCCGCGCCTTATAAGTGGAGTAACCGATGGCGGCGGCGAGCGGGGCGAGAAGAGCGGAAACTTCTGCAAGCATGATCTCAACGAGCGATAATTGCGGAACGACCTGCTGGCGGACAACCGCCATGTCGTTCCCTCCATATGCTAAAATTGCGCGGCGAGATCCGACGTCAAGATATCAGACCAGGAATCAGGTGCGGTTGCCGGCGAGTTTTTCCGCAAGCGTGTTGGCCTGTTCCTGCGCAGTACGCTCGGCGGGATAGACGTCGAGGAAACGCTCCCAAGCCTTCAAGGTCAGCTGATCGTTGCCGGAATTGCTGAGGATCGCCGCCATGCCTGAGAGCGCGCCGAAATGGCGCGGCTCGAGATCGAGCACACGTTCGATGTCGGACATCGACTTGCGATAATTGCCCATGGCGAAATTCAGCGTGGCGCGGCGGTTCCAGCTTTCGGCATAATCGGGCTTCAGCGCGATCGCCTCATCGAGGAAATCGAGGGCCGCGGGATTGCGCTTTTCCTCGATCGCCTTGTCGGCCCACTGCATCAGCAGATTGACGGTGGCGCTACCGGAATCGTTCCATTCCATGCGGATTTCATTGGCGATGCCGCTGGCCTTTTCGGGATCGCGTTCACGCTTCAGCTGGCTGAAGAGCTGGTCGAGGTGCTGCTTTGGCGAACTGTTGGTATCCGTCTGCTCGACGATAACATCCTTTTTCGCGGCGGCAGCGGGCTTTTCCGCGGCGGCGGCCGGAAAGGAGGCGGTGAGGAGAATGAGGGCGAGCGGCAGCGCCGCTGATGTCAAAGCAAAAAAGCGCATGGCGGACATATTAGCCCGCCAGCGCCGAAGATCAAACAAATTTGACGTGATCACCGCAGCGACCCACCGGATATATCTGCCGGCGCCAGCTCACGCGGCAGGGCGATCCGGACGCGCGAAATCAGCCCTGACGAGCCTTGAAGCGCGGGTTCAGCTTGTTGATGATGTAGATGCGGCCCTTACGGCGAACCAGACGGTTGTCACGGTGACGAGCCTTGAGCGACTTGAGCGAATTCTTGATCTTCATTTTTCTGATCCGCGATCTCTAGGGGGGAATTCACATTCGCCCGTATCTTTAACAATCAAAAGCGCGCCATCGGGCGCGCTGTTTAGGTGGGGGAGCAGATACCCCGTCACCTTTTCCGTGTCAACCACATGAAGGTGTTTTTCCCAAGGCACAGGGGTGTTTTCTCAGGCCAAAACCGGCGATTTCGGCGTCAAGGTGGTGACATGGCCCATCTTGCGGCCGGGGCGCCACTCGGTCTTGCCATAGAGATGAACCAGCGTATCGGGGCGCCGCAGCCAGTCGGGAACGGCCAGGATATCATCGCCGATCAGGTTCTGCATGATACACTCGGAATGGCGTTCAGAACTGCCAAGCGGCAAGCCGGCGACGGCGCGGATATGCTGCTCGAACTGGCTGACGACGCAGGCCGCTTCCGTCCAGTGACCTGAGTTGTGGACACGCGGCGCCATCTCGTTGGCGATCAGGCCACCATCGGCAAGCACGAAGAATTCGATACCGATGACGCCGACATAGTTCAACGCGGCAAGGATCTTTTCGGCCGATTGGCGCGCGGCGTCCGCCGTCGATGGAGAGATCGCGGCTGGAACCGTCGAGGTGTGAAGGATACCGTCGCGGTGCACATTCTCGGCGGGATCGAAGCAGACGACCGTCCCGTCGGTGGCGCGCGCGGCGATGATCGAGACCTCGCGCTCGAACGCGATGAAGCTTTCGAGGATGAGCGGTACGCCGCCGAGTGCGGCATAGGCGCCATCCGGGCTGTCGGCCGCCGAGCGGAAAACCTTCTGGCCCTTGCCGTCATAACCGAGGCGGCGGGTCTTCAGCACGCCCTGGCCGCCGAAATCCTCAAGTGCCGTCTCAAGATCGGCCTGGCTATCGATCGCGTGGAAGCGGGCGGTTGATATGCCGCAGTCATTGAGAAAGAGCTTTTCGACGAGGCGGTCCTGGGCAGCTTCCAGCGCCTTCGGTGGCGGAAAGACGGAGACATTCGCCGAGAGCCTTTCGGCGGCTGCAACGGGCACGTTCTCGAATTCGTAAGTGACGACATCGCAAATATCAGCAAGTTCGGCCAGTGCCGCCGGATCGTCGTAGGCGGCGGTAATCTGCCGGTTGGCGAGCTGGGCGGCCGGGCAGTCCGCCTGCGGCTCGACGATGATCGTGCGAAAATTCAACCGCGCGGCAGCAATGGCCAGCATGCGGCCGAGCTGGCCGCCGCCGATAATGCCGATCGTTCTTGCCGTCATAGGTTGTCCATCGGGTATTCGGCGACGGCAGCACTCTGGCGCTCGCGCCATTCGTCGAGCCGGTCGGCGATTTCTTCGTCGGAAAGGGCAAGTACGGCAGCGGCGAGAAGCGCGGCGTTGACCGCGCCGGCCTTGCCGATGGCAAGCGTGCCCACGGGAATACCGGCCGGCATCTGCACGATGGAAAGAAGACTGTCCTGGCCGGACAGGGCTTTCGACTGGACCGGCACGCCGAAAACCGGCAGCGGTGTCATCGCGGCGGTCATGCCCGGCAGGTGGGCGGCGCCGCCGGCACCGGCGATGATGACCTTGAAGCCCTCCGCGCGTGCGCCCTTGGCGAAATTGACCAGCCGGTCCACTGTGCGGTGCGCCGAAATAATGCGCGCGTCATAGGGAATTTCCAGCGCCTCCAGCGTGTCGGCGGCGTTTTTCATGGTCTCCCAGTCGGACTGGCTGCCCATGATGATGGCGACGGGTGGTCTGTCTGTCATCGTTGCTGCGTTCCCTTTCAGGCGATGATGTCAGGAATGATCTGATCTTCCAGCTTGGAGAGCCTGTCCTTGATGACAAGTTTTTTCTTTTTCATTCGCTGGATCCGCAGTGCATCGCATCCGGTCTGGATCATGGCGTTGATCGCGGCATCGAAATCCTCGTGCTCCTGACGCAGGCGCGCCACTATGAGCCTGATTTCCGCCTGTTCCTGATCGGCCATATGCATTCCCCGTTACCGTCCCTGGACCTTGTCCGATCTGGCGATGATTTCCGCAAGCTCCTATCACCAAATACGGGTAACGGCTAGTTAGTCTTGATCATGAAATTGCCATCCAGTCTTCATCTTTTGGCCTTCGACAAGCCTTCAAAAATATGTCACAGTCCGGCCGTTGACACCTTGATCCCCGACGATGTTGGCCGGGGAGGGTAAGAGGAAGGAAGGGTCATATGACTGTTCAAGCTCATCTTGAGTCACTCCAGAAAAAGCATGTCGCTCTCGAGGAGGAGTTGCACGCGCTCAGAACATCTCCCTCTATTTCCGATACGGAACTTGCCGAATGCAAGCGCCGCAAGCTGCGCATCAAGGACGAGATTCAGCGTCTTAAATCATCCGTCCACTAATCTTCCCAAGGGTCGCCGGGCGATCATCTTGCGCAACAAGGTAAATCCATCCATTCCGCCAAGAATTAGCAAGAACCGGTGATTTGACACCATATTTGCGCCAGTCCGATGCATCCGGCATCGTGGCTGGCGCTTTTGGGTCCGCCACGTCTCGCATCGCATTCCTATGATTCACATCGTATTCCAGATCTTATGGGAACATGCATCAGGCCCAGAACTGATCCAGCCATAAATTGAGCTTGTCGAAGCCGCGGTTGTTGACCGTATAGATGCGTTTGGTGCCTTCCGATGTCACGGAGACGAGATTGCTGTCGAGAAGCGCCTTCAGGTGCTGTGAAACAGCTGGACGGCTGATCGGCAGGCCTTCGGCAAGCTCGTTGACCGTCCGTGGCGCGCGACGCAATTCCTCCAGCAGAAACCGCCGGTTCGGATCGGCAATCGCAGAGAAAGGGTCGGTGTTCGACATGGCGGCAACGCTACGTCAAACCGGCCGCGCCAGCAAGGAAATTGTGCATTGCAGCGAATTGCAGCAATGCGAAGCAGCGGCGCTGACGGGCCTCTTACCAGCCAAGGCCCTCACGCACGATCAGGAAGGCGGCGATCAGCGCCATCGCATACATGAAGGGATAGAAGATCTGTGGCTTCATGCGGCGCACGCACCAGGCGCCGGCAATGGTGGCGAGCGGGGCAAAGGGCAGAAGCGTCGCTGAGGTCGCAAGATTCTGGGTGTCGAGCTGGCCGAGCGCGAAATAGGGGATCAGCTTGATGGCGTTGAGGATCGCGAAGAAGCGCACGCTGGTGCCGGTATATTCGCGTGGCTGCAATTTGAGCGGCAGGGCATAGATCTGGAAGGGCGCACCGCCGGCATGAGCAACGAAGCTGCCGTAACCGGAAAATGTCCCCCAGAGGCTGGCGGCCATCGGTCGCTGGCCGCGCGGCGGGATCACCTTGCCGGCGCCCGGGCCGAAATTGTTCCAGAAATAGCGCAGGCAGAAGAGGATGGTCACCGCGCCGATGACGATGCGCAGCATGTTGCCCGGAACCAGCGCCGAGGTCGCCCAGCCCAGCGCAATGCCGAAGACGGCGCCCGGCAGCATGATCTTCAGCGTCGCCCAGTCGCCATGCTTGCGCCAGATGACGAGCGAGATCATGTCCATGAAGACCAGGATCGGCAGCAGGATCGCCGCCGCCTCGACCGGCGAGACGACAAGGGCGAGGAAGGGCAAGCCGATCAGCGACAAAGCGTCGCCCATGCCGCCCTTTGCGAGGCCTACCAGCAGAACGGCGGGCACGGCGGCGTAGTAGAATGACAAATCCTGCGGCATGCTTTCGACGTCCTCCTCTTGCAAGCCTCGTCTAACGGAACTACTCACACAAAACGAGTGCGGGTCCCTCATTTCGAAGGGGAATTCGCAGGAAACGGAAAGACCTCATGACCGAACCGGAAAACCGCTGCCGCCTTGTGCTCATCGTACCCGATATCGCCGATGCCGATGAACAGGCAAAGGTCGTCGCCGACGCGCTGAAGGGCGGCGATGTCGCTTCGGTGATCGTGCCGCAATATGGGCTTGACGACGGCAGCTTCCAGAAACATGCCGAAAAGCTGGTGCCATTGATTCAGGATGCTGGAGCAGCCGCGCTGATTGCAGGCGACAGCCGTGTTGCAGGCCGGGCAAAGGCCGACGGCTTGCACATTTCCGGCAATGTAGCGGCGCTTTCGGAAGCGATCGACAAACATGCGCCGAAGCTGATCATCGGCGGCGGCAACGCGGCCGACCGGCACCATGCGTTGGAGATCGGCGAAGCCAGGCCGGACTATATCTTCTTCGGCAAGCTCGATGGCGACATCAAGCCGGAGGCGCATCCGAAGAACCTTGCGCTCGGCGAATGGTGGGCCTCGATGATCGAGATCCCCTGCATCGTCATGGGTGGCACCGATCCGGCCTCGGCGCTCGCCGTCGCCGAGACCGGAGCGGAGTTCGTGGCGCTGCGGCTGGCGGTCTTCGCCGAGCCCGCCCGGGCACCGTCTGTCGTCGCCGAGATCAATGCGTTGCTTGACGAAAAAGCGCCACGGTTTGAGGATTGAAATCGCGCTCATGCCGATCCCACCCGTCCGCTTCCTGAAATATATCCTTGCCAGCATGGCCGTCCTCGTTGCGGCCGGACCGGATGTCGTCTTGGCGCAGGCGCCGGACAGCGTCGTCAGCCAGCCGGGCACGGCGCCGGCTTCGACCTTCCGCACCGACCGGCCTTCCGCCTCGGGCGCGGGGCCCTCCGATGGCGTCGGCGTGTTCGACCGCATGGGCGCGAAGCTGCCCGATCTGCCGCCGGAGAAGGATTACAAGGGGCCGATCGACGAGGCTTACGGCGCCTTCCAGCGCGGTTATTACCTGACGGCAATGGAAAAGGCGCTACCGCGCGCCCAACTCGGTGATCCGGCGGCGCAGACACTGATCGGCGAAATCCTGTCGCAAGGCCTCGGCGTCAAGAAAGACGTGAAGAATGCTGCCTTCTGGTACGGCAAGGCGGCAGAAGGTGGCGATCCGGCGGCAATGTTCAAATATGCACTGATCCTGATGGAAGGCGAGGGCGTGCCGCGTGATAAGGTCAAGGCCGACGACTACATGCGCAAGGCGGCCGAGGCCGGCAATCCTTCGGCGGAATTCAACTGGGCGCAGCTTCTCATCGCCGACAATCCCGGCGACAAGGGACTGAAGCTCGCACTGCCGTTCTATGAGAAATCGGCCGAGCAGGGCATTGCCGATTCGCAATATGCCGTGGCGCAGATCTATGCGACGCTGAAAGACCTGCCGGAGGAAAAGAAGAAGCTCGCCCGCGAGTGGATGGTACGCGCGGCGCGCGCCGGCTTCGACACGGCCCAGCTCGATCTCGGCATCTGGCTGGTCAACGGCGTCGGCGGGCCGAAGGATTACGTCAAGGGTTTCGAATGGCTGAAACTTGCCGCCAATGGCGGCAATGTCGCTGCGCAGAACAAACTCGCCCATCTCTATATCAATGCCATCGGCACGCCGCCCAATCCGATCGAGGCGGCGAAGTGGTACGTGCTGTCGCGCCGGGCCGGGCTCGCCGATCCGGCGCTCGAGGATTTCTACCTCGGCATCGAGGAGGATCAGCAGAAGGCGGCGATCGAGGCTGCCAACAAATTCCGGCGGCGTTAGCGGGCGCGCCGTTTACTGGAGTTGCCCTAAAGCGCGCTACACCCTGTTGCGCGACGTGCTTTAGAAAAGCGCGTCGGCGAAAAGATCCTCGTCATTTTCGACTTTGGCCATCTCGGCGAGAGCAGGGGTGCTGCCCTCGCTTGCCGGGATGACGTCGCGATGAATGTTGCGCTCCTGGACCATCGTATAGTGCTTGAAGATCTTGCGGTCGAGCGGCGCGATCATCTCGGCGAGATCGGAAATATCGGCGACATCGGTGCCGGCGACGCCTTCGAGCAGATCGGCGCAGCCGGCAAGGACTTCGCCGAGGTCATGCTGGAAATCGAGCTTGCCGATCAGCAGGCTGATCTTGGTGGCGACCTCGCGACCGTTCTCGGCGAGCACCTTCAGCTCGTTTTCCATCAGGTTGGCTGCAGAGCGGATGTTGCCGACGGCCGATGTCAGGCTCTCTCCCAGGTTGCCGGCTCCGGCGTCAGTGGCGGGGGCGACGCGCCCGGCCGCGGCTTCGAGCGCCGGCAGGCCATTGACGATGGCGTCGGCGGAATCGTCGAGCTTGCCGGCAAAAATGCGCAGCTCGGCGGTGACGACGTTGATCGACCTGCCTTCTTCACCGAGGCGGCTGCAGCGCAGGTTGGTATTCAAAGCCATATAGTGAATGTCGGTCTTGACGGCGCGGATGTTGCCGATCGCTTCGGAGAGCTTGGCGGCCGTGCCGATCGTCGATTGGCTGACATGGTCGGCCTGACGGCTTGCCGCGTCGACCTGCTTGACGATTTCATGGGCGGCCGAAACGCTGGATTCCAGCGCGCGCATGAAGTTACCGCCGGCCCCGCCGCTCTCACCGCTCATCTGATCGCGCAGCCTGAGGATCTCCCGCATATCGTGGTCGAAACTCGCGATCGTCTTGACGACGTTCTCAGAATCCCGCTGAAAATTTGCACACATGTCGCTCATCTGCGCTGCAGTCAGATGGTGAATGACGTTCTGGAGGCGCCGGCGCGCGCCAGCGTCGAGCTTTGCGCCATCCTCGCCAGCAAAGAAATCTTCAAGCAGCGAAAAAGTGGCCTGTACATGCTCGATACGCTGGCGAGTGATATCGCCGATCTGCAGGGCAGACAGCGTCGAGGCGACCTTGCTCTGCACGGCGCGGGCAATCGCGCCGACCTCGCGCGCTATGACGCCGAGATCCTTGCGGTGTTCGGCGATCTTGGCGGCGTCATCACGCAAGGCCCCGGCGACGGCCGGAACGGTATCGGCGTAACCCTTGGAAACGCTGGCGCCAAAGGAGGCGGCGAGTTTGACCTCCTTATCGAGACTGTCGAGGTGTGCGGCGAAACGGTTGACCTCATCGGTGCCGGAATAGATACGCTCCAGAATCTCCTGCGCGAAGCCGGCGAATTCGGCAATGCCGGCGCCGGTGATCTTCACGGTTACTGCGAAGGTTCTGAGATAACGCATCGTCTCCTGCATGTCAGCGACGTGCTTGCGCAGCTCCCTACCGGTATGCGCCAGCGAGACGAGCGCCTGTTGGCGGCCTTCCTCAGTGATCGGCAGCGCCGTCAGGCTCGCCACCGTGGCCCGGAGATCGGCGCCGGTGTCGCTCGCCTCTTTATTGTCGAGCGCCGTGGTGACGTTCTCGAGCGAGCTCAGCAAGCGGTTGAGAACATCCATAACCGACAGCAGCACGGTGCCGCCTTCGAGGAAACGTTCCTCGACCTGGCCGCGGGCGGATTCCAGGGTCTGGCTGATGTCCCATCCTGATGTGTAGGCTGCAGCGTTCGGCGATACCAGAGCGTGTGCCACTTTTATACCTTTTGTTAAAATCCAGGCAATTCCACTCTATTTTTACGGGCAGGATGGAAACGTCCGGTAAACGCGCTGGACTCGCCAGCGTTGTGATTAACGAAAGATGTTGATGGCGTGTCGGTGAAAGCCCAACGCTCGACTTGATGATTCAACATATTGTTTTTATTTTATTTATTTCTAAATTTTGAGAAAAAAATACAACTTATCCCGGATGAGAATTGGGAGTCGCCGGACTCGCTATGCGGCAGTTTCCTACAACCGCTGTTTACCCCGCATTAACGCTGCCGTGAGAGTCCTTTTAGGGTCATCAAGTATTTCTCTGGCCCAGGAGGCTGCATTGGATACTCAGAAGCAATATTACGAATCTATAAATTTACAGGACGTGCTCAGCATTCGTAACGTGTCCGAACTATATTCCAAGCTTAGCGACGAATTTCATAACCGCGATGCAATCATCATCAGCATTCCCGAAGGCGCACAAGCGGATCTGAGTTTCATTCAACTCATCGAGTCCTCGCGTCGCCAAGCAAAGGTTAAGGGAAAGACGTTCGAGCTTTCTTTGCCGGCCAGCGGCTCGGTCCTGAAAGTACTTGAGCGCGCAGGTTTCATCGAATCCTTCGATCGCGAAGACGCAAAGTTCTGGTTGCATAAAGAGGTGACGTTATGAGTGCAAGTATCCTGACTGTCGACGATTCCGCCAGCATTCGTCTGACCACCAAGGTCACGCTGACCAATGCCGGCTATCGCGTCACCGAGGCAGTCAACGGGGCAGAGGGCCTCGCGACGGCGAAGGGCAGCAGCTTCGATCTGATCGTGACCGATCTGAACATGCCTGTCATGGACGGGCTGACGATGATCGAGGAACTGCGCAAGCTGCCGGCCCAGGCCGGCGTTCCGATCATCTTCCTGACGACGGAATCGGACGCCGATCTCAAGGCGCGCGCCAAGGCCGCCGGCGCGACGGGCTGGCTGACCAAGCCGTTCGACCCGGAAAGCCTGGTGAAGATCGTGAAGAAGGTTCTTGGACGATGAGTACGCTCGATCCCGTCGCCGTATTCCGCACGGAGGCCGCCGAATGCCTCGAAGCGATCGAGGCCGGTCTTCTCGACCTGACTCACCAGCTCGACAACAAGGATCTTGTCGACGCCGTGTTCCGCGGGCTCCACACGCTCAAGGGCTCCGGCGCGATGTTTGGCTTCGAGGCGCTCGCCGCCTTCACCCATCATTGCGAAACAGCCTTCGATCGCGTCCGCAAGGGTGAGGTTTCGGCGACCAGCGAACTCGTCGCCGCCGTCCTTGCCGCTCAGGACCATATGCGCGCCCTCGTCGACCAGCCGGACGCCGATCATGGCAATATTGGGCATAAGCTGCTGGCGCAGTTGCAGGCCGCCGTCGGCGGCAAGGAAGCGGCGCCGGCCGCTGTTCTAGTACCCGCAGCCGTGCGCGAGGCACCGGCGAAGAAGAACAGCTGGCGCATCCGCTTTAGCCTGCCCGCCAATTCGATGGCCAACGGCACCAACCCGCTCGGTCTGCTGGACGAGCTGCGCGATCTCGGCGAATGCACCGTGCGCGCCAATACCTCGGCCATTCCGGCCCTCGACGAGCTCACTCCGACGGATCTCCATATTTCCTGGGATGTGACGCTGACCAGCGAGCAGGACCGTTCGGCGATCGACGACGTCTTCATCTTCGTGCTCGATGACATGGAACTCAGTGTCGAGGAGATCGACGGGCCGACAGCGGCAGTCGTTGCTCCGGCTGATGAAAAGGCAGCCCCTGCGCCTGTCGCCGCGGCATCGGCGGCGCCCGTTCCGCCGGCGGCCGTCCCGGAATTCCGTCCTGTCGAGGCGGTTCCGGCCAAGCGCGAGGCGCCCGCCGCCGTCAGCCAGGCGAAGGCGGCCGAGAATGTCCGCGTTCCGGCCGAACGTCTCGACGAGCTGATGGATCGCGTCGGCGAGCTCGTCATCGCCCAATCGCGCCTCAGCCAGCTCGCCAGCGCCAGCACCGATATCGCGCTACGCTCCGTTTCGGAAGAAATCGAACGTCTCTCCGGCGAATTGCGCGACACGATGATGGTGTTGCGCATGGTGCCGGTCGCCACCCTGTTCTCCCGTTTCCGCCGCCTCGTCCATGATCTCGCCCGCGAGACCGGCAAGGTGATCGAACTGGTGACGGAGGGCGAGAGCACGGAAGTCGACAAAACAGTCATCGAGCGTCTGGCCGATCCGCTAGTACATCTGGTGCGCAACTCGATCGATCACGGCCTCGAAACGCCCGGCGATCGCCTTGCCTCCGGCAAGGTCGAAGCCGGCACGGTGACGCTTTCGGCCCGCCAGGCCGGCGGCGAAGTGATCATCTCGATCAAGGACGACGGCCGCGGCATCAATCGTGAACGGGTTCGCGCCAAGGCGGAATCCTCCGGCCTCATCCAGGCCGGCCAGCCGCTTTCCGACTCCGAGCTGCTGCAGCTGATCTTCGCCCCTGGCTTCTCGACGGCTGCCGCGATCACCAATCTGTCCGGCCGCGGGGTCGGCATGGACGTGGTGAAGAAGACGGTCGAAGCGCTCCGCGGCGCGATCGACATTGTCAGCGTGCCGGGACAGGGTTCGGAAGTGTCGCTGCGCATTCCGCTGACGCTCGCCATCATCGACGGGCTGCTGGTGCGCGTCGGTTCCGGCCGCTACGTCATCCCGCTCTCGGCGGTCGAGGAATGCCTCGAACTGTCGCTCGAGGAAGATCTCCGCTCGCGCGGCCGCAGCTTCATCTCGCTGCGCGACAGCCTGGTGCCGTTCCTGCGCCTGCGCGATCTCTTCCGCACCGGCACCAAGCCCGACGTGCACCAGAAGGTCGTCGTCATATCCACAGGCACGGAGCGCGTCGGTCTCGTCGTCGACCAGATCATCGGCGACCACCAGACGGTCATCAAGTCGATGTCGAAACTGCACAATAACGTTGCGACCTTCTCGGGCGCGACCATTCTCGGCGACGGCAGCGTCGCTCTCATTCTCGACGTCGGGCACCTGGTTGCCGCGGGTCAGCAACAGGAGGCGCAATTGCGTGTAGCAGGATGAGTGCAACAGCCATAGCCGAACGATTTGACAATCACTGGAGCTATGCCGAGGAAGTCGAGGTCCTGACCTTCGATCTCAACGGCGAAACCTTTGCGCTGGAAGCCGTCATCGTTCAGGAAATCCTGGACCTGCTTCCCGAGACCGCGGTGCCGGGCAGCCAGCCCTTCGTCGCCAGCGTCATCAACTTTCGCGGCAAGGTCATTCCGCTCGCCGATCTGCGTCTCGCCTTCGGGATGGAAGCAACGGAGGCGACGATCGACAGCCGCATCATCGTCATCGAGATCGATCTGCAGGGCGAGCAGACGCTCGTCGGCCTCAGAACCGATAAGGTGAACGAGGTGACGACACTTGCAAAGTCCGCGAGCGAGGCGCCGCCGAGCATCGGCATGCGCTGGCGCGCCGACTACATCAACTGCCTGGTGAAGAGGGGCGGAGAATTCATCATTCTCCCTAATCTGCAGGCGATTTTTTCATCGAGGCACAATGCGGCAGGAGCCGCCAGCTGATATCGGCTGAGTTCAAGTTGGAGTTAGACCGATGCGATTGACAATCAAGACAAAATTGGTGACCGCGTTCACCTTCATCATCCTCATGCTCATGGGCACCGCTGCCTACGGCATCGTCAGCCTTGGATCGCTGAACGACACAATCGGCAATCTCCTCGCTGGTCCGGCAGCCCGTCTCGACCTCGCCCAGCAAATCAACATTGCCCAGCTCGAGGCCATCCGCCAGCAGAAGAACCTGCTCACCGCCCGCACTGCCGACGAAACGGCGGGTGCGATCGCCAAGGGCGATCAGGCCCGCAAGGACTTTACCGATGCCTTCGGCCAGGTGCTGGCGCTGGCAACGGAAGAAGGCAAGGCGCGCTGGGCGCGCATCGCCGAACTTTCCAAGACCTTCAATGCGGCTGACGATCAGATCCGCGACTATGTGAAGGCCGGCAATGCCGAAGGCGCAAATACCATTTCCGTGACGGCTGCGCGGGCCGCTGCCAACGATATCGACTCGACGCTCAACGAAATCTTGGCGCTTGAAAAACAGCGTATGGAGGCTGCCGACGACGGCGCCGAAGCACAGTACACGACGACTCGCACAATGATGGTTGCCGTCGCCGCTGTCGCCCTGCTGGTTGCCGCCGTTACCGCTTTCTGGATCGCCAGCACGATCAGCAAAGGCCTCAGCCGGGCCAACACCGTGGTTCGCGAAGTGTCGGAAGGCGATCTGACGAAAATGGCCAACATCACCAGCCGCGACGAAATCGGCGAGCTTCTCGGCAACGTCAACACGATGATCGAACGCTTGCGCGGCGTTGTCGCCGACGCACTGTCGGCCGCTGACAATGTCTCATCCGGCAGCCAGGAACTTTCGGCCAGTTCGGAACAAGTATCGCAGGGCGCAACCGAACAGGCCGCTTCGGCCGAAGAGGCTTCCGCCTCGATGGAGCAGATGGCCGCCAATATCAAGCAGAACGCCGACAATGCGGCCCAGACCGAAAAGATCGCCCGCCAGTCGGCCAAGGACGCGGAGATGAGCGGTGAAGCGGTGACGCGTGCGGTCGACGCCATGCGCACGATCGCCCAGAAGATCGGCATCGTCCAGGAGATCGCCCGCCAGACGGATCTGCTGGCCTTGAACGCCGCCGTTGAAGCCGCTCGCGCGGGTGAACACGGCAAGGGATTTGCAGTGGTCGCCTCGGAGGTGCGCAAGCTTGCCGAACGCAGTCAGTCGGCCGCAGCGGAAATCAGCGCGATGTCGAGCGACACGGTCAAAGCTGCCGCCGATGCCGGCGACATGCTCGGCCGGCTGGTGCCCGACATCCGCAAGACGGCGGAATTGGTCTCCGAGATCAGTGCGGCCTGCCGCGAGCAGGATATCGGCGCTGCGCAGATCAACGAGGCGATCCAGCAGCTCGACAAGGTGACGCAGCAGAATGCCGGTGCTTCCGAGCAGATGTCGGCAACATCCGAGGAGCTCGCCTCCCAGGCCGAAGAACTGCAGACGTCGATCGCCTTCTTCAAGGTCGATACGGCAAGCCATCGTCAGCATCGCGTGCCGGCCGCCAAGGTCACGGTCCGCAGTCCTGCTTCCGCCGCCGCCCGCAAGCCTGCGCCCAAGAAACCGGCCGCCAACAGCGTCGCCGGCCAGCAGGCGCGGGCGAAGGGCTTCGCTCTCGATCTCTCGATGGGCGGTCCCGATGATGGGGACGCCGAATTCAAGGAAAGCGCATGATCATGGCCACGACATCTCTGGAAGCGCAATTCGTGACCTTCAGCCTCAGTGAGGAGATTTTCGCCGTGCCGGTTGAGGTGGTACGGGAAATCCTCGATTATGCGGAAGCTTTCAAGATTCCGAATGGTCCCGACTATATGCTCGGCCTGCGCGACGTGCGCGGGCAGGGCGTGCCGACAATCGATCTTCGATTGAAGCTCGGCATGACGAAGACCGTGCCGACGCCGCACACGCGGGTGCTCGTCCTCGACGTGCCAATGGAAAGCCGGCTCCTGACCCTTGGCCTCGTTGCCGACCGCGTCTTCGAGGTCACGCCATTCCGGCGCGAGCAGATCGAGGCGGCGCCTGATATCGGCGTGCGTTGGCGCTCGGACTATATCGCCGGCGTCGTTCGTCGTGAAAACGGCTTCGTCGTCGTCATCGATCTCGCACGGTTGCTGTCGCGCGAGGACGCCTCGGCACTGCAATCGGCGGCCTGACCGCGCATCAACTCGGAGTACTGCGTTCTATGAGCATGGCAGCGGTGGAAACCCAATTGCCGGGCGACCGGATCAGCAAGCGCAATTTCGATAAGCTTGCCCGGTTCATCTACGATTACAGCGGCATCAAGATGCCGTCGACCAAGCTGACGATGCTTGAAGGGCGGCTGAGGCGCCGCCTTCGCGCAACCAACCATGCGACCTTCGACGATTATTGCGACTTCCTCTTCAATCATGACGGCCTCGACCAGGAAACCGTCTACCTGATCGACGTGGTGACGACGAACAAGACCGACTTCTTCCGCGAAGCCAAACATTTCGACTATCTGCAGACGGTCGCGCTGCCAACAATTGCCAACAGCGGCGTTCGGACCATCCGCACCTGGAGTTCGGCCTGCTCGACGGGAGCCGAGCCCTATACGATGGCGATGGTGTTGGCGGAATTCGCTGAAAGCCGCAATAACGTCTCCTACAGCGTGCTGGCCACCGACCTTTCCACCGATGTGCTGCAGACGGCGCGCCGGGGCATCTATCCGGAAGATCTTATCGCGCCGGTGCCGCGCGACCTGCAGCGCAAATATGTGCTGACGGCCAAGCAACCGGGTCGGCGGGAGGTGCGCATCACGCCGAAACTGCGCAGCAAGGTCGGCTTTGCCCGCATGAACCTGATGGACGAGAAATACCCGATCGGCGAGTTGATGAACGTCATCTTCTGCCGCAACGTGCTAATCTACTTCGATAAGCAGACTCAGGCCGGCGTGCTCAACCGCCTCTGTGCCTGCCTGGCGACGGGCGGCTACATGTTCATCGGCCATTCCGAATCGATCACCGGCTTCGATCTGTCGTTGAAACAGGTCTCGAATACGGTGTTTCAGCGTATCTAAAGCGCATCGCGTCATCCCAAAACCGCTGCGCACTTCTGGACGGCATGCATTAGGGGCATTCATGGCTAAGAAAATCCGCGTCCTTATCATCGACGATTCCGCGAGCATCCGCCAGACGCTGACCCATGTGCTGGAGCAGGATCCCGATATCGAGATCATGGCGGTCGCATCCGATCCCTTCATGGCGGCGCGGAAGCTGCAGGAAGAAATCCCGGATGTCATTACGCTCGATGTGGAGATGCCGCGCATGGATGGCATCACCTTCCTGCGCAAGCTGATGGCGCAGCGGCCGATCCCCGTCGTGATGTGCTCGTCACTGACGGAGGCGGGATCGGAAACGCTGCTCCAGGCACTGGAGGCCGGCGCCGTCGACGTCATCCTGAAATCGAAGATCGGCGCCGCCGACAGCCTTTCCGACGACGCGATGCGCATTCGCGAAGTCGTCAAGAGCGCCTCGCATGCACGGCTTTCCAACGTCCGCCGCGCCGCCGGAACTATCCGCTCCGCTTCGGCGGAGGGGCCGGCCAAAAAGCTGACGGCGGATGTGATGCTGCCGCCACCGACGGGGCGGGCCATGGCGAAGACGACGGAGATGGTCGTCTGCGTCGGCGCCTCCACCGGCGGCACCGAAGCACTGCGCGAGTTCCTGGAGGAACTGCCGGCCAATGCGCCTGGCATGGTGATCGTCCAGCATATGCCGGAGAAATTCACCGCCGCCTTCGCCAAGCGGCTGAACGGACTCTGTGAGGTAGAGGTCAAGGAAGCCGTCGATGGCGATCCGGTGCTGCGCGGTCATGTGCTGATCGCGCCCGGTGACAAACATATGCTGCTCGAGCGCCAGGGTGCACGCTACTATGTGAGTGTGAAGACCGGGCCGCTGGTGTCGCGCCACCGGCCTTCGGTCGACGTGCTCTTCCGCTCGGCGGCGCGCTCGGCCGGCTCGAACGCAATGGGGATCATCATGACCGGCATGGGCGACGACGGCGCGCGCGGCATGCTGGAAATGCATCAGGCCGGCGCCTACACAGTGGCGCAGGACGAGGCGAGTTCCGTTGTTTTCGGCATGCCGAAGGAGGCGATCGCCAAAGGCGGTGTCGACCGAATCCTGCCGCTCGATCAGATCGCTCGCGAAGTGCTGATGACGCAGCAGAAGTTCTGAAGCCGGTTTCAATTGGATCGAAAAAGGCGGCGTTGGAGGACGCCGCCGTTTCTTATTTTAAAATTTCCAGTTGTGTAATCTTTGGCGCTTAGCGTTAAGGCGAAATTTACCGGTACTGCTCAGAGTTGTGTTCGAAAGATCGCGACGGCGCATGAAGCTCCGGTCGTTCACATCTTTGTCCGCATAAGGTCGGAGAGGAGATGGGGAGTTCAGCATGGTATTCGTCCCGCCTGCAAGCAATACGCATGGCCCCGTGTCCCGGCACGGTGCGACATCAACCTCCGGCCAGGCCCCTACATCTGCCGCCGGAAGATCCTCGAGGATCTGCTTTCCAACATCAATAGCGGTAATATCAGCGCCTATTCCAACATCATGGTCGCGCTGATGGACAGCGCGCAGATGAACGGCACCGACGCCAGCGATATCATCCTCGCTCTTGCACATGCCAAGATCAGCGTCGGGGCGGGCGACGATATCATCGAGGCCGGCGACTATGCCGAAGTCGACGGTGGCGACGGCAATGATTCCATCGGCGTACGCAATTACGGAAACGTCCGGGGTGGGAGTGGCAACGACAATCTCGGTGCCTATTACCATGCGACCGTTTCTGGCGGCGACGGCGACGACGTCATCGGCACCCATAGCTACGCGACGATCTACGGCGATGACGGCAACGACACGATCAACACCTACTCGTATTCCAACGTCCATGCCGGTGCGGGTGACGACTGGTTCTATGGCTATGATCACACCACCTTGGATGCCGGGGCCGGCAACGACTGGGTTCACGCCTACGACTACGCAACCATCGATGGGGGCGACGGCAATGACGAGATCATCGCGCTTGGGCATTCGACAGTTTCGGCTGGCGCCGGCGATGACGTGATCGTTCTCTCGGCCCGCGCGAGCGTTGACGGTGCGGCTTATGGCTACGACGTGGCTGATGGGGGTGACGGCAACGACTTCATTCAGACCGGCGCCTATGCCACCGTTTCGGGCGGTGCGGGAGATGACACGCTACGACTGACGGGCAAGGGCTCGACGGTCAACTTCAGCAAGGGTGACGGTCAGGACACGATCCTGTCCCGCAACAATTTCACCATCAACGTCGGCGGCTACAGCAAGGACGACGTCGTCATCGACGATCGGGGCAATACGATGGTGATCTCGTTCAAGGGATCGGAAGATTCGCTCACACTCGACATGTCGAAGAGCATGAAGGTTCAGCTTGCTTTCGACGACAAGACCACGCTCGATCTCTCGGCGACCTCCAAGAGCTGGGGCAGGCCGATGCTTTCAGCCATCGTGAACACAGCCGGCCACGGTGATGTCTTCTGGGCGGATCTGGGTATCGAAGACGAGCGATATTCGATCCAGCCATAAGGTTCGCCATCTCTTGCGAAAACAGCGGCGTTTCGGTGCCACCGTTTCTGTTTTGCCTCCTCAGGCAAGATAACCGCCGTCGATCGTCAGGCTGGCGCCGGTGACGAAGGCGGCCTCGGCACTGGCGAGATAGGCGGCGAGGCCGGCGATCTCGCGGTCCTCACCCAGGCGGCCAAGCGCCATCAGCGGCTTGAGGCGCTCATGATCGTCCTCATTGGGGTTCATGTCGGTCGCCGTCGGGCCGGGCTGGATGTTGTTGACGGTGATGCCGCGTGGGCCGAGATCGCGGGCGAGGCCGCGAGTCATCGAGGCGATTGCGCCCTTCGTCATGCTGTAGACCGCGGAGGTCGGAAAGCCGCTGCGATCGGCGGTGACGCTGCCGATGGTGATGATGCGGCCGCCTTCCTTCATATGTCTTGCCGCTGCCTGGATGCCGACGAAGGCAGCGCGGACATTAACGGCGAACATCCGGTCGAAATCTTCGAGCGAATAGTTATCGAGCGGGTTGAGGATGAGAATCCCGGCGTTGCTGACGAGAATGTCGAGACCGCCAAAGGTCCCGGCTGTCAGCGCGACGGCATCCTGTAGAGCTTTCGCATCGGCACTGTCGGCCCGGATCGCCAGCGCCCTGCTGCCGACAGCCTCCAACTCGGCGACGATTGCCTTCGCCTTGTGCTCTGAGCTGGAATAGGTGAAGGCGACGGCGGCGCCGTCAGCGGCGAGCCTTCGGACGATGGCGGCACCGATGCCGCGCGAGCCGCCGGTGACGAGGGCGATCTTGGTGGAAAGGGGTTGAGACATGCTGGTTTCCTTTGTTTTTGGATTGATCAGTCTAGAATTGTCCATGAAAAAGTCAGCTCGGAGTTGCCCCTTCGTCAGCGGAGGCTTCTGATTGCCATGCGTGCGATACTGCGTAGTGTCGCGGGTGGGGCGCCATTTCGGGCGCTGACTTTCATGCCCGACAGGGCAGCGCCGAGAAATGGAATGGCGTCGGCGATATCGATATCTGCTGCGAGATCTCCGATCCTGCGGGCCTCCCCGAGAAGGCTCCCGATCGCCGCGTGAAGCGCATGGCCGGCGCTGTCGGTAAGAGCTGCGACCTCGGCATCGGTGCGGCCGAATTCGCAGACGGCGCTGACACCGAGGCAGCCGCGCCGCGCCTCGGCAGCGGGACGCGACGCGAAAGCGACGAGAGCACCTTCCAACGCCTCGATCGGCCGGCCTTCGCGGCGAAGATCGGCGATGATCTTGTCGATGCTCTCCACATTGTAGCGCTTCAGCGCTTCCAGATAGAGGCCGCGCTTGTCGCCGAAGGTGTCGTACATGCTTTGCCGGCTGATCTTCATCGCCGTCAGCAATTCCTCGGTCGAGGTGCCTTCATAGCCGTGCTCGGAAAATACGCCGATGGCGGCATGAAGGGCGGTGTCGCGATCGAATTCCTTGTGTCGTGCCATGACGAGGCTTCTACTCTTATTGGACTGATCTGTCCAGAATAAAATTAATGGTTTCCGGCGCCGCAGGGCAGCCATGCGTGGCTCCCCTTGAAATTTCCGCGATTTTGTGGTCTTGAGGCCGCCAATCAATGCAGCGCTGCATGTCATGCATGTTCAGGGACACTTCCCGCCCCTGGCAGCGCGCACCTCGTATCAGTCCCAAGGAAAATGCCCGATGGCTCGTTCAGCTCTTCTCAATGTCATGGTTCAGGCTGCCCTCAAGGCAGGAAAGTCGCTGGGGCGTGATTTCGGCGAAGTGCAGAACCTGCAGGTTTCCGTGAAGGGACCGGGCGACTTCGTTTCCACCGCCGACCGCAAGGCCGAAAAGATCGTCAGGGAAGAGTTGCTCAAGGCGCGTCCGACCTATGGCTTCCTCGGCGAGGAAAGCGAAGAGATCAAGGGCACGGACGGCGCGCATCGCTGGATCGTCGACCCGCTCGACGGCACGACGAACTTCTTGCATGGCATCCCGGCCTTCGCTGTCTCGATCGCGCTCGAACGCAACGGCGAGATCGTTGCCGCCGTCATCTTCAATCCGGCGACCGACGAGCTCTATACCGCCGAGCGCGGCGGCGGCGCCTTCCTCAACGATCGGCGCCTTCGCGTTGCCGCGCGCCGGGCGCTGTCGGATTGCGTCATCGGCTGCGGCGTGCCGGCGCTCGGCAAGCGCAATCACGGCAAGTTCCTGGTCGAGCTTCGCCACGTGATGGGCGAAGTGGCGGGCATCCGCCGCCTGGGTTCGCCGACGCTCGATCTTGCCTATGTTGCTGCCGGGCGGTTCGACGGCTTCTGGGAAGCGGAGCTTGCGCCGTGGGACATGGCAGCCGGCATCCTGCTCATCCGCGAAGCCGGCGGTTTCGCCACCGACTGGGACGGTGGCGCAACGATGCTGGAGAGTGGCACGATCGTCGCCGGCAACGAGATCATCCACAAGGCGCTGATCGAAGTCGTCAAGCGGCCGGTTCCCGCCAAGTGACCGAACGAAAATCTGGCTGTTGTAAAGTCACGGTTTTCGCCCCGGCATACTTCAATTCGGCACAATGTTGCTCTAGTCTCCGCCAGCAGTGACTCCGGAGGCAGCGACCCTATGGAAAATTTGAATGTGGCGGAGATCGGCTCCACCGAAAAGACGGCGGGCACTTATGCCTACAGGCTTTCGAGCCCAATGCCCTTCCTCTGGACGATGCTGCTTTTCCTCGTCATCGTCGGGTTTATCGCCGCCATCCTCTTCCGGCAAACGCAGACCGCCTTCATGCACAATCCGGGCCTCAACGGGTTGATCGTCGGCGTTCTCGCGGTCGGAATCATCCTTGTTTTCAATCATGTACTGGCACTTCGCCCCGAGGTGCGCTGGTTCAATTCGTTCCGCGCCGCGGGCAGTGCCGACAAGGTCAACCGCAATCCGCGGCTGCTTGCGCCAATGCGGGCACTGCTTGGCAGCCGCAAGTCCTCATTGGCGCTGTCGACGACGGCGCTGCGCTCGATCCTCGATTCCATTGCCACCCGCCTCGACGAATCGCGCGATGTTTCACGCTACCTGATCGGCCTCTTGGTCTTTCTCGGCCTGCTCGGCACCTTCTGGGGCCTCATTGGCACGATCGGTTCGATCAGCGTCGTCATCCAGTCGCTCGATGCCGGCTCGAACGGCACAGGGGACGTGCTCTCGGCGCTGAAAGAAGGGCTTTCCACGCCGCTTTCGGGCATGGGCCAGGCCTTCTCCTCCTCGCTGCTCGGCCTTTCAGGTTCGCTCATTCTCGGCTTCCTCGACCTGCAGGCAGGCCGCGCGCAAAACCGCTTCTACATGGAGCTGGAAAACTGGCTGTCCTCGGTCACGGATGTCGGCTCCGATCTTGCCCCGGCTCTCGACGCCGTTTCCGGTGCTTCCTCGGACGACATGCGAGCTCTCTCCGATTATTTGCGCAAGGTCGCCGAAGAGGGTGGCGCCGGCAGCCAGCGTTCCGTCGCCGCCATGGCGAGCCTTGCCGAAGGTATTCAGGGCCTGGTCAAGAACATGCGCAACGAGCAGCAGATGCTGCGCGACTGGATCGAGGCACAACAGGACGAGGCGAAGGCGATGCGTCGCACGCTCGATCGGCTTGCCGAACGCATCGGCGTCCAGGAGCGCGGAGGCGAGAGGGGGGAGCGCATGCGCGACCGCGCCAGCCATACGGAAAAGAGCGAGGGCAAGTAGGCCATGGCTCTCGCCCGCAACCGGCGCCGCGAACGCACGGTGGATTACTGGCCGGGCTTCGTCGACGCGCTGTCGACGCTGCTCATCTCGATTATGTTCCTGCTGACGGTCTTCGTCGTCGGGCAGTTCATCCTCAGCCGCGAGATCACCGGACGCGATGAGGTGCTCAATCGCCTCAACAGCCAGATCAACGAGCTGACGCAGCTTCTCGCGCTCGAAAAGGGCAGCAACCAGGATCTCCAGGATTCGGTCGCCAACCTGCAGGCGTCGCTTGCCAGTGCCGAAGGCGACCGTTCGCGGCTGCAGGCGCTGCTGAATGCCGGTTCGGGCGGCCAGGATGCGGCGCAGAAGCGGATCGGCTCGATGACGCAGGAGCTTGACGAGCAGAAGCAGGTGAGCGAACGGGCGCTCAGTCAGGTCGAACTGCTGAACCAGCAGATCTCAGCGCTTCGCAGCCAGATTGCCGCCGTCGAAGCAGCCCTTCAGGCGTCGGAGGAGAAAGACCGGGTCTCGCAGACCAAGATCGCCGATCTTGGCAGCCGCCTCAACGTAGCGCTCGCCGCACGGGTGCAGGAGTTGAACCGCTACCGTTCCGACTTCTTCGGCCGTCTGCGCGAGATCCTCTCGGATCGCGAGAATATCCGCATCGTCGGCGACCGGTTCGTCTTCCAGTCGGAAGTGCTGTTTCCCTCGGGTGGTGCCGATCTCAACCCGCAGGGGCAGACCGAGATGGCCAAGCTTGCCGCCGCCCTTCTCGATCTCGCCAAGGAAATCCCGCCGGAGATCAACTGGGTGTTGCGCGTCGACGGGCATACCGACAATGTGCCGCTTGCCGGAACGGGCCGCTATCGCGACAACTGGGAGCTCTCCTCGGCGCGCGCGATTTCGGTCGTCAAGTTCCTGATCGCACAGGGCGTGCCGGCCGACCGGCTGGTTGCCGCCGGCTTCGGCGAGTTCCAGCCAATCGCGCCGGGCGATACGCCGGATGCGCGCTCTACCAATCGCCGCATCGAGCTGAAGCTGACCGAGAAGTGATTGCAGCGCCGTGCGTCTTTGAAGACGCGCAAACGACGCTGTAACACTTTGAAAGACTGCATAATTCCTCAAATCGATTCCGATTTAAGGAATTATGCAGTGGGCTGCCATTACCGCTGGACGGCCTTTAACCGGCCGGCGAGAAAGTTGCGTACGGCGGGGCTGTCGCTGAGGCCGATCGCCGTCATATAGGCGTCGGCCGCGGCGGCCTTGTCGCCGGCTTGCGCCTGAAGATAGGCACGCACGGCCCAGTAAGGCTGATAGGCTGCGACGTCGCGCCGATCGAGCTTGTCGAGCTGCTCCAGCCCGGCAGCGGCGCTCGAGGCCCTGCCGATTACAGCAGCCTGGCTGACGCGTGCACCCAGCGTCGGCTTCATCATCACCAGCGCCGCGTAGAGCCTCGTCAACGCCTGCCAGTCAGTCGTTCCTGACAACCGGCGCGCCGCATGCACGGACTGGATTGCAGCCTGGCACTGGAAGGGGCCGAAACGGTCGAAGTTTCCGGCTTTGCGCAGCAGCGCATCCGCCTCGGCAATCATGATCGCGTTCCACGCGGCCGTATCCTGCTCGTCCAGCGGCACATATTGGCCGTTGCTGTCGCGCCGGGTGCTGCGGCGGGCTTGGCAGTGAAGCATCAGCGAGAGGAGGCCTATCGCCTCCGGTTCGTCCGGCAGCACCGCCAGGAGCGCACGGCCGAGCCAGATCGCCTCGCCGGCCAGCGAATGGCGTTCGTTCTCCCCGTCGAGCCCGTCCCATCCGAGACCGTAGGCGGCGTAGATCGCCGAAAGCACGGCGGCGAGCCGCCCGGGCAAGTCGGGGCGAGGGGGGACGGCGAAGGGAATGCCGGCATCGCGGATCTTTGCCTTTGCGCGCACCAGCCGCTGGCTCATTGCCTCTGGTGCGACGACGAAGGACCGCGCGATGGTCTTTGCCTCGATGCCGAGAACGGTCTGCAACATCAACGCCGTATGCACGGAGCTGTCGATGGCGGGATGGGTGCAGGCGAAGAGCAGCTTCAGCCGCTCATCGGGAAAGACGGCGTTGCCGGCTTCGTTCATGCGTTCCTCCGCTTCCTCGAAGGCGACCGATATCGTCGTTTGCGCATTGGCCTCGACGGTGCGGTGGCGGGCCGCCTGCATGAGGTTGCGGCGGGCGGCCACCAGCAGCCAGGCTTCCGGATTGCCGGGAACGCCGCGCTCCGGCCAGACGCGAAGCGCCGAAGCCAGCGCTTCCGACAACGCATCCTCTGCCGCCGGCACGTCGCGCGAGCGGGCGGCGAGGAAGGCGATCAGCTTGCCGTAGGACTGACGCGCCACCTTTTCGGCAACGCGTCCGGCATCGGGCGGCATTGCCGCCTCACATCTGCAGGCGCGGGCGCACCTCGACCGAACCCTTGTCAGAGATCGGGACGCGGGTCGCCCATTCGAGCGCGGTATCGATATCGGGAACATCGATCAGATAGAAACCGCCGAGCTGTTCCTTGCCTTCCGGATAAGGCCCGTCCTGAACATCGTGTTCCTCGCCTTTGCGGCGCACGATCGTGCCGGTCTCCGGGCCGGTCAGCCCGGCGCCACCGGTCATGATCCCCGCCTGAGCAAGCGCCTTGCTGTAGGCGACCCAGCCGTCGCGATAGACGGGATCGCCGCGGCGGGCGAAATCTTCGGCGGCTTCGCGAATGATGAGAGCATATTGCATGGAGAACTCCTGATCTCGTTGCTGCGTTGATCCAGGCATGCCGGCCGGATTCTACATCCGAAACCTCCTGCCCGGCGGAGCGGCCCCGCTTTCGGGATATCCGTTCCGTGACAATGAGGCGCGGCCACCCGTCGTTTCGACATGGCCTCATAAAAAATATGCAAAAAGAGAAATGGCGCAGAAAGTCGGAAGCAAGCGTCCGGGCTCAAGGGCGCCGGCGCTGCTCAAGGGCGCGAAAGGGCAGGGCGGCGTTCAGGCCGCCGCTGCCGGTCTGCTCAGGACTCGGCCTTCGTCTGGTCGACGACCTCGGCGCTTGGCGTGTTCTTCTTGATGGATTCGATGGCACTCATGGCGGACGCCTTCGCCTTGTAGCCCTCGGACGAGAACATGGCCTCCCCGTTCGATGCCTTGAAGCGGAACCGGAACTCGCCGGCCTTATCCTTATAGACTTCGAATTTATACATAGATGTCTCCCGAAATCCCAAATCGCTGAATTGCAACCATCAGCTTAGCGGAGGCTAGATCAAAATGGCGAGCTTTTCCACTGCCTTAATAAGAATTGGGTTGCCAAGCGTCCAATTGCCACCGTTTCCATTGCACGCAAGTGAAGGAGGGATGCCGGTACATGCTCTTTCACATTACTCCATCTGGATATTCGCGCCTTTGACGACCGGCCCCCATTTGGCGAGTTCGGCCTTTACATGGGCAGCCAGTTCGTCCGGCGTCGAGCCGACGATGGTGGCACTGAATTCTTTCATGCGTTCAGCGACGGCAGGGTCGGCAAGCGCCTTCTTAGCCGAGGCGTTGAGACGCGTTACCACCTCATTCGGTGTCTTGGCCGGGGCGAAAAGCGCATTCCAAGTATAGGTCTCGTAACCTGGAATGCCCGACTCGGCGACAGTCGGCACGTCGGGGAAGGAGGGTGCACGCTCGGCCGTGGTCACCGCCAGCGCCCGCAGGGTGCCAGCCTTGATGTGGCTCGACGAGGAGGGCAAGTTGTCGAACATGATTGGCACCTGGTTGCCGATGACGTCGTTCAATGCCGGACCGGCGCCCTTATAGGGTATGTGCTGCATGCTGACGCCGGCCATGGATTTGAAGAGTTCTCCGGAAAGATGCAACGGCGTGCCGTTGCCCGATGAGGCGTAGCTGTATTTGTCGGGCTCGGCCTTCAGCAGGGCGATCAGCTCCTGCACGGTCTTTGCCGGCAGTTCCGGATTGACGACCAGCACGTTCGGCACGACGACGAGCAGCGAGACCGGCGCAAAATCCTTTTCGGCGTCATAGGGCGTCGATTTCAGGATGAGCGGATTGAGGGCGTGGGTCGCGACCGTGCCCATCAGGATGGTGTAGCCGTCCGGTTCGGCGCGGGCGACGTTACCGGCGCCGAGATTGCCGCCGGCGCCGGCGACGTTCTGGACGATCACTTGCTGGCCAAGATCCTCCGACATCTTCTGCGCAACGATGCGAGCGACGACATCGGTCGAGCCGCCGGCCGCGAAGGGTACGACCATGGTGATCGTGCGATCGGGAAAATCCGCAGCAGCGGCAGGCGCGCCGACGGCAAAGGCTGCAAGCACAGCGAAACCGAGCGCAAGGCCTGTACGTCGCGTTATATCGGAAAGCGCCATTCCTATCTCCTCCCAAGGATTTCAACCGCAATATCCCCCACCCGGGGATTGAAGAGGTTAGGGCGGGACGCGCGAAAGACAACCGCAGGAAGGCACGGTGGCGGTCAGACTTTAGTCGCTGTTGGCCGGAGAAGTGGCGCCGGCTATTTCGCTGCGGCGAGCACATCCTCGTTGGCGGCGTCGAATTGCAGCCGCGCCAGCCGCGCATAGAGGCCGCCATGGCGGATCAGGCTCTGATGCGTGCCCTCCTCGACGACGCGGCCCTGATCCATGACGAGGATGCGGTCGGCCTTAAGCACGGTCGCCAGGCGATGGGCGATGATGAGCGTCGTGCGGCCGTCCACCAGGCCGTCGAGCGCCTTCTGCACCAGCGTCTCGTTTTCAGCGTCAAGCGCGGAGGTTGCCTCGTCGAGCAGCAGCACCGGCGCGTTCTTCAGGATGGCACGGGCAATGGCGATGCGCTGGCGCTGGCCGCCGGAGAGCATGATGCCGCGTTCGCCAACCTCGGTCTCGTAGCCCCTGTCCAGCCGAACGATGAATTCGTCGGCCTGCGCGGCAAGGGCTGCGGCGCGGACCTCGTCACGCGAGGCGCCGGGACGGCCGAAGGCGATGTTGTCATGGATCGAGGCGGCAAAGATGGTGACGTCCTGCGGCACGATGGCGATGCGCTGGCGCAGCTCGTCGGGCGTCGTCAGCTGCGCATCGACACCGTCGATCTTCACGCTGCCCTGCTGCGGATCGTAAAAGCGCAGCAGCAGCGAAAAGACGGTGCTCTTGCCGGCACCGGAAGGGCCGACAATGGCGACCGTCTCGCCTGGCGCGACGGCGAAGCTTAAGCCATGCAGCGCCGATTTGCCGGGACGCGAGGGATAGGCGAAGTGCACGCCTGAAAATTCGACGCGGCCGCGGCTGGGCGAAGGAAGCGGCTCAGGGCTGGCGGGGGCTGTGATCGGCGAGACCTCGTCGAGAAGCTCGGTCAGCCGGTCTGCGGCACCGGCTGCCTGCGAAAGTTCGCCCCAGACCTCCGACAGCGCGCCCAGCGAACCGGCGGAGATGACGGCATAAAGCAGGAACTGGCCGAGCGTGCCGGCCGACAGCGTGCCGGCGAGCACGCTGTGGGCGCCGACCCAGAGCACGGCGACGACGCTGCCGAAGATCAGCGTGATGGCGATCCCCGTCAGCAACGCGCGCGAGCGGATCGCGGCGCGGGCGGCCTCGTAGGCGGATTCGACGGCAGTGCCGTAACGCGTCGCTGCGGCATCTTCGCCGTTGAAGGCCTGAACCGTGCGGGTCGCTGCGATCGTCTCGTTGGCGAAGGCGGAGGCATCGGCGAGCGTATCCTGGGCGGCGCGCGAACGTTTGCGCACCGAGCGGCCGAAGGCGACGAGCGGGAAGACAATCAGCGGGATCGCTCCGATGACGAGGCTCGAAAGCTTCGGCGAGGTGACGATCATCATGCCCATGGCGCCGATACAGAGGATGAGGTTCCTGAGCGCTACAGAGGCAGTGGCGCCGACGGCGGACTTGATCTGCGTGGTATCGGCGGTCAGCCGCGAGACGATCTCGCCGGACTGGTTGACATCGAAGAAGGAGGGCGACAGCCTCGTCACATGGGAAAAGACATCGCGGCGAAGATCGGCGACGATGCGCTCGCCGATGGTGATGACGAAATAATAGCGCAGCGCGCTGGCGACCGCGAGCACGATGGCCATGACCATCAGCATGGCGAAGTAGCTGTTGATAAAGCGACCGTCCGACTGGGTGAAGCCGTGATCGATCATGCGACGCACGGCGAGCGGCAGCGCCAACGAAGTGACGGCGGCAAGCGCCAGCGACATCAGCGCACCGGCCACCATGGCGCGATAACGCATGACGTAGGGCGTCAGCCTGCCGAGCGGCCGCAGCGATCGTCTTTTGTTTTCCTCAGCCCGTGCCTGCTCTGCCAAATCGTCTCCGATCGCCCGCAGGACCCGCGCAATGCGGCCTGTAGGCTCTTGTTATCTAGGCGTCCTTCATGTATAGGCACCGCATCCTAATGGGAAGCCGTAGCCATCACGACTGCGGCTTCATTTATTCAATCGGTTCGGTGGCTGCAACTGCATGCGGCAATTTGAACTCCGGTATCGCAGGAAGATTGTTATGAAGGCAGGCATCCATCCCGAATATCACATGATCAAGGTGGTCATGACCGATGGCACCGAATACGAAACCCGCTCGACCTGGGGTTCGGAGGGCGCTGTCATGAACCTTGAAATCGATTCCAAGTCGCATCCGGCCTGGACCGGCGGCAACCAGCAACTCATGGACCGCGGTGGCCGCGTCTCCAAGTTCAACAAGCGTTTCGGCGGCCTCGGCCTCTAATCGTTTTTGCTCGACGGAATTCGAAGAGAGCCCGGTTTTGCCGGGCTTTTTTGCGTTCGCAATGCCCTACTGCGCCACGCGTCTTTTCAGACGCGCAAAGGACGCTCCAGGGATGCCGGTGTTCAGAGGCAAACAAAAAACCGGCCGCGTATAAGACGCAGCCGGTCTGTTTCGAAGAAGTCTGCAGATCCGGTCAGTTGTTGCCGAAGGCGGTCTGCAGCAGGGAAAGCTGAGCCTGGACGCTGTTCTGATTATCATGAACGATCACGGCTTCGGACGGGCGGTAGATCTCGCGGTCGAGCAGGGCAATGCGGTTCTGCAGACGCAGCGAGCGCTCGACGAGGTCGCGGAAGGATTCCGGCAGGTCGCCCCAGCCGGGCGCAGCGCGGTCGACGTTGAAGCCGTCGAGACGGACCTTGTTCTTTTCGGCCAGTACCTGGTCGCGGGACATTTCGCCATTGTTGACGGCGCGCTGCAGCAGCAGCCAGGAGGCCATCTGCATGAGGCGGGTGGTGAGACGCATCGATTCCGCGGCGTACAGGACCGAGGCCATCCGCGGCAGAACCTTGGAGGCGGCGCGGCCCTGGCCGTCGAGGTAGGCGGCAGTCTCTTCGACCAGCGACATGCCTTCCGCGTAAAGTGCTTTGAACTGCGAGGATGCAGCGGCGCGGCCTGCAAAACTGATCGTGTTCAATCCAACTTCCGACATCGCGATAGTCCCTGTTTGCACGCAGCTACATATATTCAGGTAACGCCGGCACCGACGGAAAAGTTTCCGGGCCCCGTCTTTGTGACTTTAAGATGGTATCATTAGCTCAAATGCGCAAGCCGTTTCTTAAGAAAGGGTTAATCTCCACAGTTTCGTGGAAGTGCGCCGGCCATAGGAAAAAGAAGAGCCGCAGACGCGGCTCTCAAGGTAAAACAGGGAGAAAAATCAGACCAATTCACCGCTTGGAAAACTGTCTGAGATCCAGAGAAAATCCGGATGAATATAGTAATACCTTATAAAGCTTAATATTTTATTAACATTGTGCTGAATTAAGACTTGAGGCGGTCCGTTTTATCCACCTATAACCTTGTTTTCGGAGTTTTGGCGGGTTACGAGCGGAAGAAGCTTTCCGCCGCGCGCCGCCCGGAGGCCTTGCGAGTGGCCTCAGCCTCGAGACGGGCGATCTCCGTCTTCAGTAATTCCACCCGCGCCTTCAATTCGTCGACCGAAAGCATAGAGAGATCGGCGCCGATCTCATGGGCGACCTTCTTCTGCGGTTGGTCGTCATCGATGAAGCTCATGGGTTCGTCCTCCGTTGGCTGCATATAGCTTGTTACGCAACTCCCGGCAAAATCGCTTCGCAGTTTTGCTGGAATTGCTCCGGAGCATGATGCCGAAAAGTGTGATCGGCTTTCGGACGACATCACGCTCTCACTACATAATGTAGAACAGGATCCAGATTTTAGGCCGACCCGGCCTAAAACATCCTTTTCTAGCCGAACTTTACAGCAGGATCGTCGCTTTCGGGAGACTTTCCGGTTTCCGGAGGTTTGCTGGTGCCGCGGTCGGCAAGCGACATGCTTTGCGGTGTCAGCATCGGCGAGGTGCCGGTCGGGATCGTCGTGTAGGCGTCGCGGTCGCTGGCGGGGATCGCAGCGCGGATGCGGCTTCGGATGATGGCGTAAACGGTGATCAGCACATGGGCGATGGCGGTGACGAGGAAAAGCGCATGCGGCGTGATCGCCGACATTACGGGACCGCTGATCGTCGGGCCGATCACCGTGCCGATGCCGTAGAGCAGCAGCAGGCCGCCGGAGACCTTGACGAAATCCTCCGACGCCGCGAAGTCGTTCGCGTGGGCGACGGCGATCGGATAGAGCGTATTGGCCACCGCGCCGTAAAGGACAACGAGCCCGATCAGAAAGGCGGGGGACGTGGGGTGGAGCAGGAAGATCAGCAGGCCAGCAAGGGCGGCGATCCCCGACATGGCGGCGAGCACGTAGCGCCGGTCGATACGATCGGAAAGCCGGCCGGCCGGCAGCTGCATCACCGCCCCGGCGAAAATGGTGGAGCTCATCATGACGGCGATGCTGGTGTCGGAAAGGCCGGCGCCGGCGCCGAAAACAGCGCCGAGCGTACCGTAGGCACCGTTGGCGATACCGACGAGCAGGATGCCGAGGCAGGAGACCGGCGAGTTGCGATAGAGCGCCGGCAGGTCGAGGCGCACTGCCTTCAGCGGCTGCGGCGAAGCGGCGGTCGACAGCGTCGTCGGCAGCATGGCGATGCAATAGAAGATGCCGCAGATCATGAACAGCACCGGCGTGCGCACATCCTCGAGCGGTATCATCATCTGGCCGCCAACGACGCCGAGCAGTGTGATGCCGATATAGAGCGAGAAGATTGCGCCGCGGCTCTCGTTGCTGGCGCGCTCGTTCAGCCAGCTTTCGATGATCATCGACGTGCCGGCGGTGGAGAAGCCGGTGACGGCGCGCAGGACCACCCACCAGACCGGATGAATGATGATGCCGCTGACCAGCGCGATGATGGCGATGATCGAGATGAAGCCAGAAAAGGCGCGCACATGGCCGACGCGGCGCACGATCTTCGGCGCAACCAGGCAGCCGATGACGAAACCCCCGGCCCATGAGGTGCCGAGCAGGCCAAGCGTCGTCGTTGCATAGCCTTCGAGATTGCCACGCACGGGAAGCAGGATGCCCTGCAGGCCGTTGCCCATGAAAAGGAAGAGCGTGCCAAAGAGCAGCGCGGCGACGGACAGCAGATTTCTCTTCATTTCCCCAGACTCGGTCTTAACGATTTGCAATGACATAAGGCAAGACCTGCGTCAGCCCAGCCTCAAGATGATTGATTGTGCCCCGGAATGTCTTTACGGCGTGTCGAGATCCTCTTGTTCGCGCGGAAAAATGTCCGTCCTGTGACATTCCGAAAAACGGAAAAAATAAAGCATGACAAAGCTGATAGCCTTGCTGCTCATCCTTGCCATGGCGATACAGGTGATCAAGCCGCTCGGGCTTCCCGGCCTCAGGCGCCGGATGGATTTCTGGAAGATCACGCTGATCGCTTTTGCGGTCTGGGCAGTGGCTCTGCTTTCACGCGACTTCCTGATGTAATCCTTGGATTACATGTACCCCGGGGATGACGGCCGACCTGCGACTGTCAGTCTTGCAAGCTAATTTCTCCGCGCATGACGGAAACGCAGCCTCCCGAGATGACGACATCGGTGACAATGCCTTTGGATTTCACGACATCAAGGGTGATGACGCTCCGGCGGCCCATTTCGACGCCCTGTTCGATGGTGATGCGGACGTTCATATCGGCCTCCGGCGCAAGCGAGACGAGATAGGCGCCGAGCGCGGCCGAAGCGCTGCCCGTTGCCGGATCTTCGGGCACGTTATCGAGGGGCGCAAACATGCGGGCGCGAATATTCCATGGGTTTTCGGCTGTCCTCACATAGAGGAAGAGCGAGAAATCGTGGCCGCTGGTCGTCTGGCGGCCGGCAGTTGCCTGGAACCCGGCAAGGTTAGGGCGGGCGGCGGCCAGCGCTTCGAGCCCGTTCAGTTCTGCAACGGCAAAATTCAGGCCGACCGAAGCAAAGACTGGGGCATGGGTGCTGCTGACGATGACGCCGGGGTCGAGCGAGACGCAGCCGGCGATGGCTTCCACGGCGATGGTGTCGCCGATCGTCAGCGGCTGCGGCGCGCGGATGGCGGCAGCAGCAACCCTTCCGCCGTTACGTTTCAAGCGGACCTCGACGATGCCGGCCTTTTCCTCGAAACGCAGCGTATCGCCAACCGGCTTGCCGAAGATCTCCGCCTGCTGGCCGAGCACATAGGCCGTGCCGACGTTCGGGTGGCCGGCGAAGGGTATTTCCATCGTCGGAGTGAAGATGCGCACGCGGGCAGAATTCTGAGCGTCTTCCGGCGGCAGCACGAATGTGACCTCGGAATAGTTGAACTCGGTGGCGATCTTTTGCATCGCCGCGTCGCTCAGGCCGCGCGCACCGGAAATGACGGCAAGCTGATTGCCCTCGAAACGGGTGGAGGTGAAGACATCGACGGTGACGTAGGAGAGGGTGTTCATGGCGGCTCCTGTTGTGACAGGCAGCTATGAGTAATCACGGTTTTTCGCGAAAAAAAGCGGTTTCTTGTCGCCGTGACAATGAGAGGGATGTGTGTACTCGAGAACTGGTTTTCTCGCTTCCTCTTCTCCCCAGCGGGGAGAAGGTGGCCCGAAGGGTCGGATGAGGGGGCCACACGGCACAACCTTCACTATTCTTTGCCCTTCGCTTGCGCTCAGTGCATTCGCGGCTTCGCTGCTCACCCCCTCAACCGCCTGCCGGCACCTTCTCCCCGCTGGGGAGAAGAGACGTGTGGCAGCGCCGTATTCCTCTCTCATCCGCCAGGAGCCCGAAGGAACGGACGGGGCGGCCTTACTCCCCCTGTGCTCGTCACAGGAATGAGTGAGCGGGATTGGGCAAGGAGTAGCGAGGTTGCGTCCGCCGCTCCCTGCCCAAAATTTAAATTTCCAAAAACTCAGGCGGCCTTTTCCAGGTCCTTCTTCCAGTTGCCCTTGGCGGCGAGGCTGTTCATCTCGGCGCGGTGGGTGAATTCGCGCTGGCCGGCGGCGACGTTTTCCTGCTTGCCGTTCCAGGCCTTGAGCGCGCTGTCCTGAAGGGCGCGGCCGTAGGAGAAGGTGACGAACCAGGGCAGGTCGCCGATGGCATTGATCGCCGAAAGGTGGGCTGTCGCTTCTTCGGTCGTCTGGCCGCCGGAGAGGAAGGCGATACCGGGAACGGCAGGCGGAACGGTCGCCTTCAGCACCTTGACGGTGCGTTCGGCAACTTCCGCGACCGAGGCCTTGCGAGCGTTCTTGCCGTCGATCACCATGTTCGGCTTGAGGATCATGCCTTCGAGATTGACGCGGGCGTCGGCGAGTTCCTCGAAAACGATGCGCAGCGTGAACTCGGTCACTTCGGCGCAGCGGTCGATATTGTGGTCACCCGGCTTGCCGTCCATCAGGCATTCCGGCTCGACGATCGGAACGATCCCGGCCTCCTGGCAGAGTGCGGCATAACGAGCAAGCGCCTGAGCGTTGGCACGGACGGAACCGCGGGTCGGCAAGGTCGACGAGATGGCGATGACGCCGCGCCACTTGGCGAAGCGGGCGCCGGCTTCATAATATCCGGCAAGGCGTTCGCGGAGACCGTCGAGGCCTTCGGTGATGGTTTCATCGGGATATTTAGCCATCGGCTTGGCGCCGGTATCGACCTTGATGCCGGGGATAGCGCCGGCGGCGCGGATGATGTCGACGAAGGGCGTTCCGTCGGCAGCCTTCTGGAACAGCGTCTCTTCGAAGAGGATGACGCCGGAGATATATTTCTTCATCGCTTCGTCGGAGCGGAAGAGCATTTCGCGATAGTCGCGCCGGCTCGTTTCGGTCGATTCGAGATTGATCGCGTCGAAACGCTTCTTGATGGTGGAGGTCGATTCATCGGCGGCGAGCAGTCCCCGGCCGCCCGTAACCATCTGCACTGCAATGTCTTCCAGTCGTTCGCTCATTTCGTTCTCTCCACAACAATAAACATCGGCACTTCAGGAATATAGAACGCGGATAACAGAAGTTTATAGGGAGGAAAATGCAAGGCTAAGTCATTGAAACGATTGAATTCAATTCAATCGTTTGAAAGTTGGGATTTTTTTCGTCCTCTGAGCAAAAGACCACGGAAGCTGTTTTTCTTCCGCGGTCTATCCACATGTAAAATCTGCGCAATCAGTCTTGGTGACTATCTAGCAGCGTTGAGGACGGCGACGCCGGGAAGCTCTTTGCCTTCCATCCACTCAAGGAAGGCGCCGCCGGCGGTCGAGACATAGGTGAAACCGTCGGCAACGCCGGCATGGTTGAGCGCGGAGACGGTATCGCCGCCGCCGGCAACGGAGGTGAGCTTGCCGGCTACCGTGCGCCCAGCGGCATATTTCGCAGCAGCGACGGTTGCAGCATCGAAGGGTTCGATCTCGAAGGCACCGAGCGGACCGTTCCAGACCAGGGTTGCGGCGCGCTCGATCCAGGCGTTGATGGCCTCGACGGACTTCGGGCCGACATCGAGCACCATGGCATCGGCGGGAATGGCGTTGATATCGACCGTCTCGTTGGCGGCGCCCGCCTTGAACTCGCGGGCGATCACGCCATCCTCCGGCAGGATGATGGCGCAGCCGGCGGTGGCGGCCTCGATCATGATCTGCTTGGCGGTTTCGGCGAGATCATGTTCGCAGAGCGACTTGCCGACATTGGTGCCGCGGGCGGCGATGAAGGTATTGGCCATGCCGCCGCCGATGACGAGCGCATCGACCTTCTTCACGAGGTTCATCAACAGGTCGATCTTGGTGGAGACCTTGGCGCCGCCGACGATCGCAACGACAGGGCGAGCCGGGTCGCCGAGGCCCTTTTCCAGCGCCTCCAGCTCGGCCTGCATGGTGCGGCCGGCATAGGCCGGCAGGTGGTGGGCAAGACCCTCGGTCGAGGCATGGGCGCGGTGGGCGGCCGAGAAGGCATCGTTGACATAGATGTCGCCGTTGGCGGCAAGCGCCTTGGTGAAGTCGGGGTCGTTCTTTTCCTCGCCCTTGTGGAAGCGGGTGTTTTCCAGAAGCAGGATATCGCCGTCATTCATTGCGGCAACGGCGGAGGCGGCGGCCTCGCCGATGCAGTCGGAAGCCGTCAGCACGGCATGATCGAGCACTTCCTCGACGGAAGGGGCAATCAGCGACAGCGACAGCTCCGGCGAAGGGCCATCCTTCGGTCGGCCGAAATGGGCCAGCAGGATCACCTTGGCACCCTTTTCGGACAGTTCGAGGATCGTCGGCGCCACACGCTCGATGCGCGTCGTATCGGTGACCTTGCCGTCTTTCACCGGGACGTTGAGATCGACGCGGACGAGAACGCGCTTGCCGCTGAGGTCGGAAAGATCGTCGAGGGTCTTGAAAGAAGGCATGGGGAGGATCCTGTCGTGGTTGGCGAAAGTTGCGCCGAACATAGCAAGGATCATTCGAGACGCAAGGCGTTCAACGGCCGTTTTCGCGTGTGCCTTCGTCGCGTCCGGCTGGCGCTTTCGGTGTGCTTTCGGAGGCTGCGGTTTCCCGGTTCCGGCGTCCGTTCAACCGGTCGCGGATGCGCTGGATGATGTCCTTGAGATTGATGAAGATCGGCAGCGTAATTGCCGGTTCGACCGCTTCGAGCGACATGCCGACAGAGGTGATGTGGTCGTGCTCGTCGAGATCGCGGACGATGAGGATGATCGAGCCGAGGCGGACACGGTCGGCATAATCGGCCTTGCCCCCGAGGCGCTGCCGCATCAATTCGGCGATCGTCAGGCCTTTTTCGGATTCGTTGAGCAGGCCGGGGCCATAGGCGGCGTCGAGATCGGCGGCGGGGCGGGCAGGAGAGAGCGCGAAGGCGCCGAAGAACTCGGCATCGTCGTCATCGACAGGCGCACGGCTGGCGAAGAGCCGGTCGAGCAGGCGGGAGTAGCTCGGGACGATGAAGAGGTAGACGAGATCGTTCTCGCGCAGCCGCCCGGCATATTGGTAACGCATCGACTTGCCGTCGCGGATGACGAGTGAGGGCGTCGCCCAGCGTGGAATGCGCTCGCCGCGCAGCACCGGGCTATCCTTGATGACGCGATAGGAGAGCAGTTCGTGGTGGGCTGCGCCCGGCAGGTCGACCTCAACCTTGTCGACGGCGCCGATGCGCGGCGGAATGATCAGCCCGAGCTTCTTGGCGACGGGCTTGATCGTCCAGCCCTGGACGAGCAGCGAGACCAGCACGATGATGAAGGCGGTGTTGAAATAGATCTGTCCGTTCTCAAGCCCACCGAGGATCGGCATGATAGCAAGCAGGATGGAAACGGCGCCGCGCAGGCCGACCCAGGCGACGAAGCCGATCTCCTGCTGCGTGTAATCGAAGGGAAGCAGCGACAGCCAGACCGCTAAGGGTCGGGCGACGAAGATCAAGAAGAGGGCGAGCAGGATGGCCGGCACGATGATGACAGGGAATTGCGACGGCGTGGCGAGCAGGCCGAGCACCAGGAACATGATGATCTGCGCCAGCCATGTCATGCCGTCCTGGAAGCGTTTGATGGTGCCGATCGCCTGCATCTTGCGGTTTCCGGCGTAGATGCCGGCGACATAGACAGCGAGGAAGCCGCTGCCGCCGACTGCGCCGGTGAAGGAGAAGACGAGAAGGGCGAGCGCCAGCACGAAGATCGGCGTCAGGCCGCGATCGGTATCGAGCTTGCTGACGATCAGCACGATCATCATGCCGCCGAGTAGGCCGAGGATGACGCCGAGGCCCATCTGCTGCACGAACATGGCGAGCATGCCGATATTGATGCCGGCATAACGCTCGCCGCTTGCCAGCACCTCGACGAGGGCGATGGTGAGGAAGATCGCCATCGGGTCGTTGGTGCCGGATTCGACTTCCAGCGTCGAGCGCACCTTATCGCGGATGTTGATGCCGCCGATGCGCAGCAGGAAAAAGACGGCGGCCGCATCCGTCGATGCAACGATCGAGCCAAGCAACAGGCCTTCCAGCCAAGTGAAATTCAAAAGCCACATGGCGGCCAAGGCAAAGAGCGAGGCGGTGATCAGCACACCGACCGAGGCGAGCGCCAGAGAGGGCACGGCGGCCAGCCGGAAGGCCTGCATCGGCGTGCCGAAGCCGGAATCGAAGAGGATCACGGCCAGCGCGATGGAGCCGAGAATATAGGCGAGATAATTGTTGCTGAACTCGATGCCGAGGCCATCGACGCCGGCAGCAAGGCCGATCATCAGGAAGAGCAGCAGCAGGGGGGCGCCGAAGCGGAAGGCGAGCAGGCTCGAAAAAGCGGCAAGAAGCACGAGTGCCGTCGAAACCAGCACCACGATATAGAACGCTTCCATGCCCACCCCTTTCCATCGACTGCTTCGCGAACACAGCCGCACCCGGCCGATCCGCCTTTATTCAACCCCTCCATCACGCGCGGCGATCCACCAGTAAACGGCAAAACGTCAGAGAAGGGTAGGCCTTGCGGCTTAACCTCGTCGCGATGCTGCTTCATGCTGCTGATCGGCTGCCGGACGGCCAACCGACACGGAATGCTACGGGAGAAAGTCTCTATAAAGAATGTATAGGAAAATCAGGCGAGAGCAGGGCAAAAGAGACAGGCACGGATTTTTCCTGCCGGTATCTGCGAATGGCAACAACATAAAACACGCTCCTCTTTTCACGCGGCCCGCTTGCCCTGTCCGGGAAGAATGGATTGCATGGGCGGGTGCGGAGAGCGGGGAAAATGAAGGCTGAGATATTTCGATATCGGGTGGAAATGCCGGCCGCCCAGCGAGAGCAGCCGGCTATAGTTTTGCGCCAGAAGCGGCCGGCCCTTGCTCTGCTATCCCAACACCGCCTGAAGTATGACGATCGCGAGAAACGAGAGGCCAATGAACGCGGCGACCCAGATGACCAGGCGATTGGCCCTTGCCAACACGGCAGGTCTGACGTCCCGCTTGGGGTGAAACCGCTGCCGCCGCTTGAGAGTGGTATGGGACAAGCGCTTTTGTGCCTCTGCCATTTATCACCTCCCTTGGCTCACTAGCCATTGTGCAGCGCTGTGCATTTCCTCAATCTAGCACGCTTGGCCAGCGGATTGCCAACCCGTGATCATCCTTGCGGCCAAGGAATTCGTCGACGATGGTTTCGTGTAGAGACGCCTATTGAATTCGAACCCGAGTAGCGTCAGCACCGCCATCCTGTCCTGCGAACGGCGGCGTCATATCGAACCGGCCGCTTCGATATGACTTCGAAACCGGAAAAAGATGCGGATCGTCGATCAGTCTTCGACGGTATCGTCTTCGCCAGCGGTCAGATCCGCGACCGGGACGAGGAACACGACGAACTCGTCCTCGATGGTCCGTTCAGGATCATCGTCGAATTCATAGGCGTGCTCGACTTCGCTTGCTTCCTCGGTGGTCGCCTTGCGCAGGCTCAGGGCCGCTTTGCGGTCCCAAAGAGGCCTGCCTTCGGATTCCAGGACGGTCAGATCGTCGCGAAAGTCTTCCGCCTCGAAGAAATGCGTCGCTTCCTCGTGATTTTCCGAACGAAAACTGGCAACGGCACGGCCGGCGATTTCAACGGTAAAGTAATCCATCCATCTCTCTCATTTTCATCCGGGCGACAGTGCTGCCGCACGGTATTGGCATTCCGCACCTGGCCGGTGGCCGATGCGGCGTGAGGAAACTGGGCATTTTGGAATGTCCAGGGTGACGTATTCTAGCAGATCTCATCCGGGCAATGGATGAAAAGATACCATTGCGGGGGCGGTTTCGTTCGGAGGCACGGCAACAAAAAGCGGCCCGGTTTCCCGGGCCGCTTGTATGTCGATGCCTCAAGAGCGCTCAGATGAGCTTGGCGAAAGCGACTGCCGTGTCGGACATGCGGCTGGAGAAGCCCCACTCGTTGTCGTACCAGGACAGCACGCGCACGAAGTTGCCTTCCATGACCTTGGTCTGATCGGTTGCGAGGATCGAGGAGTGGCTGTCGTGGTTGAAGTCACGGGAGACGAGCGGCTCGTCGGTGTAGCCGAGGATACCCTTCAGCTTGCCGTTTGCAGCAGCCATGATGGCTTCGTTGATTTCGCCAACGCTGGTCGCCTTCTTGGAGACGAACTTGAAGTCGACGACCGAAACGTTCGGGGTCGGAACGCGGATCGAGGTGCCGTCGAGCTTGCCTTTCAGATGCGGCAGAACGAGGCCGACTGCCTTGGCTGCACCCGTCGAGGTCGGGATCATGGAAAGGGCGGCCGCGCGGGCGCGATACAGGTCCTTGTGCATCGTGTCGAGCGTCGGCTGGTCGCCGGTGTAGGAGTGGATGGTGGTCATGAAGCCGTGGTCGATGCCGACGGCGTCGTCGAGAACCTTCACGACCGGCACCAGGCAGTTGGTGGTGCAGGACGCGTTGGAGATGACCAAGTGCTCCTTGGTGAGCTGGTCATGATTGACGCCGAAGACGACCGTCAGGTCGGCACCATCGGCAGGCGCCGAGACGATGACGCGCTTGGCGCCGGCCGTCAGGTGAGCGGCAGCCTTGTCGCGGGCGGTGAAGATGCCGGTGCATTCCATGGCGATGTCGACGCCGAGCTCGCGGTGCGGGAGCGTTGCCGGATCCTTGATCGCCGTGACCTTGATCGGCTTGCCGTTGCCGACGATGATCGTGTCACCCTCGACCTTCACCGTGGCCGGGAAGCGGCCGTGGATCGAGTCGTAGCGCAGCAGGTGGGCGTTGGTTTCAACCGGGCCGAGATCGTTGATGGCGACGACCTCGATGTCGGTACGGCCGGATTCGACGATGGCGCGAAGGACGTTGCGGCCGATGCGGCCGAAACCGTTGATGGCAACCTTGACTGTCATGTTCATTCACTCCCGATAGAGTAGGGCCCGATAGCGAGGGCCTGGAATTGAGGAGATGGAGAGCGCCTCAAGGCGCCCTCATTAAAGCTTTGCTTCCGCGGCCGCAACGACGGCGTCGGCGGTGATGCCGAAATGCTTGTAAACTTCCTTAACCGGGCCGGAAGCGCCGAAGCTCTTCATGCCGATAAAGGTGCCTTCCGGTCCGATGAACGCATCCCAGCCTTCGCGAACGGCGGCTTCGACGGCGATTTTGACCGGCGAGTTGCCGAGGATTTCCTTGCGATAGGCTTCTGGCTGCTCGAAGAACAGTTCCGTGCAGGGAACCGATACGACGCGGACGGTGACGCCCTTGGCTTCGAGTGCCGTACGAGCCGCAACAGCGATTTCGACTTCGGAGCCGGAGGCAAAGATCGTCACCTTGGCGTTGGGATTGCCGGCGAGGACATAGGCGCCCTGTTCGCATAGGTTCTTTTCGCTGTATTCGGTGCGGGCTGCGAGCAGGTTCTGACGCGTCAGAGCAAGGCCCGAGGGACGGTTGTGCGTCTTGATGGCGATCTGCCAGCATTCCGCCGTTTCCGTGGCGTCGGCCGGACGGAAGACCATCAGGTTCGGGATGGCACGCAAACCGGCGAGCTGTTCGACGGGCTGGTGCGTCGGGCCATCTTCGCCGACGCCGATCGAGTCGTGCGTCAGGACGTGAATGACGCGGATGCCCATCAGCGAAGCAAGGCGGATCGGCGGGCGGCAATAATCCGAGAAGATCAGGAAGCCGCCGCTGTAGGGGATGAGGCCGCCATGCAGCGCAATGCCGTTCATGGCAGACGCCATGCCATGCTCGCGGATGCCCCAATGCATGTAACGGCCGGCGAAATCCGTCGGGGTGATCGAATGCATCTGGCTGGTCTTGGTGTTGTTCGACGGCGTCAGGTCGGCGGAGCCGCCGAGTGTTTCCGGCAGGAAGCCGTTGATGACCTCGAGCGCGTCTTCCGAAGCCTTGCGGGTCGCAACCGTCGGCTTGGTCTCGGCGAGCTTCTTCTTGTATGCGCTGATTGCGGCGTCGAAGCCTTCCGGCAGATCGCCTGCCATGCGGCGGGTGAACTCGGCCCTGGCCGGAGCCTTGGCGAGGCCATCTTCCCAGGACCTGACGAGGTCCACCGAGCGGGCGCCAGCCGCACGCCAGCTGTCAAGGACCTCCGACGGGATGACGAAGGGTTCGGCTTCCCAGTTCAGCGCCTTGCGGGTGGCCGCGATTTCCTCGGCGCCGAGCGGGTTGCCGTGGACCTTGTGGGTGCCCTGCTTGTTCGGGGCACCGAAGCCGATGATCGTCTTGCAGGCGATGAAGGTCGGGCGGTCGGACTGATGGGCAGCTTCGATCGCGTCGGCGATGGCGGCCTGATCGTGACCGTCGATCTCGATGGTGTTCCAGTGTACGGCCTTGAAGCGGGCGATCTGGTCGGTGGAATCCGACAGCGAGACGGCGCCGTCGATGGTGATCGAGTTGTTATCCCAGAACAGGACGAGCTTGTTGAGCTTCAGGTGGCCGGCGAGCGCGATGGCTTCATGGCTGATGCCCTCCATCAGGCAGCCGTCGCCGCAGATCGCATAGGTATAGTGATCCTGGAGATCGGAGCCGAACTCCTCGCGCAGCTTGCGCTCGGCAATCGCCATGCCGACGGAATTGGCAATACCCTGGCCGAGCGGTCCAGTCGTCGTTTCGATGCCGGTGGCATGACCATATTCCGGATGGCCGGCTGTCTTCGAGCCGAGCTGGCGGAACTGCTTCAGATCTTCGATCGTCATGTCAGGATAGCCAGTCAGATACAGCAGCGAATAGAGCAGCATCGAGCCATGACCGGCCGACAGCACGAAGCGATCGCGGTTCGGCCAGTGCGGCTTCTTCGGATCGAACCTCAGATATTTGGAGAACAGGACCGTCGCCACGTCAGCCATGCCCATCGGCATACCCGGGTGGCCGGAGTTCGCCTTTTCAACGGCGTCCATGGCGAGAAAACGGATCGCATTCGCCATCCGGTCGTGTTGTTCGGGAGAGGTCATGGCTTTTCCGCAAGTTCCGGGTGTCGGGGGGATGGCCTCGAGCCTCCAAGACCATCGAGTGAAAGCGGCAGAGACATAGCAGTTGGGACGGGCAAGTCAATAAATGGCAGGCCAAATCCGGGCGGGCAGCAGCGATTTTTGACATTTGATCGGGCGATTGTACAAATGACGAATCTGATGTGACGGACATGTGTAAAACGCTCATCCACAGGATAGGCTGGCGGACAGGTGACAGGATTTATTGACGGGCCGTCGGCGAACTGCATATCCTTTTGACATCGCAGGATCGGCGCGGAGTGACGATTCGCGGATCCTGCGCGGGAATCGGAAAGGCATGATGCCCACAGGCAAAACCATGGAAGCAGCGCTCAACGAGTTGAGACAGGCGATTTCGAGCCTCGAAAACGCCGTCGAGATGCGCGTCGAGCGGCAGCGAGAGCAGGGCGAGATCGAGGGCGAGGTGCGGCGTGTACACGCCGACCGTTCGCGGCTGGCGCAGGAGCTCGACCAGGCCGAATTCCGCGCCAACCGGCTGGAAGAGGTCAACCGCGAGGTATCGCGGCGGCTGGTAACGGCCATGGAAACGATCCGCGCAGTTCTGGATCGCTGATAGAAAGAGTTTGGCATGGCGCAGGTGACGGTAACGATCGACGGCAAGGCCTATCGCATGGCCTGCGAGGAAGGGCAGGAGGATCACCTGACCGATCTCGCCACCCGCTTCGACCGCTATGTCGGCCATCTCAAGGGTCAGTTCGGGGAAATCGGTGATCTCAGGATCACTGTCATGGCCGGCATCATGGTCATGGACGAGATTGCCGAGCTGACGCGCCGCGTCGCCGGGCTGGAATCCGAGCTCGAGTCGCTGCGCGGCAACCGCGATACGGTGCTTGCAGCGACCGCCCGAACCGAAGAAAATCTTGCGGCAGCGCTGAGCGAGGTGTCGAGCCGAATCCGCAGCATCACCGACAAGCTGAACGGCCGGTCCGCACCCGAACTCAATTGATCTCAATTAAATGGCGGCAGGCTTCTGTCGCCACTGGCGCGTCAGCGCAAACGACCTTATATATCGCCATGCGGTCTGCGCCTCTCGACAGGAACCACAATCCCTGGGGCCATACTCGATCCAAAGGGAGCTGTCCCTGGCCAGGCCCGTGGGCCTGGACACACGGCGCCCACCTACGTTTGTAGGCACCCAGGATCGTAAACATCCACCGGTGGTCGTGGATCGCACCCTTCCCTTTTATCGTCGGCAGGGATCCCGGATATGGCGGGCGAACGCGTGGTTTGGGCGTCCACCCTTCAGTGCATCCGTTACTTCTTCAGGCCTGGAAGGGTGACCTGGAAGACCTGGAATATGGTGTCGACGTCGGCACCGCCATCTGCCTTGTAGGCTGCACCCACCTGGAAACCATCCTGCGTCAAGAAGTCGTTGTCATTGGCGACGAACAGGAAGTAGTCGTCCGGCAGATTCGGGTCGAGAACGCTCACCAGACCCATGGCTTCCCATTTTTCCGACAGATTGTTCTTGTCGTTCGGTGCGCCGTTGTGCAGGCCGAAGCGGGCGAGGTCGACCTTGTCGTTGAGGTCGATGAAGGGCGTCAGCGTCGCCGGCGTCAGCGAGGGATCGACGACGCCCTTCGGCGCTATCGGCCTGCCGGCGTCGAAATCGCTGGCGGCGATGTCTGTCGCATTCGAAATGTCGACGATACCGACCTTGCGGTAGAGCGAGGTGTCGCCCTTCAGGCCCTGGCCGTTGCCGCTGTCGCGGGCGAGCATCAGGAAAGTCTTGTCGGACAGGGCGACGATTTCGCTCTCAGCGGCAATCGTCGTCTTGTCCTTCGCATCCTTGAAGACCGGCAGCGGCACGACATATTCGTGCACCAGTTTCAGATGATCGGGATCGGCGGCGTCATAGATCATGGCGCGGGTATTCTGCCGGGTCGAGCCGGAGTCGCCGCCGTCCTGGCGCGCCGCCGACTGCAGCATTGATATGATGAACTTGCCATCAGGCGTCATCGCCATGCCTTCGAGACCCTGGTTGTTCTGGCGGCCAGTCTCCGGATCCTTCGGGTCCGGAGCGGATGCGCCGGGGCCGGGATTGTTGGAGGCAAAGCTCAGCGCCCCCTTGCGCATCGGCAAAAGCGCCTTCGGCGGCTGGGTGGCCGACAGCAGGTGGCCGTCGGCCGAAAAGTGGTAGATGTAAGGACCATATTCGTCGCTTACGAACATGGTGCCGTCGGCCATGCGGATGATGGCTTCATTGTCGAGCGCGATCTTGCCGTTTACCGCTTGCGGCAGCGGCGGAAAATCACCGGCAGCGGGGCGGACGCCGGATTCCGGGTCGAGACCAGTCATGTCGCCACCCTTGTCGTCGACGAAGAGCATGGAATCGACGAGCTTTGCGTCGACGCCAGACTGTTCCTTGCCGGCCCCGGGTGTCGCACCCGGAGCGGTCGGCTTCAAGCCGATCGAGATGGTGTTCAGGCGCGGCCGGTAATCGGCGGTGCCGACGGCGTTGTAACCGCGATCGGGCAGCAGGTAGAGCGTGCCCTTGTAGCCGGCGCCGTCGCGGCTCCAGGCGGCGGGATCGACCGCCATGCCCGAGCCGGAACCAAAGGTCTCGCCGAATTTGTCACGCTGGTTGGCCGCAATGCGGCCAATGCCGACGAGGCCCTTGTTGACGAAGATGAGGCCACCGACGGTGGCGGAATTCTCGGCCATTGCGACGACTGGCAAGGCGGCGGATGCGGCTAGAACCGCGGCGAAGAGCGGCGATGCGTATGGTCTGACATTCTTCATGGAAATACCCTCTCGGTCAAAAGCGCTCTCGAAACGGCTTCCCGCCCGCAGGCTGGACACCGCTTCAAATGACACCCCCGCCTTGGATTCGATTTCCCGATGGCACAACACGCCCTGGAATTCGTCGCCCATATCCCCGGCAGACGGTCTATGACGGGATCATGATATCTGGATGACGCTTTTCAGCGAAAAGGCCATGCCGAGAGAATGTCGGGCTTTCGCATGGCCGCATTCCAGCTCGCGCTCTATCCGACCGGATAAGGCCCTTCGGCAAAGACCTCGTCGTGGTAGCCTTTAGAGCCGACGTCGAGTGCCAAGGGGCTTCGCCATTCCCTGTTGTCGCGCAGGCAATCGAGCACGAAACGGAAGTCATATCGCGGCTGCCAGCCGAGTTCCCGTCTTGCGCGTTCGTTGACATAGACGCGGTCGAGCGCCGGAAACATCTTCCAGCCGCGTGATCCGTAGAGGGCGCCCGCATCCGGGAACAGTCGCTCGACGACCTGAGGCGCATCGTGTCGGATCGCAGCAAGATCGCCCAATGAAAACGGCGTCGTAGCCGAGACGATGTAGCGGCCAAAGCCGATTGCCGGCGCCTTTTCGAGCGCCAGCAGATGGGCGCCGACCACGTCGCTGATATCGACGCGGCGGTTAAGAAGCTCGTTGGCCTGGGCATTCTCTGCCGAATAGCCGTTGCGAATGTCAGGATCGTCGTCGTTTTCGGGAAAGAAACGCGACGTCCTGAGAATGACCATCGGCAGGCCGGACTTGCGGGCGAAGAGTTCGCACAGACCTTCGGCGGCGAGCTTTGTCACGCCGTAGATGTTTTTCGCGACGGGGAGTACATCCTCGGTCACCCATGCTGCCGGTTCGCCGGCAGCCGGCGTCAATGCCGCGCCGAAGGTGCTGGTGGTGCTGGTGAAGACGAAGCTTGCAACGCCTGCGGCGACCGCTTCTTCGAGCAGGTTGAGTGTGCCGGCGACATTGGTGTCGAGGAAATCGTAATTGTCGTGGGTTGCCACATGCGGCTTGTGCAACGTCGCGGCATGGATGACGTGGCTGATGCTCGACATCGCCTGCCTGATGAAGGCGCGATCATTGATCGAGCCGACCATGTCGGTGAAAGCCGAGGGCTTGATATCGATGCCGCGCACCCAGCGGCTTTCCGCCCTCAAGGTTCGCATCAGCGCCTCGCCCAGATGGCCGGCACTTCCCGTTATCAGTATCGTCATCACATCGTCTCCTGACCCTTCGGCGGCGGACGCTATAAAGGCTAAGGTTTCCGGACAACGCATAAATTATGCATGGGGATGCAGGAAAGCTTGAGGCTTAGCCGATGGTCGTGACAAGGCGGCCGGCGCTGCCATCGGAAAGCATGATCCGTTCCCAGGTCACGCGGCCGGCGGCGATCGGCAGCAGCGCATTGCCGTTGGCGCCGGTATCGAGGGTCAGCGACGAGAGCCTGCCCTCATGCCAGCCGCACTCCTCCAGCGACTGCTCGGCGGCGGCGATCTCGGCGGAGGCGTAGGAGAACAGAGAACGGCCGAGAAAGGCGCCGAGCGGCGCCCGCCACTCCGCTTGCCGCGGGCGAGAGGCGGCGAGCAGCCGGTGGGTGCGGTCGCAGATCAGATGCACCGGCCGGACGGAATCCTCGACCAGCCGCTTCAGCGCCGTATCGACTGCTTCATGTGGCGGCGCGGCGAAAATCCGCTCCAGCTTGATGGCCTGTTCGACGGGCAGGGCGAGTTGATCGCGCTCCCAGCGCGAGACGGTCGCCTGGTTGACGCCAAGGAGTTCGGCGAGATGGCCTTGCTTCATGCTGCGCAGCAGCCGCATGCGGCGTATGCCGGCTCCTGATATCGTCATCCGTCTGATCCCCGTTTTTGGTAGCATAAGGCTTCGGCAGACCGGGCGGCAAGGCCGGTTTACAGCCGCGTCATTATTCGGGCTGACCTTCCAAGTCGCCTTTCAGCCGGTCGAGGATGGAGAGCGCATGGCCGGCATAGACGCTGATCCAGCGGTCATAGATGTGCTTGATCGGCAGGCTGTTCAGGTGGTTCCAGCGCTCGCGACCTTCCTTCCTGGCGACGACCAAATCGGCCTCCTCCAGCACCTTCAGATGCTGCATCACCGTGCAGCGGTCCATCTCCGGAAACATCTCGCAAAGGTTTCCTGTGGTTCTGGGGCCATCCTTGAGCAGATCGAGGATGTCGCGGCGGCGATGATGCGCCAGCGCCTTGAAAACCGGGTCGTCGGCTGATTCGCTTGACATGTTATATTTTTATAACATAATGATGCCAGGCACAATGGAGAAGAGGAGAAGTATCATGTCTCTCGGAATCCGCGTTTCCGGCCGCATCGGCCGTCCCGTTGCAGAGGTGTTCGATGCCGTCGTCAATCCGAAGAAGCTCAGCAGCTATTTCACCACGATCGGTGGGGCGAGCGCGCCGCTCGTGAAGGGCACGACGGTGACCTGGTGGAAGGATGCGCCAGTCGAGGTCGTCGAACTCGTGCCGGAAAGCCGCATCGTGCTGCGCTGGGATGGCGGCACTGGCGAGGACGAGGCAAGATACAAGACGATGGTAGAGATGAACTTCAAGCCGCTGGAGGATGGCGGCACGCTGGTGACGATCGCCGAGACCGGCTGGCGCGAAGACGATGCCGGCCGGCGCGGCACCTATCTCAATTGTGAAGGCTGGACGCAGATGCTCTGCTGCATGAAGGCTTTCGTTGAATACGGCATCAATCTGCGCGAGGGCATGTTCCTCAGCGAAATGAAGGGTGAGCCGGCCAGCGCGCCGGACATTTGACGATACGTCGATCTCAGCGAGGTCGGCGGGTGCAATCGTCGCATTCACCGATATCACCGAGACTTTGCTTGCCTGTCACACTGCGGGTGCTAATTTCCGGATTCGATACTTCATTTCGGTTTCCAGGAGATTCATTATGCAACTTGGCATGGTCGGTTTGGGCCGCATGGGCAATTATATGGTCCAGCGCTTGATGCGGGGCGGTCACGAATGCGTCGTTTACGACGCCAGGCCGGAAAGCGTTGCCGAACTCGCCGGCCTCGGCGCGACCGGCAGTGCTTCGCTCCAGGAGTTCGTCTCGAAGCTCACCCATCCGCGCGCGATCTGGCTGATGCTGCCGGCGGCGATCGTCGACAAGGTGCTGGCGAGCCTGATGCCGCTGCTCGAGAATGGCGATATCGTCATTGACGGCGGCAACTCCTACTACCACGACGACATCCGCCGCGGCGCCGAACTCATCACCAGGGGCATCCACTATGTCGACGTCGGCACCAGCGGCGGCGTCTTCGGCCTCGAGCGGGGCTATTGCCTGATGATCGGCGGCGAGAAGGGTATCGTCGAACACCTTTCTCCGATCTTCGCAACGCTGGCGCCCGGTGTCGGCAAGACGGAAGCCTCGGCGAACCGGAGCGCCGAAGCGGCTGCTGCCAGCACCGCGGAGCAGGGTTACCTGCATTGCGGCCCGCATGGCGCCGGTCATTTCGTCAAGATGGTGCATAACGGCATCGAATACGGCCTGATGGCCGCCTATGCCGAAGGTATCAATATTCTGAAACATGCCAATATCGGCGCCGCCTCGCACGAGGCCGATGCGGAGACAGCGCCGCTCGCTCATCCGGAACATTTCCAATATGATTTCAACCTGCAGGATGTCGCCGAAGTCTGGCGCCGCGGCAGCGTGATCACCTCCTGGCTGCTCGATCTCACGGCCGACGCGCTGCATGCCGATCCCGCGCTTTCGAAATATGCCGGCCGCGTCTCGGACAGCGGCGAAGGCCGCTGGACGATCATGGCGGCAATCGACGAAAGCGTGCCGACGCCGGTGCTGAGCGCTGCGCTTTACGGCCGCTTCTCCTCGCGCGATAACGACGAATTCGCCAACAAGGTACTGTCGGCGATGCGCGCGGGCTTCGGTGGCCACGTGGAAAAACCGGTCGCGAAATCCTGAAACAATTAAAGGCGCTGTAGAGCGCCCGCCGTCATAGCTGAGGCCGCCAGTCCCCGAATTCAGGCCCTGAATTTGAGATCGACGGTCCCTCTGCTCCACCGCCTGCCTTCCCGATGATCTTCGCCTCCACCCTCCTTGCTGACAGCGCCGGTCGAGGCTATCGATGCTGTCGAAAGACGTTGGCCTTGCATCGGCGGTCGGCGGCCCATCGGAGGACGGCAATGAAGCGTGGCGTGGCAGGGATCTCCAGGGTCGTCCTATTCTGCATAGTGGCGCTGTCCGCGCTTTTTTCGGCAGTCCCGCCGGGTGCTGCGCAGACCCCACCTGCGGGTCCTGTTACGGCAGGTCCGCCGGCCGAGGTGCGTCAGATGATGGAACTGATGCAGACGCCTCAGGTCAAGCAATGGATGTCGACGCAGATGGCGGCGGCGCCCGCGAGCGATTCCGCTGCCGGCGACCAGATGTCGGTCTTGTCAGGTCTGCTCCAGCATGCCCGCCGGCACGTCTCGATGGTCTCCGATGCGGCGATGATGCTGCCCTCACAGGTCGGCAATGCTTCCTCGCTGTTCTTCGGTGAAATCGCGGCAGCCGGCTGGCCGCGCATGGCGGCGCAGTTTCTGGCGATTTTCCTGCTCGGCACCATCGTCGAGCGCATTGCCCGCTATGCCTTTCGCCGCCGCCGCCAGGCGGCGCAGATGGCGGGCATGCATCTTGCCCCGCGCGTCATCCCGGCGCTGATCTTTGCCGTGGCGACGGCGCTTGCTCTTCTCAGCGTCAGCTGGCCGCCGGTCAGCCAGAGCATCGCGATCGTTTGCGTTGTCGCGCTCGTGGTCCAGCGCTTCACGATTTGCCTCGGAGGCGTCCTGGTCGATCTCATCGGGTTGGCGCGGATTGAGGAGGAACGGCAGGGTGTCACCACTGCGATCATGCCGGCGCGCGCGGTTGCATTCTTCTGGTATCGACGCTGTGCGACTTTCGTCATCTATTTCATTTTCGGCTGGGCGGTGATCCAGTCGATGGAGCCGCTCGGCTATTCCTCGAGCGTGCGGCTCCTCGTCGGCTATATCCTGGGCATCGGCCTGCTGCTGATCGCGATCGCGGCGGTCTGGTCGCGGCCGCACAAGGACGAGAGGCGCGGTCACGGGACCTCCTGGGCGCTTACCGTCTATTTCCTGGTGCTCTGGAGCCTCTGGGTCGCAGGCTTCAACTGGCTGCTTTGGCTCGGCGTCTATGTGCTGCTGCTGCCGCGCGTGCTCGCCGTCTCGACGATTGCGGTAAAATCGCTGCAGCAGACCGAAGCGAGCTTCCTTGCCACGCGCCGCATTGCAGCCGTGCTGCTTGACCGGGGTGTGCGGGCGCTGATCATCGCCGTCGCCGCCGTCTGGCTTGGGCATATGCTCGGCGTCGGTGCCGATACGATGGCCGCCGGCGAAACGATGATCGACAAGATCGCGCGCGGCGTGATCGGCGGCATCGTCATCCTGCTTGCCGCCGATCTGCTCTGGCATGTCATCAAGGCCTATATCGACGGCAAGCTGCTCGATTCATCCGTGGATGGCGGAGCAACGGATGAAGAGAAGGCCAAACGCGCGCGGATACAGACGCTGTTGCCGATCTTCCGCAATATTCTCGCCGTCGTGATCGCCGTCATTGCTGCTCTGATGGTGCTCTCCGGCCTCGGTATCGAGATCGGGCCGCTGATCGCCGGCGCCGGTGTCGTCGGCGTCGCGGTCGGTTTCGGCGCTCAGACGATCGTCAAGGACGTCATCAGCGGCATGTTCTATCTCTGGGACGATGCTTTCCGCATTGGCGAATATATCGAAAGCGGCAGCCATAAGGGCGTGGTCGAGGCCTTCAGCCTTCGCTCGGTGAAGCTCAGGCATCATCGCGGTCCGCTGACGACGGTGCCGTTCGGTGAACTCGGCGCAGTGAAGAACCTCAATCGCGACTGGACGATCGACAAGATCAGCCTCAACGTCAAATACGACACAGATCTCGTCAAGGCGAAGAAGGTGATCAAGCAGATCGGCCAGACGCTGCTCGAAAATCCGGAATTCGGTCCCCATATCATCGAGACGCTGAAGATGAAGGGTGTCGAGCAGTTCGGCGAATTCGCCATCGAAATCCGGCTGTCGATGATGACGAAGCCAGGCGAGCAATTCGTCATCCGCCGCAATGCGCTGGCGATGATCCGCAATGCCTTCCAGGAAAATGGTATCGAATTTGCCGTGCCGACGGTGCAGGTGGCGGGCGACCGCGACGCGGAGGTGGATGCTGCCGTCGCGCGCTACGCCGCGCATGCGCGGGCGGCGGGCGAGCCGGCGGCCTGAACCGCCTCACATCGCGCCGGCGGCTGCGATCAGCAGGCCGCCAATGATCGCCATGTTGGTTTTCCAGGTATTGATCGCGCTGTCGCGCGCCGTTCCCTGCATGTCCCAGAAATTCAGCAGCATGACGGTGGCCGCCAGCGTGAATACGATGAGACCGAATGCCGCTGCCGTGACGAAAAGGCCGAGCATCAGCAGGATGCCTGCGACGATCTGGAACAGGCTGCCCAAGACCAGCACTCCTTTCGCAAAAGGAATGCCGCGGGCTTCGATCGCGTCGGTCAGCGGCACGATGATGAAAAAATGATGAATGCCGCCAGCGACATAGAGGCCGCCCAGCAGCAGACGTCCGAGGGTAAGCATTACAAAGGCCGAACCATCCTGCATATCGAACCGTTCTCCCGCCTCTCACATCTCCGTCGAGGGCAAGGCTCTGCCGAAGCTTACGAAAATGCAATGTGCGGAGACCCCCGCCTGCGCAAATTCGCCCCAATTGAGGATGATTGAGGCGCAGGCGGCGGGGCTGGGGTAGCGGCGGCATGGCTTCATAGAGCTTATATGCCTCTCATGTTACATCATCTGAAATGATTCCCGCCAAGCTGGCAGTTGCAGCAGGGTACGAGAATGTCGGGGCACGGCAATTTGGAAGAGATGGAAGAAGCGGACGGTTTTTCTTTTGGCGGGCTTTTCAGGCGTTACAGAACGCCTTTGCTGGCAGCCGCGTCACTGGTGGCTTTCTGCCTCGTCGGTTACGCGATCGTCCAGCTCACCAACGAGGTGCGCTATGACGACGTCGTCGGTGCGCTGGCGGCGACCAGGCCGAGCGCGATCCTGCTTGCTCTGTTCTTTACGGCGCTCAGTTTCATCTCGCTGATCTTCTACGATCTCAACGCCATCGAGTACATCGGCAAGAAGCTGCCCTTTCCGCATGTGGCGCTGACAGCGTTCAGCGCCTATGCCGTCGGCAACACCGCCGGTTTCGGCGCGCTTTCGGGCGGCGCGATCCGCTACCGTGCCTATACGCGCCTCGGGCTCTCGCCGGAGGATATCGGCCGCATCATCGCCTTCGTCACCCTGTCCTTCGGATTGGGGCTTGCGGGCGTCGCGGCAATCGCCCTCATCGTCATCGCCGACGAGATCGGCCCGCTCGTTAGCGTCAGCCCATTCCTTCTGCGGATAATCGCCGGTTCGATCGTCGCCATTCTGGCCGCGGTGATGATCATCGGCCGCGGGGGGCGTGTGCTCGATCTCGGGCCTGTGGCAATCCGCCTGCCGGATTCGCGCACCTGGTCGCGCCAGTTCCTCGTCACCGCCTTCGATATCGCCGCCTCGGCGTCCGTACTCTACGTGCTGCTGCCGCAGACGGCGATCGGCTGGCCGGTCTTCCTCGCCGTCTATGCGATCGCCGTTGGTCTCGGCGTGCTCAGCCATGTGCCGGCCGGGCTCGGCGTGTTCGAGACCGTGATCATCGCCTCGCTCGGCAGTGCTGTGAACATCGATGCCGTGCTCGGATCGCTGGTGCTCTACCGCCTGATCTATCATGTGCTGCCGCTGCTGATCGCGGTGCTCGCGGTCTCGGCGGCGGAGCTGCGTCGTTTCGTCGACCATCCGGCCGCCTCCAGCATGCGGCGCATCGGCGGACGGCTGATGCCGCAGCTGCTGTCGGCTCTCGCGCTGCTGCTCGGCGTCATGCTGGTATTTTCGAGCGTCACGCCGACGCCTGACCAAAATCTCGAATTCCTCTCCAACTATCTGCCGCTGCCGATGGTCGAAGGCGCGCATTTCCTCTCCAGCCTGCTGGGGCTGGCACTCGTCGTCGCCGCGCGCGGCCTCGGCCAGCGGCTCGACGGCGCCTGGTGGGTGGCCGTGTTCTCGGCGCTTGCCGCGTTGACTTTGTCGCTGCTGAAGGCGATCGCGCTCGTCGAAGCCGCTTTTCTCGCCTTCCTCATCTTCGGGCTTTTCGTCAGCCGCCGGCTCTTTAGCCGACAGGCCTCGCTGCTCAACCAAGCGCTGACGGCGTCCTGGCTGATGGCGATCGCCGTCATCGTCGTCGGCGCCGTCGTCATCCTGCTTTTCGTCTATCGCGACGTCGAATACAGCAACCAGCTCTGGTGGCAGTTCGAGTTCACCGCCGAAGCGCCGCGGGGCTTGCGCGCCGTGCTCGGCATTACCATCATCTCGTCGGCGATCGCCGTCTTCAGCCTGCTTCGACCGGCGACCTTCCGGCCGGAACCGGCGACGGACGAGGCGCTGGCGCGCGCCGTCGAGATCGTCATGAAGCAGGGCAATGCCGACGCCAATCTGGTGCGGATGGGCGACAAGAGCATCATGTTCTCGGAAAAGGGCGACGCCTTCATCATGTATGGTCGGCAGGGCCGCTCCTGGATCGCGCTGTTCGATCCGGTCGGCAACCATCGCGCCGTGCAGGAACTCGTCTGGCGATTCGTCGAAGCGGCGCGTGCCGCCGGCTGCCGTGCCGTGTTCTACCAAATCTCGCCGGCGCTGCTATCCCATTGCGCCGATGCCGGCCTTCGCGCCTTCAAGCTCGGCGAACTAGCGGTGGCCGATCTCCGGACTTTCGAGATGAAGGGCGGCAAATGGGCGAACCTTCGCCAGACCGCAAGCCGCGCCCAGCGCGACGGGCTGGAATTCGCCGTGGTCCAACCAGAGGACGTGCCTGATATCATCGACGATCTCGCCGCCGTCTCCACGGCTTGGCTGGAAGACCACAATGCCAAGGAAAAGAGCTTCTCGCTGGGCTCCTTCGATCCCGATTACGTCTCCTCGCAGCCCGTCGGCATTCTGAAGAAGGACGGCAAGATCGTCGCCTTCGCCAACATCCTCATCACCGAATCCAAAGAGGAGGGCACGATCGATCTCATGCGCTTCTCGCCGGCCGCGCCGAAGGGATCGATGGATTTTCTTTTCGTGCAGATCATGGAATATCTGCGCGGCGAGGGTTTTGCCCATTTCAATCTCGGCATGGCGCCTCTTTCCGGCATGTCGAAACGCGAGGCTGCGCCCGTCTGGGACCGCATCGGCAGCACCGTCTTCGAACACGGCGAGCGCTTCTATAACTTCAAAGGCCTTCGGGCATTCAAATCCAAGTTTCATCCGCACTGGCAACCGCGCTATCTTGCGGTCTCCGGAGGGGGCAATCCGATGATCGCGTTGATGGACGCGACATTGCTGATTGGGGGCGGATTGAAAGGGGTAGTGAGAAAATGATCAGGACAATCCTTCTTGCCACGGCATGCGCCTGCATGCTCGCGGCCGCACCGGCTGATGCCGCCGAGGAGACCACGCAGACCTTCGAAACCGGGCTTATCCCGTCGCCGCACATCTTCCTGCCGGAAGGGGAGGTGAAGGGCACGGTGATGCTGATCTCGGATGCCGCCGGCTGGGGCGACTATGAGAAGGCCGAAGCCGACAGGTTGGTCGCCGAAGGCGCCGTCGTCATCGGCATCGATTTTCCATCCTATATCCAGGCGCTTAGCCGGTACGACGTCAGCCTCAACGATGGCTGCGTCTACATGGTCTCGGACATCGAATCGCTGAGCCAGCAGGTGCAGCGCGCGACCGGCAACAACGCCTATCACCTGCCGATCGTCGCCGGCATCGGCGAGGGCGGGGCCTTAGCGCTGGCGATCGCCGCGCAAACGCCGGATGCGACGATCGGCCAGACACTTGCCGTTAATCCGGTCGCCGGCATTCCGCTTGCCAAGGAGCTTTGCACGCCGGCGTCCAAGCAGGTGGTTGGCGAACGCACGGTCTATGGCCTCAGCGACGGGATCTTGCCGGACCCGATCATTACTGTCTTCACGCCTGATGCCAACAAGGATGGCCGGGCGCACGCCGAGGCGCTGAAGAAGGCCCATGCCGCGATCGAGATCCGCGATTCCGCCGACGATGCGCAGACGGCGTTTGCCGATACGCTCGACGATCTCGTCACCGCCTCCGGCGCCTTCGGCAACCCGCTCGGCCTGCCGCTGGCGGTGCTCGAGGCAACGCCGGCCTTCGATACGATGGCTGTGATCTATTCCGGCGACGGCGGCTGGCGCGACATCGACAAGGAGGTCGGTGGCACGCTGCAGAAGGAAGGCATTCCGGTCGTCGGCGTCGATTCGCTCCGCTATTTCTGGTCGGAGCGCAAGCCGGAGGAGACCGCCGCCGATCTTTCCAAGATCATCGATTTCTACCGCAAGCAATGGAAGGTGAAGCATGTGCTGCTCGTCGGTTATTCGTTCGGTGCCGATGTCGTACCCGCCACCTACCAGCTCCTCAAGCCAGCCGAAAAGTCGGCGGTGGCGCAATTGTCGCTGCTGTCGCTTTCGCACCAAGTCGACTACGTCATCTCCGTTCTCGGCTGGCTCGGCCAGAAGACGGAAGGGGCGGGAGGCGATCCCGTCGGCGATCTGAAGAACATCGATCCGAAGCTCGTGCAATGCATCTACGGCAAGGACGACGATGACGATGTCGCCTGCCCGGCGCTGAAGGACAGCGGCGCCGAGGTCATCGAGCTGCCCGGCGACCATCATTTCGACGAGAATTACGACCTTCTCACCGAGACGATCATCGACGGGCTGAAGAGACGGCTGCAGGATTAGAGCATGATGCCGAAAACCGTGCAGCGGTTTCGGACCACGACAGGCATCAGATAAAGACTTAAAGCGTGCCACGCGTCCTGCACGACGCGCTAACGCATCAGCGTTTCTTCGCTCCAGCCGAGCGCTGCGAGTTCGCTGCCGCGGAACCTGGCATCGTCGGCAACGATGAATTCATCGAGTTGCGGCGGAGCGACGCTGGTGCCGGAGAGCATCGCATGCACCTGTCCGCGATGATGGGTCTGATGTTGGAAGAGGTGGCCGAGCACGTCGTCCATCCGCTCTTCTTGAATGCGGTCGCCGCGATGGAGGCCGATGGTCGAGGTGAGCCTCTCCGGCGTCAGGGCCTCGCAAAGTGTCACCAGGCGCTGATCGACCTTCGCCTGGGCTTCTGCCAGCGAGAAGACGTCATCGAATGGTTCGTCGACCTCAAAGGCCTTGAGCCCGAGCGTGCCGCCTTCCAGGCCGTCGACATAGAACCAGTCGACCGTGATGATATGGTTCAAGGTTTCCTTGATCGAGGGAAAGAAGCTTGTGCGTGGCGCTTCGAATTCGCCAGGCTTCAATGTCGCGCAGGTCCGAAGCAGCCGGCGGTTGGCAAGGGCGTTGTTATAGGCAAGTTTGCGGAATGGCCTGACAGGATCGAAGGTCGGCATCGGCGCATCTCCTCCTTAAGCGCTTTTGGCTACAGCTCCGGGCGCCTTTTGAGGCGCGCAAAGGGCGCTGTAACGCCTTGAATTGCTTGCGTCAGTCTTTGCCGTCGAGATCGCCGTCCCGCCAGACGAGATGACGTGGCGAAACGGGAAGGGTTTCGATTTCATCGGCGATGAAATAGGGCGGGATGTCGAGTGCGATCAGGGCATGGCGCGTTGCCGGCACCCATTTGAATTCGAGATGGTTGTCGTCGTCCTCGACCCGATGGATGATCTGGCCCGGCCGGAAGGGGAATTCCGGCGGGATGTCCATCAGATAATAGAAGCCGAGTTCGTGCCAATCGCGCTGTTCGTAGTGGAAGAAATTCTCGACGATCCACAGCAGGCGACGGACGGTCACCTCAACGCCCAGTTCCTCCACCATCTCGCGCTTCAGTGTCTCTTCCGAGGTTTCGCCGATCTCCGCCCGACCGCCCGGAAAAGTCCAGAAGGGCTCGTGTACGGCGCGATGAACCAGCACATGGCCATCGCGAAAACCGAGGCCGGCGATGCGATAGTTGAAACGCCGACCGCCTGCATTCAGGCGGATGTGAATGCGCTTGGTCATGCCATTCTTATCCAAGATCGATCATGACAATTTCCGGCGGCACGCCGAATCGGACGGGTGCAATGGAGCAGCCAAGGCCGCCGGAAACGATGATATTACGCTCCTCTTCAACGATATGGCCATAGGCGTAGCGATTGCCGTAGCGCGAGGGCACGATCGGCGAACGGCCGAGGAAACGGATCTGTCCGCCATGGGTGTGGCCCGATAGCGTCAGCGAGACGCGCTCGGGCACGCGCGGAAAGATATCGGGCTCATGAGCGAGCAGGATGACGGGCGCATCGTCCGTAATCTGCGCCATCGTTCCCTCGAGATCGTCGAGGCCGAGCATCTGCGTGCGGCCCCACTTCCGGCCCGGCAGCAGCGCCAGCTGATCTTCGAGGCCTGCGAGCCAAAAGCCGCGGCCATCCTTTTCGAGCCGAACGGCGCGGTTGCCATAGACCGGGATGCCGACGTCCGCGAGAGCCCGGTGTCCGAATGTTTCCATCCCGCCGTTCTTCTGGGCGGTCCTGTCCTCCCACCAATCGTGGTTGCCCATAATCGCGTGGACGCCGAGAGGGGCCTGCAAGGTGGCGAGCGCCTTCGACCATTGGCTCGAATGCACGTACTGCGTCACCATGTTCATGCCGGCGGCGTAATCGCCAAGCAGGACGGTGACGTCGCCTTCGAGTTCATTCGCCCTGTGGCAGATCGCGGCAATGCGGCTTGCCGACATCCAGGGTTCGCAGGCATGGAGATCGGCGAGCGCAACGACGCGCAGCTTGAGTCCGGGCGTCCATCCGGGCGGCGTCAGCTGATAGCGGGTGATGGCGAGCCGCGCGAGCGGTTCATAGGCGAAGGCGTAACCACCGAGCGACATGACGCCTGCGATACCGCCGCCCAGCACCTTGAAAAATCCGCGGCGAGTGATCACTCAGTTGTCCTCCTGGAACAGCCGAAACTGCGCAGCCTCCATATCCTTGGGCGGTTGCATTCCCAGATGTTTCCACGCGATTGCGGTCAGAACACGGCCGCGTGGCGTGCGCTGAATAAAACCCTGTTGGATCATATAGGGCTCGATGATGTCCTCGATCGCGTCGCGCGGCTCGGAAAGGCCGGCGGCGATGGTTTCGATGCCGACCGGGCCACCGCCGAAATTGACCGCGATCATGTTGAGGTAACGTTTGTCGAGTTGGTCGAAGCCGACATTGTCGACCAGCAGGCGGGTCAGCGCTTCGTCGGCGATCTCGCGGGTGACGGCTTCCGCCCTTGCCACCTCGGCAAAGTCGCGCACGCGCCGCAGCAGCCGGCCGGCGATGCGCGGGGTGCCGCGGGCGCGTCTTGCAATCTCGCGGGCGCCCTCCTCGGTGATCGGCAGGTTCATCAGCCGCGCGCCACGGCGCACGATCAGCTCCAGCTCCTCGACGGTGTAGAAGCTCAGGCGCACCGGAATGCCAAAGCGGTCGCGCAGCGGCGTCGTCAACAGGCCAAGGCGGGTGGTGGCCGCCACCAGCGTGAATTTCGACAGGTCGATTTTCACCGAGCGAGCGGCAGGGCCTTCCCCGATGATCAGGTCGAGCTGGAAATCTTCCATGGCCGGATAGAGGATTTCCTCGACGGCGGGGTTGAGGCGATGGATTTCGTCGATGAAGAGCACATCACGCTCCTCGAGATTGGTGAGCAGGGCAGCGAGATCGCCGGCCTTGGCGATAACAGGGCCGGAGGTCGAGCGAAAGTTGACGCCGAGTTCTTTGGCCATGATCTGCGCCAGCGTCGTCTTGCCGAGGCCGGGCGGCCCGACGAAGAGCACATGGTCCAGCGCTTCGCCGCGGTTTTTCGCCGCCTCGATGAAGACCTTGAGATTGGCGCGCGCCTCCGCCTGGCCGGTGAACTCGTCCAGCGATTGCGGGCGCAACGTGATATCAAGGTCTTCGCCCCGCTTTTCCGGCGATATCAGGCGGGCGGATTCGCTCATGTCAAAAGTTCCATTCCAGGTATGGTTTTTGCGGCTTGGGCATCGAATGTCCTGGTTGTCACGCAACCCGCATCACGATTACGAAGGGCAATGAAGACATCTGCGAATTCTGCATTCGTCCGCACCATGATTGCGAGCGTCTCCTCGACTACTCTTTCATCTTCAAGGATCAGGTCGGCCGAGTCCAACAAGTCCGAAATCGCCTCCATGATCTGTTCTCTCTTCAGCTTGATCCGTTGTCTCAAGAACCACGCGCATTCCATCAGCGTGATGCAACTGATATAGCCGGGTGCCGTATCGGACAGGCTCGCGAAGAGCGTTGTGACCTTCTCCGTCTGGACGACATCGTCCTTCAGGAGGAAGCGCAGCATAATATTGGTGTCGAGGCCAATCATCTTGCACTGGTTACGTGATCGGCGATGGCTTCCCCAATCGCCTCGTCCATTTGCGTCAAAGTGATCGTCGGTCGGTTCGGATCGTGAAACTTGCCTGCCAGGTCGATGGCGCGTTTGTTCTTGGCTTTCATGATGATTTCGCCATCGCGGTTGATGTAGCGGATCCTGTCGCCGGACTTCAGATTCAGCAATTCACGAACTTCAGCCGGAATTGTTGTCTGGCCCTTCGATGTCATCGTACCGTAGTAGATATTCATGCGGATCTCCTTACCATTCGAGTTTAGTAAGGAATTGCGATATATTCAAGGAGATCAACGCGCCAACTCCTTCAATCCCAGCCTGATCAGCTTGGCGCTGTCGGCGCCGTCGCCTGCAGTCTTCATTGCTGCGGCAATCGCATTCGCCGCCTGGTCTCTGCTGTAGCCGAGGTTGGTCAGTGCTGAAACCGCGTCGGCGACAGGCGCGGCCGCGACCCCTTCGCCGAGTTCCTGCTTGAGGGCGATATTGATCGCTTCGCCGGCAAGGGCCGGCGCCCGGTTCTTGAGCTCGGTGACGAGGCGCATCGCCACCTTCGGACCAACGCCCGGCGCACGCGAGACGGCGGCGCGGTCCTGCAGGGCGATTGCATTGGCAAGTTCGCCTGGCGTCAGCGTCGAGAGCACGGCGAGCGCCACCTTGGCGCCGACGCCCTGGACGCTCTGGAGCAGGTTGAACCATTCCCGCTCCAGCGCCGTCATGAAACCGAAGAGCTTCAACTGGTCCTCGCGCACATAGGTCTCGATGAAGAGCACGCAGGCCTCGCCGGCCGAGCCGAGCTTGGACAGGGTGCGGGCCGAGCAATGGGCGACGTAGCAAACGCCGTGCACGTCGACGAGCACATAGTCTTCGCCGATCTCGTCTATGGTGCCTTTCAGCTTGCCGATCATGGGTCGCGGTCTCTCAAGGATGCGTTTCGGGGGTTATAAGGTCAACGGAGGGGAAATAGGAGCGGTATCCGCTGGGATCGCGGGTCAAAATTCTGTAGCCCCTTATCGCCGCATGCGCGCCGATGAAGAAATCGGGCAAGACCCGTTCGCGTCCACCGCCGGCGCGACGGTAAAGCCGGAAGGCCGCAGCGGCGGCGAATGCAGCCGGCCAAGGCAGATTCTCGCGGCGGAATTCATCCTGCGGCAGCAGTCGATCGACTTCGTCCACGTCGTCGTACCGAACGGAAAATTCTGAATAGATGATCGGGTTTATGAGGACAGGACCGTCTTTGAAGACGTCAAGCATCTTTCGACGCGACCAACCGTGCCAGTCCGAACCGACCACGGCCAGATCGACAAGTATGTTCGTATCGATCAGTGTGGCCATCAGCGATCACGGGTCATCGACATAAGGTCTTCGGCATCGATCTCCTGATCGCCAGTGCCCTCGAGGCGACGGATCGTCTGTATGAAACGATCCAGGCGGCCCCGATCCTCGATCTCCTGCTTGCCGTTCTTCGGCGAGAGAACGAGCTTGCCGCCCTCTATCGAGAAAATGACCTCGCTATTGGCCTCGATGCCGACAAGTTCCCTGAGATCACGAGGAATGGTGACCTGCCCTTTGGACGTAACTCGCATCTTGTTGCTCCTTCATAGTAAGAATTATCCTTACCAATGGAACAAGTCAAGAACAAGCTATCCGGCCAATGCCTGCCGCATTCGGTTGCTGCCACGATTATGCGCATGGCAGATGGCGATCGCCAGGGCGTCGGCGGCATCGTTGCCCTTGAATTCGACCTTCGGCATCAGGATCTTCAACATCATGTGGATCTGCTGCTTTTCGCCATGGCCGACGCCGATGACGGCCTTCTTCACGGCGTTCGGGGCATATTCGGAGACCGGCAGCCCGGCGCGCGCCGGTACCAGCATGGCAATGCCGCGGGCCTGACCAAGCTTCAGGGTCGCCACCGCATCCTTGTTGACGAAGGTCTGTTCGACGGCGGCCTCGTCCGGCTTGTAACTGTGGACGATCTCCGCCAGGCCGTCGTGCAATTGGCAAAGGCGGGAGGCAAGGTCCATGTCTCCATCGGAGGTCACGGTTCCGGACGCCACAAACCGCAGGGAATTGCCTGATGTCTCGATGATTCCCCAGCCGGTGCGGCGAAGCCCGGGATCGATACCGACGATGCGAATCGTGTTTTGCATGGTTCAACCTATAGCGATTGCGAAATAACTGCCATTGATATGTGAACAAAACAAAAACATTCCCGGATTTCGGCCCTGCCATTTACCGCGAATTAAAACAGATGCCTGAATTCTAGTCATCGAATACGAGAGGGGCTTCTCTTCGCGAAGATTTAAGCCCCCGATGTTCTGTTTATAGGTCAGTTGATCAGGCATGCGCTGCATGCCCGCGCTTGGCAGGTGCTTTCAGAAGGGGTTCGTCGTACATGGCTCGGAGATTTCAATCCCTGTCCTTCAAGGTCATCGTCACATTCATTCTGCTGACCGTGCTGTCGATCGCGGTCATCGATGTGCTTGCCTATTTCGCCAGCAGCCGCATTTCCGACGAGCAGGCGCTGAAGGCCAAGGAAAGCGTGCTGATCTTTCGCGGCGACATGCTGCAGGACCAACTGACGCAGCTTGAAAACCAGGCCAATTCCATCGCGCGCATCGAGGCGCTGCAAATGTCGATCACCAATCTGAAGAGCGGCTGGAAGACCATCGAGAAGACCGCGGGGGATGCGCGCGCCGAACTGAAGAAGGTTTTCATAGCAGGCAACCCCAACCCCGCCGACCAGCGCGAGAAGCTGATCAAACCGGAGGGGCCAAGCGGCTTTTACTATTCGAGCCACGAGAAGACGCAGGGCGAAGTCGCCCGCGATCTCGATGATACCGCCTTCAGCGATCTGCTGATCGTCGATCTCGAGGGTACCGTGCTCTATTCCTATAAGAAGCAAGACGATTTCGCCGAAAATCTGAAGTCGGACGCCTGGAAGACCACCGGCGCCGGCATCGCTTTCGCCAAGGCAATCGAGAATACCGCCAAGGCGACCGATGACGCCGCGCCGACAGGCTTTTCCGGTCTTCGCGTCGATGCCGGCAGCGGCAAGTCGGCGATCTTCTATGCCGTGCCGATCATCAAGCTTGGGGCGGCCAAGGGCATCATCCTCTTCAAGGTGCGGGATGAGATCGTCACCGGCATCCTCGCCAAGGGCATCATCCAGGGCAGCACGGCGCGGGCGGCGATCGTCTCGGGAGATGGCTCCGCCGTCGGGCTCGACGGAAGCGGCAAGCTTGCGACGCTTGACGCGACGCCCTTCACCTTCATCAAGAGTGCGCTTGCCAGTTCGGCGATGACCGTTGCCGATTTCGGCCGAGCGGATGGTGCGGCTCGCGCCTATGTCCGCGGTATCGATTATCGCGGCGATCGCTTCCTCGTGGTCGAAAGCGTGCTTTTGAGCGAGCTCAATGCCGGCTCGATCGAGATCGCCACCCTGCTGACGATGATCGGCATCGGCGTACTCGTCGTCATGGCGATCGCGACCGGGCTCGTCACCAATTTGCTGTTTTCGCCGCTTGCGCGGCTTGCCGGCGTCACACGCGATGTCGCCGACGGCAAGCTCGACAGCGAGATCGGCAGCCTGAACCGCAAGGATGAGATCGGCACGATGGCGAACGCGCTCGACCGCTTCCGCCATTCGCTGATCGAAAGCCGCGAGCTCGAAGCCGCCAGCGAGGAGACGCGCCTGCAGGCCGAGCAAGACCGCCAGCAGAATCTGGCCGAGCGCGACGCCGAGGCGAAGAGGCTGCAGCAGGTGGTCGAGGCGATTGACGAGGGCCTGCATCATCTGGCGAACGGCGATCTCGCCTATCAGATCGATACCCGCTTCCCGAACGAGCTCGAAAGCCTGCGCGTCAATTTCAACGAGGCGCTGGCGACACTCAGCGAAACCATGACGGCAATCGGCGGTAATTCGATGGCGGTGCGCGCCGGCTCCGAGGAGATGCGCACCGGCGCCGACGAACTTGCCGGGCGCACCGAGCGCCAGGCGGCCTCGATCACCGAGACGGCGAATGCGATCAGCGCCATCACCCAGTCGGTCCGCCGGCAGATCGAGCGAGCCGAACAGGCCGAGCGCATCGCCCGCGACGCGAAGAAGGAGACGACCGGCTCGGGCCAGATCATGCGCGAGACGATCGCGGCGATGGAGGCAATCCAGGCCTCGTCGCGCCAGATCAACACGATCATCTCCGTCATCGACGACATCGCCTTCCAGACCAACCTCCTGGCGCTCAATGCCGGTGTCGAGGCAGCGCGCGCCGGTGAATCCGGCAAGGGCTTCGCGGTCGTCGCCATGGAAGTGCGCGAACTCGCCCAGCGCTCGTCGAGCGCGGCCAAAGAGATCTCCAGCCTGCTGCAGAAATCGACGCATGAGGTCGAAAGCGGCGTTGCGCTGGTGGAAAAAGCGGGCGTTGCGTTGACGGGCATCGGCGCCCATGTCGAGGCGATCAACGGGCAGATCAACGAGATCATGGGTGCGACCCGCGAGGAAGCGAATACGCTGCGCGAGATCAATAGCGCCGTCGCCGAACTCGACGCGATGACGCAGCAGAATGCCTCGATGGTCGAGGAGACGACGGCGGCGATCCACCGGCTGGCGACGGAAGCCCTGGAAATGGACCGCCAGCTCGGCAATTTCACGCTGCCGCCCGGCCACCATCAACCGAGCGCCGAGGTGCACGTGCTGCGCCGTCACCGGTAACTCAGCGCTTTCAACATTGCACAGGGGCCGCGCTCGCGCGGCCCTTTTTGTTGCGCTCATGGTTTGGAATGGTGTGGGCGCGAACCTACATAGACGGCATCGTCCAACTGCCCGGCAGGTTTCCCATGGTTCCCTTCTCCATACTCGACCTTTCCCCCGTTGCCGAAGGCAGCACCGTGCGCCAGTCCCTCGATGGCTCTGCGCGGATGGCTGTGAAGGCCGAGGAGTTCGGTTACAAGCGCTTCTGGCTCGCCGAACATCACGGCATGCCGGGGATCGCCAGCGCTGCCACCGCGGTCGTCATCGGCCATGTCGGGGCTGCGACAAAGCGCATCCGCATCGGCTCCGGCGGCATCATGCTGCCCAATCATTCGCCGCTCGTCATCGCCGAGCAGTTCGGCACGCTGGAGGCGCTCTTCCCCGGCCGCATCGATCTCGGCCTCGGGCGTGCACCGGGAACGGACATGCGCACAGCACAAGCGCTGCGGCGCAACCTCGAGGCCGGTGCAAACAGTTTCCCCAACGACGTGGTGGAACTGCAGCAACTCCTCGATACGCCGGTCGAGAACCAGGCGATCCTCGCGGTTCCCGGCAATGGCTCACATATCCCGATCTGGCTGCTCGGCTCCAGTCTCTACAGCGCCCAACTCGCCGGCATGCTGGGGCTTCCCTATGCCTTCGCCTCGCATTTCGCGCCCGACATGCTGCTCGATGCGATTGCGATCTACCGCGACCGCTTCCAGCCCTCGGCGACGCTCGACAAGCCCCATGTGATGGTCGGCGTGATGGGTGCGGTGGCGGCGACGGACGAGGAGGCACGCTATCATTTCACCTCCGCCCAGCAGCAATTCGTCAATCTGCGCCGCAACGTCCGCGGCCCGTTCCCGCGTCCGGTGGCCGATATGGGGGACTTCTGGTCGCCGATGGAAAAGATGAATGTCGAACACACGCTGCGTTATGCCGTGGTCGGCTCGCAGAAGACGGCGGAGGCGAAACTGACGGAGTTCCTACAGGAAACGCAGGCCGACGAGGTGATCATCTCGATGCCGATCCACGACATCGAGGCGCGGCTGACATCGGTGGAACTATTCGCCGGGCTGGGAAATTTCATGCGAGCCGCCGCTTAGAACAGGATGATTTTAGGCCGGTCGGCCTAAAATCTGAATCCTTTACGGCAAGAAGAAACCCGGCGTTGCATCCGGGTTTTATTTGACACCTGCCTGGGGAGATCAGGCCGAGAGCTTCGCCAGGACTTCCTCCGAGACTTCGAAGTTGGAATAGACGTTCTGCACGTCGTCATCGTCTTCCAGGCTGTCGATGAGTTTCAGCAGCGACTGGGCTTTTTCCTCGTCTACCGGGACGTTGTTCTGGGCACGCCAGACGGCCTTGACGGTTTCGGCTTCGCCGAGGCTCGATTCCAGCGCTTTCGCCACTTCGCCGAGGGCTTCGAAGGCGCAGGTGATGTAGTGGCCGTCTTCGTCGGTTTCGACGTCGTCGGCGCCGGCTTCGATCGCGGCTTCCATCACCTTGTCGCCATCGCCGACGGAGAGTTTGTAGGTGATTTCGCCGACATGGTCGAAGGAGAAGGACACGGAACCGGTTTCGCCGAGAGCGCCGCCAGCCTTGGTGAAGCTCGAGCGCACGTTGGAGGCGGTACGGTTGCGGTTGTCGGTCAGGGCCTCGACGATGATCGCCGTGCCGCCGGGGCCGTAGCCCTCATAGCGGACTTCATCGTAATTCTCGCCGTCGGCGCCGGCTGCCTTCTTGATGGCGCGGTCGATATTGTCCTTCGGCATGGACTGGGCCTTGGCGTTCTGGATCGCCAGCCGAAGGCGGGCGTTCATCGTCGGGTCGGGCAGGCCGGCCTTGGCGGCAACGGTGATTTCGCGCGCAAGCTTGGAGAACATTTTCGACCGCACGGCATCCTGACGGCCTTTGCGGTGCATGATGTTTTTAAACTGTGAATGGCCAGCCATGGCACCCCTGTTCACGTCTCATTGTTCGGAATGGGCCGCCTTATAAGAGCGAAACGGCACCCGTTCAAGGAAAAAGCGGTAGATTTGCCGCATGATGCACGGGTCTGTCGCCTGTCTCAGTCAACCGTCAGCCGCTTGCGGCTAGCGAAGAAACCATGTCCGTCCCGGCGTCGGCAGCGCAACCCTTCCGTGCTGGAGGTGCACGAATAGGGCCCGTCCCTCCAGCTCTCGCCATAGTCGAGCACATGCTCTTCGCTGCAGCAGGCGGTGTCGCCGACCATCTTGAAGATATAGGCCTTGCCGCTCGCCGGCAGGATGAGGCGGACGTAGAGCGGCTCGATGCGATCGCAGGCAAGCTCCGGACCGCCGTCTTCGGGAACATACATTTCGACGCCGCCCTTTGGCGTATAGACACAGCCGATATTTCTTGTGGGCGTGACGAAGACGACCTGACCGTTCCCGTCAGGCTTGAAAGTCTTTTCCGCCGCGAGGCCTTTGGGCGCAAAGGCTGCGCAAAAGATTAAAGCCAGAATCGAATGTCCTGTTCGCATCGTGATCCTCCCGGTCAGGCGCGCACTATCGCATATTCCCCTGCGCGGAAAAGAGGGCACCGTCCGCTGCTTCCGAACGGAACAAAGGCGAGGAGATGACGTTTCAAACCGAACTCCATACAACGGAAAGGAACGGTCATGGCAAGTCTCAGCGAGGCGCAGGAACATCCAGCACGTCAGCTCTGGGATCAGGTCAACGATGTTCATGCCGGCATGCTCGGAATTTCCGGACTGGACATGCACATGCAGCCGATGGCACCGCATGCCGATCCCACCACCAACACCATCTGGTTCTACACCAAGACCGATGCCGACATCGTGCGCGCCATCAAGCCCGGCAGCCGCGCGCATTTCTGTGTCGTCGGCAAGGATCACGACTATCACGCCTGCCTTGCCGGCGTGATCGACGTGCGCCCCGACCCTTCCAAGATCGAGGAATACTGGAGTTCGATCGTCGCGGCCTGGTATGACGGCGGCAAGAAGGACCCCAAGCTTACCATGCTGTCCCTCCATGTCGACGATGCCGAGATCTGGGTTTCCACAGGCAACACGCTGAAATTCGGCTGGGAGATCGCCAAGGCCAATCTCGACGACGACAAGATGCCGGATGTCGGAATCAAGCGCCATCTGCAGTTCGCCTGATGTACGAGGCTCCTGGATAACTCCTAAATTGGAATCGATTTAGGGATAGAATTATGCAGCAGTTCAGAGTGCTACAGCGTCCTTTGCGCGCCTAAAAGACGCGCGGAAAACCGCCGAGCCTGTTTACTGCACACCCTTCAGCACATAGATCAGCGGTTTTTTCGGCAACGTGCGCATCGAGACGGTGATACTGTCATCGGGCGCATTGACGACGTCGAAATCCTTGCCGAACATCGAGACGAAGGCTTCGACCGGCGGGCCGCGGCGGTGCATCGGCAGGATCAGCGACGAGCGTAGCCGCTTGATGACGCGGCTCATGCTGTCAGCGCCCATGGTCAGGCCACCGTCGACGGGGACCATGACGACGTCGAGGCGGCCGATCTCGGTATAATGGGCATCCGTCAGTTCGTAGTGCAGGTGGCCGAGATGACCGATGCAGAGGCCGGCGATTTCGAAAATGAAGATGGAGTTGCCGTTCTCGTGCGCACCGCCGAGGCCATAGCTGAAGCGGATATCCGTCGTGACGTTGCGGATATAAGCATCGCCGACGACGAGATTAATATTCGCCTTTTCGCCCGGAATATCGCTCCACCCATGCAGCACATGCTTGATGCCGGGATCGGGCGTCAAGGTGAAGTGGGTCGAATGGGCCTTGTTCATGGTCACGACGTCGGGCATCGTCGGCGGCCTGTACCAGCCATTATAATCTGTCGCGATGACGATGCCTGCGGGCGTTTCGATCTCGAAGGTGGAGTGGCCGAGGAAGGTGAGTTTGACGTCCTCGCCCTCGGAGACGGCAGGCATCAGCAGCGGAGCGCCGGAAAAGCTTGCGAAGGTCACCTCGGGGATGGTTTGCGCGATCGCCTGGCACTGGCTGGCCGGTGGCCGCTGCTCTTGTGCCCCGGCAAGATTCGGCGCGGCGAAGGCCGCAAGGCATGCGATAGCGAGGACAAGATATCGCGGCTTCATGCCACCCCTCCGGCGCTCTATCACCCTTTGATCGGCGCATAACCCCGAAAATCGATTCCGATTTTCGGGGTTATGCGCGAATGGCGGGAGGATGCGGCATGAGGCCGCAGGGGTCCAGACGGAGGGTGCTCACAATTGCGTGTTGGATGGCGCCCGCAGCCTGCTACCGCCAGAACTCAGGCACCGTCTCCGCCAGCCGCGGTCCGAGCCGGAGCGGCGCGATCTTTTCGGCAAGTCCCGTCGTATCCGAGATCTCCACGCCGACGCCGCAGATCGTCGCGGGGCCGGTCGCGGCCTCCATGCGGCCCTTCGGCATCTTGGAGATGAAGCGGTTGAGCGGCTCCTCCTTGTCCATGCCGAGGGAGGAGTCGTAGTCGCCGCACATGCCGGCATCCGACATATAGGCGGTGCCGCCGTTCAGGATCTGTGCGTCGGCGGTCGGTACATGCGTGTGGGTGCCTACGACGAAGCTGGCGCGGCCGTCGACGAAATGGCCGAAGCACTGCTTCTCACTGGTCGCCTCCGCATGGAAATCGAAGATGATCGCGTCGGCCTGTTCCTTCAGGGGGCAGGCGTCGAGGATGACTTCCGCCGATTTGAAAGGGTCGTCGAGTTCCGGATGCATGAAGACCCGGCCCATGACGTTGGCGACAAGCACCCGCGCGCCGTTCCTGGCGTAGAAAAGGCCGGAGCCGCGGCCAGGCGTGCCTTGCGGATAGTTGGCAGGACGCAGGAACTGATCGTGCCGGCCGGCAAAAGCGACGGCTTCCTTCTGGTCCCAGACGTGATTGCCTGTCGTTACCACATCGGCACCGGCATTGATCGTTTCCAGAAAGATGTCCTCGGTGATACCGAAGCCGCCAGCGGCGTTCTCGCCGTTGACGATGACGAAATCGAGTTTGAGGTCGGAAACCAGGCCGGGAAGACGGTCCCAGACCGCCGTGCGTCCCGTCTTGCCGACCATGTCACCCAGAAAAAGCAGCCGCATTCCCTATCCAATCCAAGAGGCAAAAAAGCGAAGGCCGCTTTCTGTCAGGATGGCATCCAGGCTTATGTCGTGCGGCTCAGCGGGCACATGTGCCACTTCCTGGCAGTCGAATGCAATGCCGATCAGCTTCGGATGCAGGCCTTTTTGCCTTAGCCGGCTGATGGCGCGGTCGTAGTGGCCGGCGCCGTAGCCGATGCGGTGGCCTCTGATATCGAAGGCCGAAAGCGGCACCAGCATGATCTCGGGATCAAGAATGGCGGCATCTGTGCCGGGGCCGACCGTGCCGAAACCGGTATCGACGAGGGGCGCACCTTCCGCCAGCTCGCGAAAGACAATGGTCTGCCGATCGAGGATTGCCGGTACGCAGAGCCGCGCACCGCGTACGGCAAAGCGCGCCATCAGCGGCCTGAGATCGGCCTCCGAACGGATCGGCAGAAAGCCGGAGATGATCGTACCCAGTGCAAAACCGACGGCCTCGCCGGCATGTTCGGCCATTGCGAGGCTTTTGGAGGCGCGTTTCTCGGCGGGGATAGCGTCGCGGGCGGACAGCCGCTCGTTGCGCAACTGCGCTTTCAATTCTTTCGCGGTCATTGGATCTGCCGGTTCTGAGAGATTTACCCGAGCATAGACGGCGGGATGTCCGATGCAAATGCCGGATGCGACGGTATCACGCGCGTTTCATGCCTCGGCCGCCGACGGCAGCGATCGTCAGACGATGATGCTTGTCGGTATTGTCGCCGCGGCGATGGAGAAGCCTGCCATATCAGGAACGGCATTGGCTCCGGCCTGCCGATCTTGCAGCCGCAACTCGCGCATCGCCTTTTCGAGCACTTGCTTGAGTTCGCGCACCACCGCCTTGAATTCTTCCATCGTTTCGCGATCATCGGCCGAGATGCCCGAGAATTTCGGGGCATCCTCGGCGACGCTGGCATAGGCGTTGCGGGCGTTGGTGGCGGCGTCTGGTTCCTGGGAGCCGGTCTCGCCGGCCGCAGCTTCTCCTGAAGTATCCGTCAGCGCAGCGGCGGCCCCGCTGGTTGCGACTGCTGTCGCATCCGTGGTTGTTGCATCCACCGGAACAGCCGTTGCCGCGCTGTCGGCCGCGACTGATGATGCGAATTCGGAGGCGGCGGTGCCGACCTTGCGCGCGAGTTCGGCGGCCAGCCGGGCGACCACCTCCGGAGCCATGTTGGAGCTGCGCAGCATCTCCAACTGCTGCTTTGCCTCTTCGAGCTTGCGTTGCGCCTTCGCCTTGGCCTCGTCTCCCGAGTTCGCCAAGGTCTGGCGCATCTGCTGCAGCGCCTGGGTGGCGCGCTGCAGCTTCAGCACGCCTTGATCGGTCTCGGTTCCGGCGGCTGAAATGGCTGCCGCCGAAGACGTGCCGCGCAAGATGATGGAGGCAGACGTGGTTGCGATCTGCATGGACAATTCCCCGATCTTTAATTCGGGCCCCCGATTGCAATTCGGGCGCATTCTGCAACGTCAGACTTGCGTGGAACTGTGTCTTGGGGATTCGGGAAGCGCAGCGGCCAGCCGCTGCATCGTCTCCTCGAACAGAGGCACTCCGCCGGGCGCCCAGCCGAGCGCGCGGATTTTCGTAGTGTTCATGGGGTTGAGCGCGGCACTATCGGCAGCGGCCGGCAGCGCGTGCCGACAGCCCGTCTCTCGGCGGATGCGTGAAAGGATATCGCGCGTGTCGACCGACATGTCCGAGACGTTGAAGACCTCGCCGGAGATGCGGGTGCTTTCCGTCTCCAGCATCAGCCGTACCGCCCGCCCGAGATCGCGGCCGTGAACCTCGGTTCCCACGCGGGCAACAACCGGGCGGCCGGCGAGGTAGTCGGCGATGAGGCCGTCCCATTTGTTCGGCGAGAGATCGCCATAGACGCCGGTCGGCCTCAGGCTTGCGCCGGCAAAACCAGGCGTCGAGAGATGGGCAAGCGCCCGTTCGGCATCGAGTTTGACCTGGCCGTAGAGTGTTTCGGGCTTGGCCAGCATCGTCTCCGTCAGTTCGGTTCCTGGCGGGTGTTCGCCATAGGCGGCGCGGCTGGACAGGAAGACGCAGCGGCGCGTGCCGGCGCGTTTGGCGGCTTCGAAAAGCCGAACGGTGCCGTCAAGGTTCAACCTGTGGAAGGTCTTCGGATCGTTGCCCTCGCCGCCGCGATATTTGCCCGGGACATGGCTGAAAGCGGCGTGGACGAAGAAATAGGCGTCATCGAAGACATCGATCTGATCCTTGTCGGGATCGAGCGAAAGCGCTGCGAACTCGACCGGGCGGGAGAAGAGGCGGGGCAGTGGCGCGCGGCGCCCGCCGACGATCACCTGATATCCGGCGGCCAGCAGTTCCTCGACCACATACCGGCCGACAAGACCCGTTCCACCCGACACCAGTACCTTCATGCTGCCCCTTCCGGATTGTCCAGCGCCGTCACCTCAGGCACATCCCCGCCATCGTGGAAACTGTGCCACAGATCGATCAAAGGTTGTAGTTGCGCTGCCTTGGGATGATCCTTTTCCCACGGTTTTTCATACTGGTAGTGCAGGATCGAAATGCTCTTCCAGTCCCAAAGCTCCGGCATGGTGAACCATACATATTGCAGCATGTTGAAATAAACCGGCAGGCCGTGCCAATGCGGGAAGAACGTCTCGAGAAAGGTCTGATCGGTGCGCCGCCAGAAAGCGTCCAGCCTGTCAAGCCTTTCGAGCATGTGCCGGAATGTGTCATGCGAGGGCGTGGCGACGAAGACGCCGGAATTCATGCGGCGGAAGTCGGCGAGGCTTTCGTAGACATTGGGGGCGGCGGAAAACTCCGGATAGAGGAAGAGCCTGTCGACGTTTTTCAGTACGAGGGCGTCGGCGTCGATGAAGACGCAGCGCTGATATTCGACGAGTTGCCAGAGCCTGAGCTTGCAGAAATTGTCGAGCGGCGAATGAAAATCCGGCTTGCGGCCCTTGGTGAAAGGGGCTGTCGAATGGAGCTGACCGCGGGCGTGGCGCTCGTTGAAGGCCTCGGAGAGCGGCAAATGCTCGACTTCGATCAGGCGGCAGTCGAGCGCTTTCAGGGGCGCGAGGGCGGCTGCATCGACGCCGCCGGTGTGGAGGACGACGATGTCGGCGCTGGTGCTGGTTCGGCGCAGGGAGCGGGCAAGCGCGGTCGCGCCCATGACGTAGTCGGCATTGGTGACGAGCGTGACATAGGCGAAGCGATGAGGCGGTTGCGTGGTTACGTTAGCCACTACCACACTTCCTTGTTTCTGTCCTTGATCAGGCCCAAGGACGGGATGGAGAAGAGGGTGTGCCGTGGCCACCCCCCTCTGCCCTGCCGGGCATCTCCCCCACAGGTGGGGAGATTAGCTAGGCGCGACGACTTCCCCCAGCAACCGGCGCCCAGCACAGCGAAACGGTAAATGGGTGGGAAGTGCGAGCCGCTTGTGATCTCCCCACCTGTGGGGGAGATGCCCGGCAGGGCAGAGGGGGGCTCACACTGTATGCCGTCTCCTTCCCACATAAAGTGACTTGGTGAGGGAGTCTCTATGGAGCCTTCCAATATGAACACGCCCGCACTCACGACACCGACTTCAACCGCTTGCCTTCCGGATCGTGATTGATCGTCGCGGCGATATCCTTGGTCCAGGCGGAGACGGCCGGCACGCGTGCGCGGTCGACGCGATAGGCGAATTTCTTCGCCACGTCGACGATTTCGCCGAGCAGGCCTGCTTCCAGCGTGATCGGGTCGAGGCCGAGATCGCGGAATTTTTCGGACCGGACGATCAGCTCGTTCTCGGCGGCTTCCTTGCGCGGGTTGGGCAGCCAGGCAATCTTGGCGCCGCTCATCCTGGCGATCATCTCGGCGAGGTCGCGCACCCGGTGGGTTTCCGTCATCTGGTTGAAGATCTCGACGCGGGCGCCGCGCGCCGGCGGGTTTTTCAGCGCCAGCTCGATGCAGCGCACCGAATCCTGGATATGGATGAAGGCGCGCGTCTGGCCGCCGGTGCCGTGCACCGTCAGCGGATAGCCGATCGCCGCCTGGATGAGGAAGCGGTTCAGCACCGTGCCATAATCGCCGTCGTAGTCGAAACGGTTGATCAGCTGCGTGTGGCGGCGTGTCTGCTCGGTATGCGTGCCCCAGACGATGCCCTGGTGCAGATCGGTGATCCTGAGACCATCATTCCTCGCGTAGAACTGGAAGAGAAGCTGATCCAGGCACTTGGTCATGTGATAGATCGAGCCGGGATTGGACGGGTAGAGGATCTCCTGGTTGACCATATCGCCGGCTGCGGTTTCGATGCCGACCGGCAGGTAACCCTCGGGGATCGCCGCGCCGACCGTTGAATAGCCGTAGACGCCCATGGTGCCGAGATGGATGAGATGGGTATCGAGATTGAGCTCCGTCAGCGCGTTCAGCAGGTTGTGCGTGGCGCTGACATTGTTGTTCACCGTGTAGTTCTTGTGGCGGTCGCTCTTCATCGAATAGGGCGCGGCCCGCTGCTCGGCGAAATGGATGACGGCATCCGGGCGATGTTCGGAAAGCCAGTTCTTCAGGAGTTCGTAATCCTTGGCGAGATCGATCAGATTGAAGTGGATGCGGCGCCCAGTTTCAGCATGCCAGATGCGGGTTCGCTCCTGGATCGAATCCATCGGCGTCAGCGACTGCACGCCGAGTTCGGTGTCGATCCAGCGGCGCGAAAGATTGTCGAGGATATGGACGTCGTGACCGGCATCGGAGAGATGCAGCGATGTTGGCCAACCAATGAAACCGTCTCCGCCCATAACCGCAATCTTCATCGCATCGTCTCCTGATTGGTCGCTCGTTGTCGGGAATAGTTAGGAATTGTGACAGTTATTCAATGCTTGCCTGTCTGGAAGCGTTGCGCCAAAGAGGGCACCTCAGTTTGGAGAAAATTATGACGGAACGCCCTTTTTCCATTTCGGGAGAGCTGACGGAGGCCGGACACCGCCTCGTCCAGCGGGTCTATTATGAAGATACGGACTTCTCAGGCCTGGTCTATCACGCCCGCTACCTGCATTTCCTGGAGCGCGGCCGCACCGATTATCTGCGCTGCCTCGGCGTCGAGCAGCGCGAGCTCGTCACCGCCGACGAGGAGGGCCTCGTCTTCGTCGTCCACCGCATGGAGATCGACTTCAAGAGCCCGGCGCGCATGGACGATGTCCTGACGATCCTGACGCATACGGAAAAAGCCGGCGGCGCCAAAATGGTGCTCAATCAGCAGATCCGCTCGGGCGAGACGCTGCTGATCGCCGCCAGGGTGATCATCGCCGTCATCAACGCTCGAGGGCGGCCGAGGCGGTTGCCGGAAACACTGGCAGCGAAATTCCTGGAAGGCAGCACGCCGCTATAGTCCGAATTGCCGAAAAATCGGACCTTGTCAAAACTTGAACTTTATGTGAAGGAATTCCCGCGCCGCAGGATGAGCGCTCTTTCGGCAGCCGGACCTTGCTCCGGTCAAGTAATCCATGGAACGAAATCTTCCAAATACAGGCTTACTGTCACAGTCCGGCACTAACGATCTATTAACCATAATAGTGTCTTACTGGGAAAGTCGGAGTTTGTGCGGTGCACGCCTTCCTTTGACCAAATTTGACGGCAAGAAGGCGGAAGATGAGCTTGGAAGTTTGACCAGGGCTTTGGGCGGCGGCCGCCGGACACTTCTTGCGAGATCAGTTTGTGCCGCCCGGTCCAGCACCGGGCGTTTGGATTCGGGGATTTTGGACCAATGGAACAAATAGGATTGGCAGCAGCAGCGACGGACGTCAGCCTCTGGTCGCTTTTCATGCAGGCCGGCATCGTCGTCAAGCTCGTCATGCTCGGGCTTATCGCAGCCTCGGTGTGGACTTGGGCGATCGTCATCGACAAATACCTGGCCTATGGCCGCGCGCGGCGCCAGTTCGACAAGTTCGAACAGGTGTTCTGGTCGGGCCAGTCGCTCGAAGAACTCTACCGCTCGCTGTCGGAACGCAACAATACGGGGCTCGCGGCAATCTTCGTGGCTGCCATGCGCGAATGGAAGAAATCCTTCGAACGCGGCGCCCGCTCGCCGATCGGCCTGCAGATGCGTATCGATCGTGCGATGGACGTGACGCTCGCCCGTGAATCCGAATTTCTCGGCGCCCGTCTCGGGTCGCTCGCGACCATCGGCTCAGCCGGTCCGTTCATCGGTCTCTTCGGCACGGTCGTCGGTATCATGACCTCGTTCCAGGCGATTGCCGGTTCGAAGTCGACCAACCTTGCGGTCGTCGCGCCCGGTATCGCCGAAGCGCTGCTTGCCACCGCGATCGGCCTCGTCGCCGCTATCCCGGCAGTTATCGCCTACAACAAGTTCTCTGCCGATGTCGGCAAGCTCTCGGGTCGAATGGAAGGTTTCGCGGATGAATTCTCCGCCATACTTTCGCGCCAGATCGACGAGAAACTGCAGCCGCGCGCTGCCGCTCAGTAACCAACGGAGTATTCTCACATGGGTATGGCTGTTGGAGGCAATGGCGGAGGCGGCGGACGCCGCCGTCGCGGCGGTCGGAACAGGGCCGTGATTTCCGAAATCAACGTGACGCCGCTCGTTGACGTCATGCTGGTGCTTTTGATCATCTTCATGGTCGCGGCACCGATGATGACCGTCGGCGTGCCGATCGACCTGCCGGAAACGCAGGCCAAGGCGCTGAATTCCGAGACGCAGCCGATCACCATTTCCGTCAAGAATGATGGCCAGGTGTTCCTGCAGGAAACGTCGATCCCGGCCGTGGAGATCGCCGCCAAGCTCGAGGCGATCGCCACCACCGGTTATAACGAACGGATCTTTGTGCGCGGCGACGCGACCGCGCCTTATGGCGTCATCGCCGACGTCATGGCCCGTATCCAGGGTGCAGGCTTCAAGAATATCGGCCTCGTGACGCAGCAGAAGAAGGACCAATAGCGCTCAAAATGAAGGCCAGCGTCGTCACATCTGTTGTTTTGCACGGGCTGGTGCTTACCTGGGCGCTGGTGTCGCTTAGCGCGCCGGAATCTTTCAAGGTGGAGGATTTCGAGGCGATGCCGGTCGATCTGGTGCCGGTGGAATCCATTACCCAGATGCAGCAAGGCGACAAGAAGGCTCCGAAGAAGGAGACTTCCGCGCCGGTGCCGACGACGCGGCCGCCGATCGCGCAGCCGGCCGAGAATGCCGGCGACAACAATGTCGATCTGAAGATGCCTCCGGTGCCGAATGCCAAGCCCAGCAATACGGAGGCTGCCGCTGCGAATTCAAGCGAAAAGCCGATGCCGAAGATCGATCCTAAGCCGAATGACGTCAAGGAGATCGTCAAGGAGGAAACGGAAGTCGAGCAGCCGAAGGAGGTCGCCTCGATTCCTCCGCCGAAGCCGGCGGAAGTAACGCCGCCGAAGCCCGAGGAAAAACCGCCGGAAGAGCAGGCCAAGCCGGAGGAGCCGCCGAAGCCCGATGCCGAGGCGCTGCCGGACAATGTGCCGACGCCCGTCGCCAAGCCGCAGGTGAAACCGCCGGAACCACAGAAGCCCGCCGAAAAGCCGCCGGAAAAGACAGCCGACCAGCCGAAGGCTGCCGAGAAGCCGACCGAAAAGAAGAAGGCCGATCAGAAGCAGGAGACTGCGAAATCGGCCTCGTCGATGAAGAGCGATTTCAATGCCGACGAGGTTGCGGCGTTGCTGAACAAGACCGACCCTTCCGCTGGCGGCGCCAAACGTTCGACGCAGGAGGCATCGCTCGGCGCGAAGAAGAGCAATGGCGGCTCAAAGCTTTCCATGAGCGAGATGGACGCGCTGAAGAGCGCCATCGCCGGCAATTGGTCGGTTATTCCCGGCATGGAAGGCATGGGCGACGTGCGCATCAAAGTGCATATGAAGCTCGACCAGGACGGCAATATCGTCGGTGAGCCGGAGGTAGAGGCGGTTGGTGGCGATAATGAATCTACTCGCCGGGCGCTTGCCGGGGGGGCCTATCGCGCCATCATGAAATCGGCCCCTTTCTCGTCGCTCCCGAAAGACAAATACGACGCCTGGAACGAAGTTGTCGTGAACTTCGACCCTAGCGATCTAGGAATCTAAATGCTGAAAGGCTTTTCCTCCATGAAAAAGTGTTCCTTCTTCCGCGCCATTATGGTCGCTGCGGGTCTGATGACCGTTGCCGCGTTCGCGACGCCGGCGAACGCTCTCGTCGAGATCAATATCAACAAGGGCAACGTTCAGCCGTTGCCGATTGCAGTGACGGACTTCCTCCAGGGCGATATGGGCGCGCAGGTGTCGCAAGTGATTGCCGCCGACCTGCAGCGTTCCGGATTGTTTGCGCCCATTAACAAGTCCGCTTTCATCGAGAAAATTTCCAACCCGGACGCTTCGCCGCGATTCGAGGACTGGAAGGTTATTAACGCGCAGGCGGTGGTCACCGGCCGAGTTACGCAGGAAGCGGATGGTCGTCTTCGTGCCGAGTTCCGTCTCTGGGATACTTTTGCCGGACAGCAGATGACCGGCCAGCAGTTCTATACGCAGCCGGAGAATTGGCGCCGTGTTGCCCACATCATCGCCGATGCGATCTACAAGCAGATTACCGGGGAAGAGGGCTATTTCGACACGCGCGTCGTCTTCGTCTCCGAATCCGGCACCAAGCAGCAGCGCAAGCGCCAGCTCGCGATCATGGATCAGGACGGCTTCAACGTGCGGATGCTGACCGATGGCAGCGATCTCGTGCTGACGCCGCGCTTCTCGCCGAGCCGGCAGGAAGTCACCTACATGTCCTTTGCCAACCAGCAGCCGCGCGTCTATCTGCTGCAGCTCGAAACCGGGCAGCGCGAAGTCGTCGGCAATTTCCCCGGCATGACCTTCTCGCCGCGCTTTTCGCCGGATGGTCAGAAGGTGATCATGAGCCTGCAGCAGGATGCCAATTCCAACATCTATACGATGGACTTGCGCTCGCGCACGACGACCCGGTTGACCTCGACGGCGGCGATCGACACCTCGCCCTCCTATTCGCCTGATGGTGCGCGTGTCAGCTTCGAGAGCGACCGCGGCGGAAAACCGCAGATCTACGTGATGAACGCCGATGGCTCGGGCCAGACCCGTATCTCCTTCGGCGACGGCTCCTATTCGACGCCGGTCTGGTCGCCGCGCGGCGATCTCATCGCCTTCACCAAACAGGCCGGCGGCAAGTTCTCAATCGGCGTGATGAAGCCGGATGGTTCCGGCGAGCGCATCCTGACGACCGGCTTTCACAATGAGGGCCCGACCTGGGCGCCGAACGGCCGCGTGCTGATGTTCTTCCGCCAGGCGGCAGGCGCAGGTGGCCCGCAGCTCTATTCGATCGATCTGACCGGTTACAACGAGCAACTCGTGAAGACGCCGACCTACGGTTCCGACCCGGCCTGGTCGCCGCTTATGGAGTAGGCGATGCGCTGCTGCCTTCTTGTCGCCCCAAAGTCATGGAACCGAGCGACCCGGGACAAATCAGTAAATCGTTAACCATAATCTTTGAGGGGCGGTTAACCGAGTGCGGTTACTGTCCGGAAACCCTGATGAAATCGCAAGGAGACCGGCCATGAGCCGAATTCATACCCCGGCAATGAGCCGCATGCAGAATTTCGCCCGCAACCCCGTCATGATCGCGCTTATCGCCGGCCTAGCGCTCGCAAGCTGCGCCAAGAAGCCGCCGAACAGCGCCGGCGACCTCGGGCTCGGCACTGGTGCTGGCGCCGCGACGCCGGGCTCTGCCCAGGACTTCACGGTCAATGTCGGCGACCGCATCTTCTTCGATACCGACTCCTCGTCGATCCGCGCCGACGCCTCGCAGACGCTCGACCGTCAGGCCCAGTGGCTCGCCCGCTACCCGAACTACCAGATCACCGTCGAAGGCCATGCCGACGAACGCGGCACGCGCGAATACAACCTCGCGCTCGGCGCCCGCCGTGCGGCTGCCGCCAAGGACTATCTCGCTTCGCGCGGCGTCCCGGCGCAGCGCCTGAAGACGATCTCCTACGGCAAGGAACGTCCGGTCGCCGTTTGCGACGATATTTCCTGCTGGTCGCAGAACCGCCGCGCGGTTACCGTGCTTGGCGGCGCGGGCATGTAACTGCCGAGCAACAATTCGCTTTTTCGAAAGGCGGTCCCGCGTGGGGCCGCCTTTTCTTTTTGACCACACTTTGGCCAGACTCCGTTGCTTTTTGAAAGCAATTGGAAAAATCTCCTGTTCGTGCCATCGAGGTGCGAAGAATCACTGGGACAGGACGATACATATGAAGAAACTTGTCGTGGCAGGCATGCTGTGCCTCGCGGCTGTGACCGGAAGCGAACGGGCGGCCCATTCCGCCTCGTTTTTCGGGCTACATCTCGGCGACCGATCCGCGGAAAACCAGGCGGCGCCGCCTGTTGTCAAGGTGCAGAGCGGCGACGCGGAGATCCGCGTGCAGCAGCTCGAAGAGCAGCTGCGGCAGCTGAACGGCCGGATCGAAGAGATGAGCTTTCAGCTTCTGCAGATGCAGGAGACGATCCGCAAGCAGCAGGAAGACAATGAATTCCGCTTCCAGCAGCTCGAAAAGACCGGTGGCGGCGGTGCCGCCAAGGCACCTGTCAAGAAGAGCGAGACCGATGGCGCTCCAGCAGCCTCCGGCGGCGACGATATTGCCAGGGTGATCCAAGCACCGCAGGGAGCCGAAACGGCTCCCTCCACCAGCGTGCCGGAGAATAGCGGTCTCGGCCAACCACCGAAGGAGCTCGGCTCGATCGATTTCGATCAGAACGGCAATCCGATCGGCGGAAGCGTCGACGAAAATGCCAAGATCGGTTCCGGTCCGATTCCCGATGCCAATAGCAAAACGCCGCAGCAGACCGCTTCGCTCGGCAGCGAGGCCGACCAGTATAAGGCCGCCTACGGGCACGTGCTATCCGGTGATTACAGCACAGCCGAACAGGAATTCACGCAGTATATCACCCACTACCCGAGCAGCGCGCGGGCGGCGGATGCCAATTTCTGGCTCGGCGAAGCACTCTATTCGCAGGGCAAGTACAATGAGGCCGCCAAGACCTTTCTCAATGCACATCAGAAATACGGCACATCGGAAAAGGCGCCGGAAATGCTGCTGAAGCTCGGCATGTCGCTTGCCGCCCTCGACAATACCGAGACGGCGTGCGCGACGCTGCGCGAAGTGTCGAAGCGTTATCCGAAGGCCTCGCGCGCCGTCATAAGCAAGGTTGCGAGCGAACAGAAGCGCCTCGCCTGCTAAGGGTTTCCGGAATGTCTCCGGAAACCGCATCGCCTCAACGGGCGATCCTCCAGTTTCTTTCGTCGCTTCAAAGCCCCGCACGCATTCTCGTCGCAATATCGGGCGGCAGCGATTCCACCGGCCTGCTTCTTCTCCTTGATGAAGCCCTGAAGGCCGCACCCCATCTCAAGATTTCCCTTTGCGCTGCAACCGTCGACCATGCGTTGCGCGCCGGCTCGGCAGACGAGGCGCGTGAAGTCGCAGACCTCTGCGCATCGCTTGGCATTCCCCACACCACCATGATCTGGGAGGGCGACAAGCCGAAAACCGGCATCATGGCGGCGGCTCGCGAGGCGCGCTATGGCCTGCTGGCAACCGCCGCCGAAAGTTTCGAAGCCGATCTCATCGTCACTGGCCATACGTTGGACGACCAGCGTGAAACACTGCAGATGCGTGGGATGCGAACGGAGCAGATTTCGACCGGCATTGCGGATGCGGTGCTTTTCAACCGGCGCTTCTGGATTTGGCGGCCGCTTCTCTTTTCCAGCCGGGCAGATATCCGCGCTTTCCTCAGGGAGCGGGGCGTGCCGTGGATCGATGATCCGAGCAACGAAGATGTGACCTATGAGCGCGTGCGGACACGCCGGAAGCTCTCGGCCGATGCAGGTGCCGAGAGGAATGTCCGCGCGGCTTGGGAAGCGCGGCTGGCTCTTTCGGCTAGGGGAGCAGAATGGCTGGATCGTCATTTCACGCTTCACGGCGGTCTACTCGGGCAGGTGACGCCCGACGGGCTGCGGCAGGATCGGGCGGTCCTCGATTATGCACTCGGCCGTCTGGCAGCCGTTTTCGGTGGACAACCGTTTGCGCCGGGCAGGGCGCAGATGGAGCGTCTCCTTGCATTTGCCACCGGCAGCAAGCCGGCACGGGTGACCGCCGGCAGGGTGGTGTTCGATCTCAGGCGTGACGGGCTTTATCTGGCGCGCGAGAGCCGGGGGATATTGCCCCTAGTTCTGCAGCCGGGAGCGGCTGGGGTTTGGGATGGAAGGTTCGGGGCCGTAAATAGGTCTGGAACGACTATAGAGGTGGAAGCCCAGGCCGGACACTCCCTCATTCCCGCCCTCGGGTCCAACCCGAGGGATGTCACAGGAATCCAGCCACCGCGCGTCGGCGCGGTGAATGACTCAACAATGCGCGAAGAGTCTCCCGCGCCCAAGGACTTGGGCGCGCTCGATTCCCGTGACGAGCACAGGAATGAGGGAGGCTTGGGCAGGGACCTTCCCAAGGGTGCATGGAAGCGCGCCGTCGCCGCAGCGCCGGTTTTGTCTGCCGAGGGACCCCCTTTATCTGAGGAATCCGTCCGTAAGGTCGAACTGACGCCCTATTTCGCACCCTTCGACCGCTTTTTGACACGATTTGACTTCATCTTTGCCAATAGGCTTTCGGCGGTTTTCGCGACGGCGCCCTATGCGAGGCTGCCTTTAAGAAGTATTGACGGAAAAACCATCTGACCTGGGGTGTCGCCTTGGCAATCGTGCGGCGCAACCCTATGTTAGAAACGAATAAGACTGTCGCCATGAGGCGGCTGTTCCATGCTGGGGAGTTCAATGAACCCTAACTTACGTAATTTCGCCTTGTGGGCCATCATCGCGCTTCTGCTGATCGCCCTTTTCAGTATGTTCCAGACGGCGCCGGCACAGACGGGCTCCCGCGAAATCCCTTATTCGCAGTTTCTGCGTGAGGTCGATGCGGGCCGCGTGAAGGATGTCGTGGTCACCGGTAACCGGTTGACCGGGACATATCTGGAGAACAACAATACCTTCCAGACCTATTCGCCTGTGATCGACGACAGTCTGCTCGACCGCCTGCAGGGCAAGAACGTGGCCGTCACCGCGCGTCCCGAGACTGATGGTTCTTCCGGCTTCCTGAGCTATCTCGGCACGCTTTTGCCGATGCTTCTGATTCTCGGCGTCTGGCTGTTCTTCATGCGGCAGATGCAAGGCGGCTCGCGCGGTGCGATGGGCTTCGGCAAGTCCAAGGCCAAGCTCTTGACCGAAGCGCATGGCCGCGTGACTTTCGAAGACGTTGCCGGTGTCGACGAGGCCAAGCAGGATCTCGAGGAAATCGTCGAATTCCTGCGTGATCCGCAGAAGTTCCAGCGTCTCGGCGGCAAGATTCCGCGTGGCGTGCTGCTCGTCGGTCCTCCGGGTACCGGCAAGACGCTGCTCGCCCGCTCGGTCGCCGGCGAAGCCAATGTGCCCTTCTTCACCATTTCAGGCTCCGATTTCGTCGAAATGTTCGTCGGCGTCGGTGCAAGCCGCGTGCGCGATATGTTCGAGCAGGCCAAGAAGAATGCGCCCTGCATCATCTTCATCGACGAAATCGATGCCGTCGGCCGCCATCGCGGCGCCGGTCTCGGCGGCGGCAATGACGAACGCGAGCAGACGCTGAACCAGCTGCTGGTCGAAATGGACGGCTTCGAGGCGAATGAAGGCGTGATCCTGATCGCCGCCACCAACCGCCCCGACGTGCTCGATCCGGCGTTGCTGCGTCCCGGCCGTTTCGACCGTCAGGTCGTCGTGCCGAACCCCGACATCGTCGGCCGCGAGCGTATCCTCAAGGTACATGCCCGCAACGTTCCACTGGCGCCGAATGTCGATCTCAAGATTCTCGCCCGCGGCACGCCCGGTTTTTCCGGCGCCGACCTGATGAACCTTGTCAACGAAGCCGCCCTCATGGCCGCCCGCCGCAACAAGCGCGTCGTCACCATGCAGGAATTCGAGGACGCCAAGGACAAGATCATGATGGGCGCCGAGCGCCGGTCCTCGGCGATGACCGAGGCGGAAAAGAAGCTCACCGCTTACCATGAGGCGGGACACGCCATCACCGCGCTCAATGTCGCCGTCGCCGATCCGCTGCACAAGGCGACGATCATTCCGCGCGGCCGTGCGCTCGGCATGGTCATGCAGCTTCCCGAGGGCGACCGCTACTCGATGAGCTACAAGTGGATGGTTTCGCGCCTCTGCATCATGATGGGCGGCCGCGTGGCCGAAGAGCTCACCTTCGGCAAAGAGAACATCACTTCGGGTGCCTCTTCCGACATCGAGCAGGCGACCAAACTCGCCCGCGCCATGGTCACGCAATGGGGCTTTTCCGATCAGCTCGGTCAGGTCGCCTATGGCGAGAACCAGCAGGAAGTCTTCCTCGGTCACTCGGTTTCGCAGTCGAAGAATGTTTCGGAGGCAACCGCGCAGAAGATCGACAATGAAGTGCGCCGCCTGATCGACGAAGCTTATACGCAGGCCCGCACGATCCTGATGGAAAAGCACGACGAATTCGTCGCCCTTGCCGAAGGTCTGCTCGAATACGAGACATTGACCGGCGAAGAGATCAAGGCGCTGATCCGCGGCGAAAAGCCTTCCCGCGATCTCGGCGATGATTCGCCGCCGAGCCGCGGCTCAGCCGTTCCGAAGGCCGGCGCACGGCCCGTCACCAAGGGTGACGAGCCCGAAGGCGGCCTCGAACCGCAGCCGCATTGAACAGCGACACCACCTTGAACAAGGCCGGATTTCCGACGTGGGAGATCCGGCTTTTTCAATTGGTAACGGGATATAATCATTTTTCTTGCTAATTTACGTGCTGATCGCCGCATTTTGTGGCATTCCGCTGAATTGAGGCAAGCATGAATCACGCTCGTGGATTGACGACAATTCACTGAAGCCGGATTTGCTTGGAACGGTGCGCTGCCTTGAATGGCGCGCGGAAAGCGCAGGAGTGCAGATGAAAAGACGCTATTTCGGTACGGACGGCATTCGCGGCCAGGCCAACGTCTTCCCTATGACACCGGACCTTGCGATGCGGGTTGGCATCGCCGCAGGAACGATTTTCCGTAACGGCGCCCACCGTCATCGTGTGGTGATCGGCAAGGACACACGCCTGTCAGGATACATGCTGGAGAATGCCCTCGTGGCCGGTTTTACCGCGGCTGGACTGGACGTGTTCCTGCTCGGCCCTATTCCGACACCTGCGGTTGCCATGCTGACGCGTTCCCTGCGATGCGATATTGGGGTGATGATTTCGGCTTCGCACAATCCCTTCCAAGACAATGGTATCAAACTTTTCGGTCCGGACGGCTACAAGCTCTCCGATGACATCGAAGCGCAGATCGAGGATCTGCTCGAGAAGGATCTATCGGGGCAGCTTGCCAAGGCTGAGGAAATCGGCCGAGCCAAGCGCGTCGATGGCGATATCTATCGCTATCTCGAGCACGTCAAACGCACGCTGCCGCGCGACGTCACGCTGCAGGGTCTCCGGATCGCCATCGATTGCGCCAACGGTGCCGCCTACAAGGTGGCGCCCGCCGTGCTCTGGGAACTCGGTGCTGAGGTCGTCACTATCGGCAACGAGCCGAGCGGCATCAACATCAACCTCAATTGTGGTTCCACCAGTCCCGTCGCGCTGCAGAAGAAGGTCGACGAGGTGCGCGCCGATATCGGCATCGCGCTCGACGGCGACGCGGATCGCGTCATCATCGTCGATGAAAACGGTTCGATCGTCGACGGCGACCAGTTGATGGCCGTCATCGCCGAAAGCTGGGCCGAGAGCCAGCAGCTGCGCGGCAACGGCATCGTCGCCACCGTCATGTCCAATCTCGGTCTCGAGCGCTTTCTCGATGAGCGTGGCCTGGCGCTTGCCCGCACGCGGGTCGGCGACCGCTACGTCGTCGAGCATATGCGCCAGCACAATTACAATGTCGGTGGCGAGCAGTCGGGCCATATCGTGCTTTCGGATTACGGCACGACCGGCGACGGTCTCGTCGCGGCCCTGCAGATCCTGGCTGCAGTCAAACGCACCGGCCGGACCGTCAGCGAGGTCTGCCGTCGCTTCGAGCCGGTGCCGCAGCTGCTGCGCAATGTTCGCATCAGCGGTGGCAAGCCGCTGGAGGATATCCAGGTGCAGAAGGCGATCGCCGATGCCGAAGCCGAGCTTGCCAGGAACGGCCGCCTCGTCATCCGCCCCTCCGGCACCGAACCGCTGATCCGCGTCATGGCCGAAGGCGACGACCGCGCCCAGATCGAGCGCATCGTCAACGAGCTGATCGGCACCATCTCGAACGTCCGGACTGCCGCCTGATTTTTTCGGGGCGAGATGTCAAAAGCCGGCACAAGTGCCGGCTTTTGTTATGCATGCGCACTATTTTGAGCCGATCGCCGCGGCCATACCATCCCGATGAGCAAACCGATCTATGTTTCGGGCCGCCTTGATGCCTGGCATCAAGGTAAATAATCGTGGTTAAGCAGCTTTTAACGTTTCCCATTCATTATCCATCCCAAGCGTACCAGATTGGCAGCGACCGAGCCTGCCGACGCAACGGGATTTTGGAGTGGGATCCATGAAAAGAAGCTTGTCCGGCATCTTCGCCGCATTGTTGATCGCGACAAACGCCTATTCCGCGGACCTCGCCCCTGCCGAGCCTATCCCGGAGCAGCCGCCTGAGGTGACGGTCACCGAAGCGACTGGCTGGTACCTGCGCGGCGATGTCGGCTATGCCTTCACCGATCTGCGCGGCGCCCGCTATTTCCAGGGCAGCAACGCCACGGAGGTCGATTTCGACGACGCCGATCTGGACGATACATGGACTGTCGGCGGTGGTGTCGGTTACCAGATCAACAGCTATCTGCGCACCGATCTGACCTTCGACTATCTCACCCAGGCGGATTTCAACGGCTCGACGGTCGGGCAGTGCGGCTTTCCGCTGGTGGACTGCACCTCGAGCGACCGCTCTTCGCTGACAGCCTATACGCTGCTCGCCAACGCCTATGTCGATCTCGGCACCTACGGCTACGTCACGCCTTATGTCGGCGCCGGTATCGGCGGTTCTTACGTGAAGTGGAAGAACCTCAGCAACGTCGCCTGTGCCGATGACGGCAGCTTCTGCGACGACCAGGTCACCCATGGCGGCAAGGGCAACTGGCGCTTCACCTACGCGCTCATGGCCGGCGCTTCGATCGACGTGACCTGCAACATCAAGGCCGATGTCGGCTACCGTTACCTGCATATCGATGGCGGCAACATGTTCGGCTATGCCGACAATGGCGGCCCGGGCCGCGACAAGGGTCTGAGCGCCCACGAAGCCCGCGTCGGCGCCCGCTATCTCTTCGGCGGTTGCGCCCAGGCGAGCTACGAACCGCCGCCGGAAATCCCGCTGCAGCAGCCTGTCTACAAGTAAGTCCGATCCCCTGACATCTGAAAGCCGCCCCGACCGGGCGGCTCTTTCCTATTGCGGCCATCCCGCCCTGCGTCAAAATATGTTCCGCCCGCGACACTTCGATCTTGACTATGACGCGCCGGGTCCATACACACGGCGGCGGGACACCCTTCCCCAACGAAGGGCTTTCTATCTGAGAGGATAGCATCATGGCGAAGACCGCAAAGCCGGACATCCGTCCGAACAATACTCATTTTTCTTCTGGCCCCTGCTCGAAGCGCCCCGGTTGGTCACTCGAAGCCCTTTCCGACGCGGCCCTCGGCCGTTCGCACCGCGCGAAGGTCGGCAAGGCCAAGCTCAAACAGGCCATCGACCTTACCCGTGAAATTCTCGAAGTGCCGGCGGATTACCGCATCGGCATCGTTCCGGCGTCCGACACCGGCGCCGTCGAAATGGCGCTCTGGTCGCTGCTCGGCGAACGCGGCGTCGACATGCTCGCCTGGGAAAGCTTCGGCGCCGGCTGGGTTACCGATGTCGTCAAGCAACTGAAGCTCAAGGATGTGCGCAAGCTCGAAGCCGGTTACGGCGAGCTTCCCGATCTGTCCGCCGTCGATTTCGACCGCGACGTCGTCTTCACCTGGAACGGCACCACCTCGGGCGTGCGCGTGCCGAATGCCGATTTCATCCCGGCCGACCGCAAGGGCCTGACGATCTGCGACGCCACCTCGGCGGCTTTCGCGCAGGCACTCGATTTCGCCAAGCTCGACGTCGTCACCTTCTCCTGGCAGAAAGTTCTGGGCGGCGAGGGTGCCCACGGCGTCATCATCCTTTCGCCGCGCGCCGTCGAGCGTCTGGTTACCTACACGCCGGCCTGGCCGCTGCCGAAGATCTTCCGGATGACTTCGGGCGGCAAGCTGACGGAGGGCATCTTCCAGGGTGAGACGATCAACACGCCGTCGATGCTCTGCGTCGAGGATTATATCGATGCGCTTGTCTGGGCGAAGCAGGTCGGCGGCCTCAAGGGGCTGATCGCGCGTGCCGATGCCAATGCCAAGGTCATCCACGATTTCGTCGCGGCAAACGACTGGATCGCCAATCTCGCCGTCAAGGCGGAGACGGCCTCCAACACCTCCGTCTGCCTGAAGATCGTCGACAAGGACATCGCAGCGCTTGACGACGACGGTCGGGCGAATTTTGCCAAGGGCCTGGTCGGCCTCCTGGAAAAGGAAGGTGTCGCCTATGACGTCGGCCACTACCGTGACGCGCCGTCGGGCCTGCGGATCTGGGCCGGCGCCACGATCGAGGCATCCGACATGCAGAAGCTGATGCCCTGGCTTTCCTGGGCCTTCGAAACACAGAAGGCGCAGCTCGCTCAGGCGACCGCCTGAGGTGATCGCATCCGGCTCCGCCATAGGGCGGAGCCCATTCCTGATTCATTCATCGCTGAACACTTTTGAAGGAGGCCATCATGGCACCTCGCGTTCTCGTATCCGACGAATTGTCGGAAACCGCCGTCCAGATTTTTCGCGACCGCGGCGTCGAAGTCGATTTCGAACCGCAGCTCGGCAAGGACAAAGACCGTCTGCTCGAAGTCATCGGCAAGTATGATGGCCTGGCCATCCGCTCCGCCACCAAGGTGACGGAAAAGATCATCGAGGCGGCGACGAACCTCAAGGTCGTCGGCCGTGCCGGTATCGGCGTCGACAATGTCGATATCCCGGCCGCCTCGCGCCGCGGCATCATCGTGATGAACACGCCCTTCGGCAACTCGATCACGACGGCCGAACACGCGATCGCGCTGATGTTCGCCGTCGCCCGCCAGCTTCCGGCAGCCGATACCTCGACGCAGGCCGGCAAGTGGGAGAAGTCGAAGTTCATGGGCGTCGAGATCACCGGCAAGACGCTCGGCGTTATCGGCGCCGGCAATATCGGCTCGATCGTCTGCGCCCGGGCCATCGGCCTCAAGATGCACGTCGTCGCCTACGATCCGTTCCTCTCCAAGGAGCGCGCCGAGGAGATGGGCGTCACCAAGGTCGAACTCGAAGAGCTGTTCGCCCGGGCCGATTTCATCACGCTGCATGTGCCGATGACCGACAAGACGCGCGGCATCCTCAACAAGGAAGCACTGGCAAAGACCAAGCCAGGCGTGCGCATCATCAACTGCGCCCGCGGCGGCCTGGTCGATGAGGCAGCGCTTGCCGAAGCGATCAAGTCGGGCCATGTCGCGGGTGCCGCCTTCGACGTGTTCGAGGTCGAACCCGCCAAGGAAAGCCCGCTCTTCGGCCTGCCGAACGTCGTCTGTACGCCGCATCTCGGCGCCTCGACGACCGAGGCGCAGGAGAACGTCGCTTTGCAGGTGGCCGAACAGATGGCGGATTACCTCGTCAATGGTGCGGTCTCCAACGCCATCAACATGCCGTCGATCACCGCTGAGGAAGCGCCGATCCTGAAGCCCTTCATCCGTCTTGCCGACGTTCTCGGCGCCTTCGTCGGCCAGGTCACCGAAGAGCCGATCAAGGAAATCGAAATCCTCTATGACGGCGTCACCGCCAACATGAACACGCGGGCACTGACGAGCGCCGTGCTCGCCGGCCTCATCCGCCCGCAGGTCGCCGACGTCAACATGGTTTCGGCGCCAATCATGATCAAGGAAAAGGGCATCGTGCTTTCCGAGGTCAAGCGCGACAAGACAGGCGTCTTCGACGGCTATATCAAGCTGACGGTGACCACCGAAAGCATGACACGCTCGGTGGCCGGCACGGTGTTTTCGGACGGCAAGCCGCGCTTCATCCAGATCAAGGGTATCAACCTCGATGCCGATGTCGGCTCGCACATGATCTACATCACCAATACGGACGTTCCCGGTATGATCGGCTTCATCGGCACGACGCTTGGCGCTGCCGGCGTCAACATCGCCAACTTCCAGCTCGGCCGCGACAAGCAGGGCGGCGACGCCATCGCGCTGCTCTATGTCGACGGCAAGGTTGATGACGCGGTGCTTGCTGAGTTGACCGCCCACCAGGCGGTACGCCAGGCAAAGCCGCTGACCTTCAATATTGACTGAGTTTTTCCTCCCAAGGAAATGAAAAACCCGGCGCTGGAAACGGCGCCGGGTTTTTTGCTGTTTCAGAAGACAAATTAATGGTGCCGGCGTTTCCGGCGGCGGATTTTGCCGAAACGGGCGGCATCGTCTTCAGCCTTGGTGCGGTGAAGGAAGGCGAGCCTGCTGCCGTTGAGGCCCTGGAAGAATTCATCCCAGGAAATCTCTTCCGGTTCCGAGGAAAAATCGACGCGGACGGTTTCGCTGTCCGGTGCGTTCTTGATGCGGGCGGGATGGCCGCCGCGCGCCTCGATCCAATGTCTGATTCTGCTGTAATCCGTCGTCGTGCCGAACCTGCCCATGAAACCCTCCTCAGCAATTCGAATGCGACATCGATCAGCCGCAACGCACGATCGACGGAATTGTTCCAGCGCGCCCAAATCATTTTATCGAGGGCCGAGATCGTGATGGCAGACCGCCGCTTTGCACATTCTGAAGGCGGAAGCCTAAAGTTTAACCCTGAGTATGATTCTGATTTTATTTAACTTTTCTCGGTATACCCCTGGCATCGGCATCAACGGCACGCGAATTTCCATGGCCCCCTTGCAGAAGACCGAGCAGATCGAAGCATTAAACGACGACTTCCGGTCATTGTTTGCAACGCATCCGTCGCCGATGTGGGTCTATGATCCGACATCGCTGCGCTTTCTCATCGTCAACGAGGCGGCGGCGGCACTTTACGGCTACGGTGCGGACGAATACCGGCGCATGACGGTTCTGGATATTCGCCCTGAGCATGAGCGGGAACGGATGATCGACGCTGTCAGCGGTCGAACCGACATGGAAAAGGCGGAGCGCTGGGTTCACCTCAAGGCGAGTGGCGAGACCTTCGAAGTGCTGACCTATGGCCGAGAAGTGCGCTTCGAGGGCAGGGCCGCAATCCTGGCGATCGTGCAGGACCGCAGCGAGGTCAACGCCGCCAAACGCCAGATCAGCGATACACGCTCGCTTCTCGACAGCATCGTCGACAACCTACCGGTCGGCGTCTTCGTCAAGGACATGGAAGCCGACGGGCTTTACATTCTCTTCAATGAGGCCTGCGGCGACATCGTCGGCATGCGGGCGGAGCACGTGGTCGGCCGAACCGACCGGGCGCTGTTTCCTCCCAGTCAGACAGACGCCTTCCGCGAGCAGGATCGCCGGGCCTTCGAAGCCAATACGGCGATCAGCTTCGAGGAGACCATGCTGCGCGCCGACGGTGCGCCGCGCCTCCTGCGCACCGTCAAGCGCGCCCTGCCGACGCCCGAGGGCCATTCGCCGCGTTATCTGCTCGGTATCTCGCAAGACGTGACGGAGGAGCGCGCCGTTGAGGCAAAGCTTGCCCATCTCGCTATGCATGATCCGCTCACCGGCCTGCCGAACCGGGCGGCATTTTCCATGCGTATCAACCAGCGGGCGGTCGAAGCGGCCGCCGACAGCCCGATTGCGCTGCTTTATATCGACGTCGATCACTTCAAGCATATCAACGACAGCAAGGGACACGCCGCCGGCGACGCGCTGCTTTGCCAGGTGTCGGAGCGGCTGCGTCAACTGGCGGAGGAGGGTGATCTTGTCGCCCGTCTTGGCGGCGACGAATTCGCCGTCGTGCTGGAGCTCGACGAGCCGGAGCGGGCAGTGCGTTTTGCGCAGCGGCTGCTCAAGGCGCTGAGCCGTGCCTTCGATCTCGACGGCGTCCGGGAGCACGTCACCTGCAGTATCGGCATCGCCTTGGCGCCCGATCATGCCGGCGACGCGGATGTGCTGATGCGGCACGCGGATCTTGCGCTCTATGCCGCCAAGGAGAGCGGACGCTCGACCTATCGTTTCTACGAGACGGAAATGCGGCTTGCCGCCGAGCGCCGGCACGTGATGACCGCCGAGCTGTGGGAAGCGCTGGAGAAGCGCCAGTTCGAACTGCACTACCAGCCGATCGTGCGGCTCGACAATGACGGCATCGGCGGCTTCGAGGCGCTGATCCGCTGGCGCCACCCCAAGCGCGGGCTGGTGGCGCCGATGGAATTCATTCCGCTTGCCGAGGAGACCGGCCTCATCGTGCCGATCGGCGACTGGGTGATCGGGGAAGCCTGCCGCGCGGCTGCCGGTTGGCCCGTTCATCTGAGGATCGCCGTCAATCTCTCCGTCAGCCAGTTTCGGCATGCGAGCCTGCTTTCGACCGTGGTGGCGGCGCTCGACGAGACGGGCCTCAATGCCGACCGGCTTGAAATCGAGATCACCGAGTCCGTATTCCTGACCGATGCCGACCAAAGCCTGCCGCTGCTGCGGGCATTGAAGGCGCTCGGCGTCCGCATCGCCATCGACGATTTCGGCACCGGCTATTCGTCGCTGAGCTATCTGAGGTCCTTCCCCTTCGACAAGATCAAGCTAGACCGCAGCTTCGTTTCGGGTATCGAGACGGATGCGGGCAATCTCGCCATCGTGCGCGCCGTCGCCGGCATCGGCTCCGGCTTCAATGCGACGACCCTGGCCGAAGGGATCGAGACGGAGGAGCAGTTGCAGAAGCTGCGCGCCGAAGGTTTCAGTGAGGTGCAGGGCTATCTGCTCGGCCGGCCGATGCCGCAGCACGAGGCGGAGGCGCTGATCCACGGCGGCGGTCTCAAGGCCGCTTCGTCACGCAGATAGAAGCGCTTGCTCTGTAGCGGGGATCAGCCGTCCGGCGCATGCCCCCTGGCGCTATCAAGCATTCGTCATTTTGAGAAAGGCGGCAGAAGCGGCATAATTGTCGTGGGCTGGAAAGGAGGATGTCTATGAAACGCTATTCATTCTCGATGATCGGACTGGCGCTCGTGACCGCCATTATCGCCAATCCGGGCATCGCATTCGCCTGCAACAAGCTGATCGGCACTTGAGCCGCACCCCCGCTTCCAAGGCGCGGCTTCGGCTGCGCCTTTCTTTGTACGGGAATGCGAAACGCTCAGGCGCCGAACGCCGCCCCTTGCGTCCAGGGACAATCCTTTCTATATCGGTGCCTCATCGAGAGACGGCGGCCGATCCCGCCGGAGATCAGCAATCCGCCGCAATTGCAGCGCAATGGCGGATCGTGACCCAAGCAGAATGGCACCATCGTTGAACACACTGGATTTTGACAAGAAGCCGGAAGAGACCCGTGTCGTCGTTGCCATGTCGGGCGGCGTCGATTCATCCGTCGTCGCCGGCCTTCTCAAACAGCAGGGTTACGATGTGCTCGGCATTACGCTGCAGCTTTACGATCATGGCGCCGCCGTTCACCGCGCCGGTTCCTGCTGCGCCGGCCAGGATATCGACGATGCGCGCCGCGTCTGTGAAACGCTCGGCATCCCGCATTATGTGCTCGATTACGAAAAGCGCTTCCGCGAGACGGTGATCAATCCCTTCGCCGAGAGCTATGTGGCGGGCGAAACGCCGATCCCTTGCGTTTCCTGCAACCAGACCGTCAAATTCGCCGATCTGCTGGCGACCGCCAAGGAGCTTGGCGCTGATGCGCTGGCGACCGGTCACTATATCCGCTCGGGACTGAACCCTTCGCCGGACAATCCCGGCCGCCGCGCGCTTTTCCGCCCGGCCGATGCCGACCGCGACCAAAGCTATTTCCTCTTCGCCACGACGCAGGAGCAGATCGATTATCTCCGCTTTCCCCTGGGCGGCCTGCCGAAGGCCGAGACCCGCAGGCTTGCTGAAGAGATGGGCCTCGTCGTTGCCAAGAAGGCCGACAGCCAGGACATCTGTTTCGTGCCGCAGGGCAAATATTCCGACGTCATCACCAAGCTGAAGCCGAATGCGGCGCTTGCCGGCGATATCGTCCATCTCGATGGCCGCGTGCTCGGAACCCATGAGGGTATCCTGCATTTCACGATCGGCCAGCGCCGCGGCATCGGCATCGCTACCGGCGAACCGCTCTACGTCGTCTTTCTCGACGCCCGTTCGCGCCGGGTCATCGTCGGACCGAAGGAGGCGCTGGAAACGCACCGCGTCTACCTGCGCGACATCAACTGGCTGGGCGATGAGACACTTCAGGAAGCCGCGTCCGGCAAGGGCTTTGCCTGTTACGCCAAGGTCCGCTCGACACGGGCGCCGGCGCCCGCCGTGCTGCATGTCGATGCAACAGGCACCTATGTCGACCTGACGGTCGGCGAGGCGGGCATCGCACCCGGCCAGGCCTGCGCGCTTTATTCGGCCCCCGGCGACAACGCCCGCGTCTTCGGCGGCGGTTTCATCGAACGCTCCGAGCGCGAACCTTCGGCGGAAGCCTGCCTGAAGGCGCTTTTGGCCAGCCCCGTCGCCGCCTGAAACCCATCGGAAACGGGAGGCGGCAAAGCCCACCGTTTTTCTCGATCATGCGCTTGACACAAAGCCGAAGCGCACCTTATAAGCCGCTCATCCCACGAACCGGCATCGCTTCGCGAGCGGGTATCGTTGACCAGTGGCGGAGTAGCTCAGTAGGTCAGAGCAGAGGAATCATAATCCTTGTGTCGGGGGTTCAAATCCCTCCTCCGCTACCAGTCAAGCCGAAGTAAAAGCAATATCTTATCGGCTGATTGCTGCCCTTTGGTGGCTGGTTTTATGTCGCGCAACCTACGACAAATTGCCATTGATTTTCAATGGTCGCAAGCTCGTGACGGCTACTCTGCGCGACACGAGTGCGACATGCGATGAAGCACTACGCTTTCGATTTCCGCCAGCCGGTCGCCCAAGCTTCAAGTTCCGAGCAGAACCACCGCTCGCCATACTGGGGGCTGATCCTCGTCTGTGCGTAGCATTTCTGCTCCGGCACGTGGAAGATGCGCTCGCCCGTGTCGATGGAGATGTTGCCCTTGATCCTGCACGACAGTTCGGAGCCGCCAGAAGAGCTCAATGAGGCAAGCAAGTCGCTCGCGGTCCAGCCGCCGGCCGCACCAAACGCGAGAGCCCCAATGAGCAAACCCGGTGCCCTGAACAGCACCGATTTCTTCTGCGGATTGCGATAACCCGGACGCACGCCCCCATCTCCGCCATGTCACGCGAAAGATCGTAACCGCGTTGGCGCACGGCGAACCAAGCGGCCGGCCCCTCGTCCGCGATCAGCGCCTCTATTGATTCACGGACCTCGGCAGGCATCGATGGAGCGGCGAGCGCGTAGGAAGACAGTCGGCTGTAAATCCCGAACGATTCGGTTTTTGTCCTCGTCACCATAGCGCTCGGCAACGCGCATCGATGTCGCTGGTGGACCTTAAAACTATACAACCATAGACAGAAAAATCGACAATTAAATCCTAGGGTAGTTTTCAATTCATTGGTCTGATAATTTTCGTTGGTCCGCCTTACTCAATCCAACAAGGCGCAACAGTGGAGATCGTGATGACCGATAACTCTAAGACTCCTCCCGCCAAGAAGACAATCCAAGACCCACCCGAATACGCGGCTGGTCGCATGGGCACCGGCAACATAACTCGTGATTGGTTGGGCGGGCCGCAAAACGGAGCCGAAGCGCCTGGCTCCAAGGAGAGTGGTCCGACAGGCTCGGGGAAAGTGCAGGGCGAAGGGGCAAGAAACCCCCAAACCGGCGAACAAATTGCAAGAAACCCCCAAACGGGACAGTAGCAGCCGATACTGCTGCGACTTCGCTGTGCCCCACGCGGCGTCGGCGGATGACAGGGCTTCATAAAAGTCCTTACGGGTTAGCCCGACATCGGCGGCGGTTGGCGGGCGTTCCCTCTCGGAACGCCCGTTGGCGCCGTCCTTTGCCCGGCGACTTCGCCCCGCTCTTGCGCCGCGTCATATTCATCGGCGAGCTGCCGTTTGACGTTGGGAAATATAGGGCCATTGATGTATTCAAGGCATCGATCCCTTGTTTACCAGCTTGGGAAACATTCAAAGGCATCGACGCTGGAATGTTTGCAACGCTGGCAAACTTAAAGCCGGGCGGTTGTCGCTGAGATCGCCGAGACCGAGCCGGATGCTAGCAAAAGCCGGCGGCGGTCCCTGAAGAGGAATTTGCGGCGGGAGGCGAATGCCCCTGAGATTCGCATGACAACGGCGGATGAAAGCGCACCAGACGGCGCTGCATGTCCGTCGGGTGATGCGGGGGTCTCCCAGGTGTTTTTCGGTGCTTTATCAATGGACGGGAAATATACGTATGTGAGTTGGCAGCTGCCATCGAAGATGTGAATGGCTGATCATCTTACCCGAAGCGAAGGTTGCGCCCCGAGGTTGAAATCATATGTCAGTTCCTCTTTGATGTCAGGGGCGATCATTGCTCTGTAGCCCGGAGACTGCGATGGATATGACCATCCCCAGCGGACGCCTTTTTGGCCTGTCCTTCCTAATGCTCTGGGTGTTGCTGGTGATCCTGATCTTTAGCGCCGTGCGTCGGGCGTTGAGTGCAGAGCCAAAGGACGATGATCGGTCCCGCGTGCAGGATCGTTCACGTGGACGCATGGCCGGGTATCTCCTCGAAAACGACAGGCGGAATAGGGCCATGGCCCAGGCTGTCGAGGCCAAGGCCAAGTCCTATTTCGCGCGCCGCATCGGCAAAATCCATCTCGCAGTGCTGGCCATCTTCATCGTGACAACCTTGTTTCTGGCGATCTGGAATCTCTATGAGGCCAAGATCCAACGGACATCTCAAATCAAAGTCACATCGCCGTTGCAGTCTGATTTGGTGGCAGCCGCTATATTCCGCGAAATGTGACCCCCGCCGGATTTCGTCAGCGTCAAAAAAATCTCCGGATGAGATAGCGAGCGGGCTGCCAGCCTTTGGCGGGTTCAATCGCCCTCTCCAAAAGAAGGTGCCCTTCCGCAAATTTGGTCAGCTTTCGAGCCGTTGCGGACCACAGGTCAATTGCTCATAGTTCGCCAGCAAGTGCCACCATAGTTCCGGGGCTAAGAATTCACCAAAAGTTTTCCCTTCCACGCTTGAGTAATCAGCGTAGAATTCTGTGCTCTGGGGCGGAATGTTCGGGAGGCGTCGATGACTTTCCCACCTTCAACAGCGTCCATGGTGCCCTTCGCAGTTGTCTTGGTTGGCCTTTGCGCGGCGAGGGGACCAAACCCGTTGCGCCCTGAGCTGCAGCATTTCCGCCAACGCTGAGGACAGGCCTATTTGTAGAGCGTCAGAAGCAATAGAGGCATCTTTGTCGCCCAAAGGTGAGATGCGACAGCGATAATAATAGCCCATACGGCAAGCGAGAACATGACCGCCGCTAACCTGATCCCGACTGGCTGCATCATTTCCTCCATCCCAGCATAACGGTGCCTCCTCGCACGATCCTATGCTAGCAAGACGCAGGCCCGTCAGCTATCGCAAGATTTTGGTATCAGATAGCTACAGCAGCGCGCGCTTGGCGAAGGTGCAAAGATTCCGGCGATACGATGCCCTTTCCCCCTTCGTCAAACGATGAAATGAAAATTGTCGTATTGCGCGCCGTAATAATCCGGGCCGCTCGTTTCGGTGATGACGGGCTCGGTGTCGAGGATGAGATAGTCGATTTCGCCGTAGGCGCTAAGATCGATCACTTGCGGGTCATGAATGCTGTCGGCGGTGACGTTGACCGTGACCAAGAAGACGGTATCGCCGTTTAGACGACCTTCGATCGTCAGAACGTTGTCATAGTCCGATGTGCCGTTTGCGACACTGAATTGCTCGATCTGAAAGTGACCGCCATCGGCGGCTTGGATGGGTGTCCAGAACACGCCTCCTCCCAGATAGTGGTTGCCATCCGCTTCCTCCCGCACAGTCGCGTCGTCACCATCGTGCCAGGCGCCCCAATCGAAGCCTTTGTAGCCCGTCGGGAAGTCGTGGTTGCCGACATCCTCGAAATTCACGAAGATGTTGCCGTGTTCCGGCAAGTCGACCGCGATATTGAGCAGGCCGAAGTCGGTGGCGCCTTTGCCATCTGAGACCTTGAAATTGAACTGGTCGACGAGTTGGTCTCCCGGGCCGAGCGCTGATACCACCGGGTTGGTATGATCGAGCTCGTATGTGTAATTGCCGTTGGAATAGACGGTCAGAGTGCCATATCTTCCCTCGACTGTGGTGGTCGTGGCAGGCCCGTTCGGATCGGCCGGTTGCGGAATTCGCTGTCCATTGACGAAGTTGAGACGCACCTGGTCTCCGTCGGCATCCGTGGAACTGGTATTGTCCAGAATGTTGCCGTCGATCGGGTTGTCGACGTTGAAAATAGGCTGGTATACGTCACCTGCGACCGGCTTGTGGTTTGCCATTTCTACCTCCCGTGTGATTTTCTGTTCGACTATGCAACCCTATCGGGTATCTGGCAACCGAAATAGATGGAGCGTCAGAGCAATTCCGCCCGTCAGCGCCACAAATTCCGGTCGATTACAGCTCAACTATTCAAGTAAAGGGAGCGGCATAAACTCGATCCTCTTTATGAACGAGGATTTACGCCTTGTCTTACGTTGATGCCGCTTGATCGATCATGGTGTTTCTCGCCCTTTCAGGCGATCCGTCAATTCGGCCAGCGGAAAACTTTCAGGCAGGATAATCATGACGGGTCAATCATGACGTCGTCATGACGATATACTGCATGGATTGCTCGGCGGGTTCAGCGCAATCTTGAAGGCGAAAGGGGGCAATCAGCAGAGCCGGAGCTTTTGCCGATCATTCCCATCAATGCAGGCCGCCGACCCCGAGCAGGCTCTCGACAGCCTGGTGATCCCTGGCGAGATTTTCCGGCGTTCCGGTCCATGCCAGTCTGCCGCGTTCGAGGATGACGACCTGATCGGCGAAATCGAGCGCGCTCTGGATGCGCTGCTCGACCAGCAGGATGGTCATGTCTCCCGCCTTGGCAAGGTCGGCGAAGGCCGCCATCAGTTCCTCGCAGATAACGGGCGCAAGGCCCTCCAGCGGTTCGTCAAGCAGCAGGACGGCGGGACGGCCGAGAATGGTGCGGGCCGTGGAGAGCATCTGCTGCTCGCCGCCGGAAAGCTGGCTGCCGAGGTTGCGGCGGCGCTCCTTCAGGCGCGGGAACATCGCATAGGCTTCCTCCAGCGCCGTTTTCGGCCGCGCCTTCAAGCCGACGAAAAGGTTTTCTTCGACTGTCAGCGTCGGGAAGACACAGCGCGCCTGCGGCACATATCCGAGGCCTTTGTGCGCGCGTGTAGCACTCGGTGCCGTCGTGACATCCAAATCGCCGAGACGGATGCTGCCCTCGTATCGCCTTGTCTGCCCTGCTAGCGTTGCCAAGAGCGTGGTCTTGCCCATGCCGTTGCGGCCGAGCACGGCAAGCCGGGCACCTGCCGGCACGGAGAAGGAAATGCCTTCGAGCACTCTCGTCGGCCCATATCCGGCCGACAGGTTGTCGACCTCAAGCGACAGGGCTGGCATTGGCATAGCTCCCGAGATAGGCCTCGCGCACGCGCGCATCCTTGGTGACGTCTTCCGGCAGGCCATCGAAGATGATCGCGCCTGAAGCAAGCACGATGACGCGTCTGGCAAAACGGAAGACGAGATCCATGTCGTGTTCGATCATCAGCACGGCGAGATCGGCGGGCAGATCGGCCAGCGCCTGCTCGATGCGGCCGGTATCGCTTTGCGGCACGCCGGCTGCGGGTTCGTCGAGCAGCAGCACTTTCGGCTTCAATGCCAGCGCCACGGCGATCTCGAGAAGCCGCTGCTGGCCATAGGCGATTTCGCTGACCTTGCGATGCATCAGGAAAGCCAGCCCGAGTTTTCCAAGGAGATCATCGACCTCGGCCATGACATCGGGCATACGCAGGAAATTGCCGAACATGTGCCCGGACTTTCCATCGCGTTGAAGGACGGCAAGTCCCAGATGTTCGGCCGGGGTCATGTCCTGGAAGAGCCGCGTCACCTGAAAGGAGCGGACAAGACCGCGTCTGACCCTGCCGATCGCATCGAGCTTCGTCACCAGCTCGCCACCCAGGCGAACCTCGCCGGAATCGGGAGAGAGATTACCGGTCACGAGGTTGACGAAGGTGGTCTTGCCGGCGCCATTCGGGCCGATCAGCGCGATGCGATCGCCAGGTGACATTGTCAGCGAGACATTATTGGTGACGGCAAGGCCGCCGAAGGCTTTCTTGAGATTGGCGACTTCGAAGACCGGGCTCATGAGCGTTGCTCCCTGCGGCGGCTAACGAAGGCTGCGGCCGTCCCGTAGAGACCTTTGGGCGCAAAGAGCACAACGGCGATCAGCAGCGCGCCGACCATGGTCAGCCAATGGAAGGGATTGGCGGCGGAGACATAGTCCTCGAAGAGCATGAAGATGACAGTACCGGAAAGTGCCCCGAAGAGAGAACCGGTGCCGCCGAGCACCAGCATGACAAGCGCTTCGGCCGACTGCGTGAAAGACAGGCTGTCGAGGCCGACGACCTGTGTCGAGATCGCATTCAAGGCGCCGCCGACACCGGCAACGGCACCTGATACCGCGTACATCCTGATCAGAGCTGCCTTCGGTGAAGCGCCCATGGCGCGGATGCGTAGCGGATCGTGCTTGATGGCGCGACAGAGCATGCCGAAGGGCGAGCGAACCAGGACCCTCAGCAGCACGAAGACGATCAGCAGCAGCGCCATTCCGAAGAAGAAGGCGGTGTGACCGTAGAGATCGAATTCGAAGAGGCCGAAGACCGGGTCCGGCGCGATGCCGGAAAGTCCATCGCTGCCGCCTGTCCAGGACGAGGCCTTGTTGGCGAATTCATGGAAGAGGTTGATCAGTGCAATCGACAGCACCAGTTGCGGCAGCCCATGCGCACGCAGGATGATGGCCCCGCAGAGCAGCCCGGCAACCGCGCCGCCGGCGACGCCGGCCAGCATCATCAGCAGCGGATCATTGATGCCGTAATGCGCCGACAGGATCCCGGCGGCATAGGCGCCGGAGCCGAAAAGTGCTGCATGGCCAAGCGTTGCGACGCCGCAATAACCGGTCACGAGATCGAGCGACAGGACGAGCAGCGCGATCGTGATAATCCGGCTCAGAAGGGCGAGATTATCGGGGAAGGTGAAATAGCCGATGGCGGCAATGGCTACGATGACCGCTATTCCGATAAGATCGCGGGTGATGAACCCGCGACGATGCTGGAGAGGCCCGGTTTCGTCATTCATGACAAGCGCCATCCTATTTCACCCTTCCGGCAAGGCCGCGGGGGAAGACGCAGATGATGGCGATCACGGCCAGATAGAAGAAGAACTCGCCGAATTCCGGCATCAGATACCGTCCTGTCGTATCGATCGCGCCCAGCAGCAGGCAGGCGATCAGGGCGCCCGGAATGGAACCCGCGCCGCCGACGGAAACGACGACCAGGAAGGTGACCATGTAGCGCAGTGCGTAATAGGGTTCGACGGGCAGGAGTTCGGCGCCGACCACGCCGCCGAAGGCGGCAAGCCCGACGGCAACGGCAAAGCTTACCGCATAGATGACCTCGGTGCGCACGCCGAGTGCCGCAGCCATCGCCGCATCATCGACGGAGGCACGCAGCTTGACGCCGAAGGTCGTCCTGTCGATCGTAAACCAGAGGGCGAGCGCCACGGCGAGGCCGCAGAGGATGACGAAAAGCCGGTGAACGGGAATGGTGCGAAAGCCGAGATCGGCCGATCCTTGCAGCGCAGCGGGCAGCGGTATGGTCTTCAGCGTCGGTCCCATGACATAATTGGCGATGCCGATGACGCAGAAGGTGATGCCGATCGTCATCAGCACCTGGGTCAATTCCGGCGCGCCATAGATCCGGCGGTAGAGAAAACGTTCGATCGGAATGGCGACGATGATCGTGATGACAACGGCAGCAATGACCGCCGCAGCATAACCGAGGCCGAGGTCGCGGGCGACATAGGAGGCGATGTAGCCGCCGATCATCGCGAAGGCGCCATGGGCGAGGTTGACGACACGCATCAGCCCCATGGTCACCGAAAGGCCGATCGATATCACGAAGAGCACCATGCCATAGGCAAAGGCGTCGACGGCTATGCTGAAGACTGTCTGCATTGACATCCCTTGCTTCGATGCGGCGGGCTCGGCCTGATCGCAGGCCAAGCCCGTCACCGGTCTTGATGCTCGATGTTACTTGACGGCTGCAAGGCCCGGATCGCCCTGCTTCTCGAAGATCTGAATCTCCTTGTTGATGTAGGTCCCGTCACCGGCCTTGACGACTTCGCGCAGATAGATGTTCTGCGTGATGTGGCGGCTTTCCGGATCGATCGAAACCGGGCCGCGCGGGCTTTTCCAGGCAAGGCCCTTGACCGCATCGACGGCCTTCTCAGCATCCTGTTTGCCGCCTGTCGCCTCGATCATCTTGTAGATGACATACATGCCGTCATAGGCGCTGACTGAGGGGAAGGAGAGTTCGGCCTTGTTGCCGATTGCTTTGGTCGCCGCCTCGACGAAAGCCTTGTTCTCGGGAGAATCGTGTGACACGGCGTAGTGGAAGGTCGTCTGGATGCCGAGTGCCGCATCGCCGAGCGCCGGCAGATCGGATTCCTGCGTCAGATCGCCCGGCGCGAAGAACTTGATGCCGGCAGCCTTCAGGCCATTGTCATTATAAGCCTTGACGAAGCCGAGCGTCGTCGGGCCTGACGGCAGGAAGGCGAACACGCCCTCAGCGCCGGAATCCTTGATGCGCTGCATGATCGGGCTGAAGTCGTTGGTCGCAAGCGGCATGCGGATCGCCTCGACGATCTGGCCGCCGGCCTTTTCGAAGCCGGTCTTGAAGGCGTTCTCGGCGTCGATGCCGGGGCCGTAATCGCTGACGACCGAAATCACCTTCTTGACGCCGGCGTCGAAGGCGACCTTGGCGATCGGCGTCGATGTCTGCCAGGTGGTAAACGAGGTGCGGACGACGAGCGGGCTTTTGGTCACGATCGCCGAGGTGGCGGCGTTCATGATAACCATCGGCACATTGCCCTGCTTCAGGATCGGCGTCACCGCCATGGCATCGGGCGTGAAGTAGAAGCCTGTGAGATACTGGACCTTTTCCTTGACGATCAGTTCCTGCGCCAGCGCCTTGGATTGGGCGGGATCGGCCTGCGGCACGTCGCGATAGACGATTTCCACCGTATCGCTGCCGACCTTGTTGCCGTTGACCGCCATATAGGCGTCGATGCCGGCCTTGAAGTTCTTGCCTTGGAGCGCGAACGGACCGGAGAACGGACCGATGACCCCGACTTTGATGGTGTCGGCATAGGCGCTCGTGCCCACGACGACTGCCGCAATGGCGGCCAGAAATAGCTTCTTCATTCTCTCTCTCCCTTTTTTGGCGCACTCCAGCGCCGTATTCGTTAGCTGCGAGAAATTTAGCGCCAACCTGTCATGCGAAATGGTGATGTAAAATGAAATAAGTGCCGTAATCCATAACTGTACAATTATGATTGTGGCTCGAAGAGCGGAACTATCGGCGGCCCGTTCTACGGTCGAATTTTGGTCCATGGCCCACCTCAGACACTTCTATCAGAATGGCAGTCCCACATAATTCTCCGCAAGCACCGTCGAGGCGGCGCGGGAATGGGTGAGATAGTCGAGCTCCGCCTCCTGGATCTTCTGGTCAAAATCCCCGGTATCCGGAAAGCGATGCATCATCGTCGTCATCCACCAGGAAAACCGCACGGCTTTCCACACGCGGGCGAGCGCCTTCTGCGAGTAAGCGTTGATGCCACTATTCGAGCCTTCGCGGTAATGCTCGATCAGCCCGGAGAAAAGATAATGAACGTCGCTGGCTGCAAGGTTCAGTCCCTTGGCGCCGGTCGGAGGGACGATATGGGCGGCGTCGCCGACCAGGAAAAGCCGGTCGAAACGCATCGGCTCGGCAACGAAGGAGCGTAGCGGCGCGATCGATTTCTCGAAGGACGGCGCGGTCGCCAAAGCCTCTGCGTGATGCACCGGCAGACGCCGTCTCAGTTCGTCCCAGAAGCGATCGTCGCTCCAGTCCTCGATCTTCTCGTCGAGCGCGCATTGAATGTAGTAGCGGCTGCGGGTGGCCGAGCGCATCGAACAGAGCGCAAAGCCCCTTGGATGGTTGGCGTAGATCAACTCATGGCTGACAGGCGCCACGTCGGCAAGGACCCCCAGCCAGCCAAAGGGATAGACCTTCTCGAAACTCCTGATCGCACGTTCAGGGATGGCCTTGCGGCTGGCGCCGTGAAAGCCGTCGCAGCCGGCGATGAAGTCACAATCGATGCGCTTGGCAACACCGTCTTTCACATAGGTGACGAAGGGTGAATGGCCGTCGAAGTCATGCGGCGCGACGTCGACGGCATCATAAATCGACAGGGAGCCGCTTTCTTCGCGCCGCTCCATGAGATCGCGCGTCACTTCGGTCTGTCCATAAACCGTGACGCGCCTGCCGCCGGTCAGTTCGTGCAGGTCGATGCGATGGTCGCGGCCGTCGAAGGCCAGCGAGAAACCGTCATGCAGCAGTCCTTCGGCATGCAGCCTCGCTGCTGATTTGGCCTGATCCAGCAGCCCGACGGTGCCTTCCTCCAGAACGCCGGCGCGAACCCGGCCGAGGATGTAATCCTTGTTCACACGATCGAGAATGACATTGTCAATGCCGGCTTCGGTCAGAAGCTGGCCGAGCAGCAGGCCGGATGGTCCCGAACCGATGATGGCGACCTGAGTTCGCAAATGCTTCCTCCCTGCATTTTTGCGTTTTGCCAGATTCTGTCGTGTTGTCTCTGTCGCAGCAATGGACATTCCGGCCAAAAAATTGCACTAATCGAACATTAGTGCGGGAGCAGCCCTATGAGCAGACATGTCCCTACCTACGAACTCTATGGTGAAAATACCGGGCGAAAGCCCGATTTTTGGTTGCATTGCGAGACAATTCGCTCTCGCAGCAGTTTGCATCACTGGGAGATTCGCCCGCACCGTCACGAGAGTTTCTTTCAGATATTGTACATCGAAGGCGGGTCGGGCGATGCGATCTTCGGCGAAAACAGCCATGCCATCCGTCCGCCGGCCATCATCACCGTGCCGCCCGGGCTCAACCATGGCTTTCGTTTTTCACGCGATATCGACGGCTTGGTGATCACCCTGTTGAGATCCCATCTCAGCCATCCGCCCGGCGACCGAAGCCACCTCGGCGAATGGTTGGCGACACCGCATCTGACGCCGCTCGATCCCGATCATGCCGAGACGGCCTATGTCATGCAGACGTTGAAGCGGCTGAGCGACGAATTCGAGAACCGCCGCAGCGGCCGCAACGAGGCATTGGCCGCCTATGTCGCCTTGGCGCTACGGCTGACGGCGAGGATTTCCCATGAGGGGAATACGCAGGAGCTTCCGCCAAACGAGAACGAGCGGCGGATGGAAATGCTGAGCGAGCTCATTCAGCAGCATTTTCGGTCACACAAGCCCGCGTCCTTCTACGCCAGGGAGCTTGGGCTTTCCCCGACGCATCTCACCCGTATCGTCCGGTCGATGACCGGCAATACTCCTCATGAATTGATCGCCGGCAAACTCGTTGAGGAGGCGAAACGCCAGCTGGTTTTTACGCTGGGCAGCGTTCAGGAGATCGGATTTCGGCTCGGCTTTGCCGACCCCGCCTATTTCTCGCGCTTCTTCGTTAAATACACCGGAGAAACGCCGCGGGTCTGGCGCATGAAGGAGAAGGTTCGGCTTGAAGGTGTATAGGCCACCCGCAAGGGTTGCGGCGCGCAACTGCCCTACCAGGCTTTGACGCCCTCTTCCGTGTTGCGGGCGCGTTCGCCGCCGCGGCTCTCGTATGCGTCTCGTTCCTCAGCTGACTTGACGGCATCGTCTGAGCCATCGCGCTGGGCTTCGGGCGTCATGTAGAAGGCGAGCACCTCTTCCAGCCGGGCGGCGGTAAGCGTGGCAGCGAAACTTTTCATGTCGTTTCCTCGGTCGACGGCCTTGAAGCTTGCCCTAGATGCATAGCTTACGATGCGGCCTTCAAGGAACAGTGCGCCGATGGTTTTCACCAACTTTAGACGTTGCTTGACGATTGCTCCCGCCGGATGATCTCTGCCGACCAGTTCCATGCGATTCCCTCTGGTTTTCGCCTCACGCCGCCGGCCAGGTCCAGTCTCGCACCTCCGGCATGTCCTCGCCATATTCACGGACATAGTCGTGATGCTCCGCAAGCTTGGCGCGGAAGGCTGCGAGCGCTTCGCCTGCCTTTTCCTTCAGGCCCGGTACACGCTCGATCGCTTCGATGGCGAGGTGGAAGCGGTCGAGTTCGTTGAGGACGGTCATGTCGAAGGGGGGCGTCGTCGTGCCTTCCTCGATGAAGCCGCGGACGTGGATGTTGCGGTGGTTGGTGCGTTTATAGGTCAGGCGGTGAATGAGATAGGGATAGCCGTGATAGGCGAAAATGACAGGCTTGTCTGATGTGAAGATCGCGTCGAAGGCCTCATCGGTCAGGCCGTGCGGATGCTGATCCCTGGATTGCAGTGCCAGGAGATCGACGACGTTGACGGTGCGGATCTTCAGTTCCGGAATGGTCTTACGCAGAAGATCGACGGCGGCGAGCGCCTCCATGGTCGGCACGTCGCCGGCGCAGGCCATGACGAGATCGGGCAGAATGGTATCGTCCTCGTTGCTCGCCCAGTGCCAGACGCCGATGCCGGCTTCGCAATGTTTCACCGCCTCGTCCATCGACAGCCATTGCGGCTCCGGCTGCTTGCCCGCGACGATGACGTTGATGCGGTCAAAGGTGCGCAGGCAATGGTCGCCGACCCAGAGCAGGGTATTGGCATCCGGCGGCAGGTAGATGCGGACGATATCGGCCTTCTTGTTGGCGACGAGGTCGACGAAGCCGGGATCCTGATGGCTGAAGCCGTTGTGGTCCTGACGCCAGACATGCGAGGTCAGCAGATAGTTCAGCGACGAAATCGGCTTTCTCCACTCGAGTTCCCGCGTCACCTTCAGCCATTTGGCGTGCTGGTTGAACATGGAATCGATGATGTGGATGAAGGCCTCGTAGCAGGAGAATAGACCGTGCCGGCCAGTCAATAGATAGCCTTCCAGCCAGCCCTGGCAAAGATGTTCGCTCAACACCTCCATGACGCGACCTTCCCGAGAGAGGTGGACATCGTAGGGCTCGATACCCTCCATCCAGACACGGTCGGTGACTTCGAAGACGCTGCCGAGGCGGTTCGATTCGGTCTCGTCGGGGCCGAAGATACGGAAATTGGCAGCCTTGGCGTTGCGCTTCATCGTGTCGCGGAGGTAATGGCCGAGGATTTCCGTCGACTGCACCATGGCGCTGCCGTGCTTGCCGATATCGACCGCGTAGTCGCGTATACTTGGAACATCGAGTTCCTTGCGCAGCAAACCGCCATTGGCGTTCGGATTGGCGCCCATGCGGCGCTCGCCGACAGGGGCGAGCGCCCGCAGCTCGGGTTTCAGCCGGCCGTCGCTGCCGAACAGGTCCTGCGGATCATAGCTGCGCATCCAGTCCTCGAGGATCTTGCGATGCCCTTCGTTCTCGCGGCAGTTGGAGACCGGCACCTGGTGGGAGCGCCAGAAGCCTTCGACCTTCTTGCCGTCGACTTCCTTCGGTCCTGTCCAGCCCTTCGGGCTGCGCAGCACGATCATCGGCCAGCGCGGGCTGATATCGGGCGCTTTGCCATTGCGGGCCTGCTCCTGGATTTCGCGAATGCGGTCGAAGACCCTGTCGAAGGTCGCGGCCATCTGCCGGTGCATATCGCGCGGCTCGTGACCCTCAACGAAGAAGGGCTCATAGCCGTAGCCTTCGAAGAGGCTCCGCAAATCCTCGTGACTGGCGCGGCCAAGAATGGTCGGATTGGCGATCTTGTAGCCGTTCAGATGCAGGATCGGCAGCACGACGCCATCGCGGGCAGGGTTCAGAAATTTGTTGGAGTGCCAGCTTGCGGCGAGCGGCCCGGTTTCGGCCTCGCCGTCGCCGACGACGCAGGCAACGATCAGATCGGGATTGTCGAAGGCGGCGCCATAGGCATGGACGAGGGCGTAACCGAGTTCGCCGCCCTCGTGGATCGAGCCCGGTGTTTCGGGTGCCGCGTGGCTCGGAATGCCGCCGGGGAAGGAGAATTGCCGGAAGAGCTTGCGCATGCCCTCTGCATCCTCGGAAATATCGGGATAGATCTCGCTGTAGATGCCTTCGAGATAGGTGTTGGCGACCATGCCCGGCCCGCCATGGCCGGGGCCGCAGATGTAGATGATGTCGAGGTCGCGAGCGCGGATGAGGCGGTTCAGATGCGCATAGATGAAGTTGAGGCCGGGTGTCGTGCCCCAGTGGCCGAGCAGCCGGGGCTTGATGTGCTCCGGTTTCAGCGGCTCGCGCAGCAGCGGATTGGCCAGCAGATAGATCTGGCCGATGGAGAGATAGTTGGCGGCGCGCCAATAGCGGTCGATGAGGGTAAGTTCGGCATCGGTCAGGGCAGCGGTCGAGACATGCTTATCCATGGGTTTCTCCCGTTCGAAAACGTCTTCAACGTCAATTCTACCGGCGGATGCCGGCAAGCTGTTGATCTGGATCAGTCACTGCCAAGAACGGACAGTGCCTCCTCGGCGATGATCTGCTCCTCATCGGTGGCGATGACGTGGGCGGCGATGCGGCTTTCCCGCGTGCTGATGGTGAAATCATTGGCAGTATTGGCCTTTTCGTCGGTTGCAAGGCCAAGCCAGGACAGCCGCTTGGCTACGCCTGCGCGGATCTCCGGTTGATGTTCGCCGATGCCGGCGGTGAAAACGATAGCGTCAAGGCCATTCAGCGTCGCCGCCATGCGGCCGATTTCACCGGCAATGCGCAGCGTGAAGAGGTCGATCGCCTGGTGTGCCTCCGGCCGTCCGTCCTTCAACAGGTCGCGCGTATCGGCGCTGATGCCGGAGACGCCGAGCAGGCCGGCGTGGTGATAGAGCAGATCCTCGATCTCCTCGAAGGACTGTTTCCTCTCACCGGCCAGATGCAGGATGACGCCGGGATCGAGCCAGCCCGGACGCGTCGCCATCGGGATGCCGTCGAGCGTGGAAAAGCCCATGCTGCAATCGCGGCTGACGCCGTCATCCAGCGCACAGAGGCTGGCGCCGCTGCCGAGATGGGCGACGACCACTTTTGCCGCGGGCGGCGCCTTGCGGCGAAACTCTCCGGCGATGAATTTATAGGACAGGCCGTGGAAGCCGTAGCGCTTGATGCCCTCGTCATGCAGCGTGCGAGGAATAGCGAAGCGGCGAACGAGATCGTCCTGCGTGGCGTGGAAGGCCGTATCGAAGGAGGCCGTCTGGGCAAGATGCGGTTTCAGATGCCGGAGCGCACGGATGAAACGTAGCGCCTGCGGCTGGTGCAGGGGCGCAAGCGAGGTCAGCGCGTCGACCGCATCGATCGCGGCGTCATCAAGGGCGACGGCGCTGGTGAAGCGGTCGCCGCCATGGACGACGCGGTGGCCGGCTGCGCGCACGGCGGTGATATCGAAATGCCCGGCGAGAAGGGAAAAGGTCTCGTCGATGACGCCATGCAGGTCTTCCGTCGTCTCCGCCTTCAGCGGCATCTCGAATGTCTGTGGCCCCGCTGTCAGGCTGAGAGACAGCGGCTCGGCGCGAAAATCGATCACACCCTTGCCGATGCGCCGCGCCGCATCGCCATCGATCGCGAAGATGCCGACCTTCACCGTCGAGGAACCGGCGTTGAAAGTGAGGAGCAGGTCGGTCGATGCCATGTCTCAAAGACTCCGCACGGTTGTGGTCACGACCAAACTTAGCGTCGAGGCTTCCGGCGGAAAGAAGTTATTCGCCCGCTGCTCGTTTTTTGTCGAAGCGCTCACGACCGTCTTGGGCGGCCGCGATCGACATACGGCATGTTTCACGAATGCGCCCGGACGAGCATGTGACGGGTAATATCGCGCAGTGTCAGTGTCTTACGGGCGGATCAGCCAGGGCGTCATGAGAGCTTCACGCGGCGGAATTATTAACAAAAGGCAAATTTGCAAACGGAATAAGGAACTATGCCATGGCCGATATTGCCCCCAGCCAGGTTCATAGCGACGCTTCCCACCCGCTCCACAGTTCGAATTCGGCCGGCAAGTGGTTCTTGCCGCTGTTCGCACTCGTTCTGGTTTGCGGCCTTGGATATGTCGCCTATGCACTCGCCCGCGACCTGACGACCGCAGTTGCCGTTCCCTGGATTCTCCTCGGCCTTGCGCTGCTCATCGCGCTCGGCTTCGAGTTCGTCAACGGTTTCCATGATACGGCCAATGCGGTCGCCACCGTGATCTACACCCGTTCCATGCCGGCGGAATTTGCCGTCATCTGGTCCGGCTTCTTCAACTTCCTCGGCGTGCTGACTTCGAGCGGTGCCGTCGCCTTCGGCATCCTGGCGCTGCTGCCGGTGGAATTGATCCTGCAGATCGGTTCCGGCTCCGGCCTTGCCATGGTCTTCGCGCTGCTGATCGCCGCGATCGTCTGGAACCTTGGCACCTGGTATCTCGGCCTGCCGTCATCGAGTTCGCACACGCTTGTGGGATCGATCATCGGCGTCGGCCTTGCCAACCAGGTCCTGGCGCCGGCAGGCACGGCCACCAGCGGCGTCGACTGGTCGCAGGCGACCAATATCGGCCTGTCGCTTTTGATCTCGCCGCTGATCGGCTTTGGCCTTTCCGCTGTTCTCCTGCTGGTCATGAAGGTTCTGGTGCGCAACAAGGCGCTTTATGCCGAACCGAAGGGCAGCCAGCCGCCGCCGCTCTGGATCCGCGCGATCCTGATCTTTACCTGCACCGGCGTCAGCTTCGCTCACGGCTCCAACGACGGCCAGAAGGGCATGGGCCTCATCATGCTCATCCTGATCGGCCTGGTGCCGACGGCTTTCGCGCTGAACCGCACGCCCGATGTCAACTATCTCGAAGCCTACAAGTCGGCATCGACTCAAGTGGAAACCGCGCTCGGCAAATATGTGAAGCCTGGCGTGACCGCCACGGACTACAAGGCCGAGGTCGGCAACGCCGTCAAGAACAAGACCTGGACGGATGCGACGACGCCGGCCCTGCAGCAATATATCCACCAGACCAGTGCCGAGGTCGCCGGTTTCGCGACGCTCGAAGCGGTGCCGACCAATCTCGTCGGCAACGTCCGCAACGACATCTATCTGATCGGCGAGGCGCTGAAGCTGATCGACAAACAGAAGCTGCTGCCGATGGACGCCGGCGACCTCAGCGCGGTCACGAACTACCACAAGGCAGTCGACAACGCGACCAAGTTCATCCCGCTCTGGGTGAAAGTGGCGGTCGCAATCGCGCTCGGCCTCGGCACCATGGTGGGCTGGAAGCGCATCGTCGTCACCGTCGGCGAAAAGATCGGCAAGACGCATCTGACCTATGGTCAGGGTGCGGCAGCCGAAGTCGTGGCGATGGTCACCATCGCTTCGGCCGACCATCTCGGCCTGCCGGTCTCGACCACCCATGTGCTGTCGTCCGGCGTTGCCGGCACCATGGCGGCGAACGGTTCCGGCCTGCAATGGTCGACGGTGCGCAACATGCTGATGGCCTGGGTGCTGACGCTGCCGGCCTCGATCGCGATCGCCTTCGTGCTCTTCGTGATCATGCGCCAGGTTTTTTAGAGAAAGCTCCTGGCAAAGCGCGAAGCGGTTGCCGGGAATTGCGTCAGAACAAAAGGTTAGAGCATACCGTCAGGCCATGGAGGCCAGGCTGGCATTGCGATCGCCGATGAAGATGCCCGCCGCGGCGGCGGGCATCGCCTTGCCGAAAAGGTAACCTTGGCCGATATCGCAGCCGAGCTGCAGCAGGAAGGCGAGCTGGCCGTGCTCCTCGATGCCTTCGGCCGTCGTCTTGATGTTGAGGCTCCTGCCGAGACCGAGCATGGCGCGAACGATCTTTTCCTGGCGCTCGTCGTCGCGATAGGTGGCGATGAAACTTTTGTCGATCTTGATCTTGTCGAAACGATAGCGGGCGAGCTGGGCGAGGCTCGAATAGCCCGTGCCGAAATCGTCGAGGGCGATCTGGATGCCGGCCGCATGAAGCTCGTCAAGAATGAGGGCGGCGACGGCGGGATCCTGGATCAGCGCGTTTTCGGTGATCTCCACTTCCAGGCGCTGCGGCGGCAGCCGGCTTGCCGAAAGCACCTTGAGAATGCGCGACGTCAGCAATCTGTCTTCCATCTGCACCGGCGAGACGTTGAAGGACAACGTCACATGCTCCGGCCATGTGAGGGCGTCGCTGCAGGCCTGGGCGAGAAGATCCTCGAACAACGCCGTGATCATGCCGGTTTCCTCGGCGATATCGATAAAGACCGGCGGAGGAATATTGACACCGTCGTCGCTGATCCAGCGCGCCAGCGCCTCGAAGCCGCAGAGCTGACCGGTCTTCAGGTCGATCAGCGGCTGATAGAAGGGCTTGATCGCCTTGTTGGAAATTGCGGCACGCAGCCTGGTTTCCAGAGCGGCACGTTCCGTTACCTTGTCCTGCATCGAAGGTTCGAAAACCAAACAGTGGTTGGGTCCACGCGATTTCGCCTCGTACATGGCGAGGTCGGCACGGTGGGCGGCATCTTCCAGCGGCTCGGCTCCCTCGGCCCAGCGGTCGTAGCCGACGCTGGCGCCGACTTCGACGGCAAAGCCATCGATATGGATGGGCCGGGTGACGGCCTGGATCAGCAGCTTGGCAAAACGCTCCTCACGCTGTGCCGTCAGGGCGAAGGCGACGATGATGAATTCGTCGCCGCCGAAGCGATAGACGCAGTCGGCATTGCCGAGCGCGCAGATGCGTCTGGCAACCTCGATCAACAGGATGTCGCCGCCCTTATGGCCGACAAGATCGTTGACCTTCTTGAAGCCGTCGAGGTCGACGGAGAAGATGGTGACGTTGCGGTCCCACTCCTCGATCTCGGCCTCGTCGTCCTTGATCGGCCGTGAGAGGATCTTGCGCTCGAAGGCGTAGCGGTTGGGCAGCTTGGTGAGATGGTCGTGGGTCGCGGTCCAATCGGCTTTTGCCTGGGCGGCCGCGCGCAGTTCCATTTCCTTACGCAGGTCGGCGATGCGCAGCACCGAATAGATGAAGCTCATGGCGCCGGCGATGCCGAGCGCCAGAACGAGCTTGTCGGCGCCATACTCGCCGAATCCGATCAGGAAGGCGACCAGGCTGTCGTCGAGCTGTAGCAGCGTGCCGAGAAGCCAGAGGGTCACTCCAGACACCACGATCGACACGCATTGCCGTCCGGCCCTGCTTTGGAAAAACACCGGCATCATGCCTTCTCCATCTCCACCTTCGCGGAAATATCACGAAAGTCTGAAATGTTTGTTGAAACCAGAAGGCGAATTATCAGAGGCAGCAGCCTGTTGCGTGCCGCAGAGAGACCCGACAGGCTTGTGGGGAATCAGGGCGTCGTTATCAGCGCGATGCCCTTGATTGTTCGGAAGACTGGCTCATGCGGGAGAACGAAGGCGAGCGTGCTAATGCATCGCTCGCCCTTTCCAGTGCTTCAGGCGGTGACGATCAGCAGCGGAACGCTGACAATGAGACCGACCAGAACCGTGACTGTGGCGACACGCATGAAACGCAGGCGTCGTGTGCGCTCGCCACTCCAATCATATGTCATTCTTCCATCTCCTTGGGACAAGGAAGTAGTTCCCGCAAAGCCGGGTTCAACAGAGATGACGCGATTTGCTTGTGCAAAGCTGGATAAGATCAGCAGTCTCTAATGCTGGAAGCGCAGAGACCAACGCTGTCCGTTGCTGGTCATGCGGATAACGGAAAGCGGCTCGACGTCGCTCAGCCAGAAGGAGGAGAGTGGCGCCTGAAGCACATGCACGATCGCTGCCCGGATGACGGCCGCATGGCTGATTGCAATGATGTGGCCGTCGAGAACAGTCTGTCCATCCATCCAGCCGGCGATGCGCTTGCGCAGATCAACAAGGCTCTCGCCGCCATGCGGAGCCGCTTCCGGATCGCTCATCCACCCCATGAGGTTTTCCGGCTCTTCGGTCCCGATCGCCGCGATTGACCTGCCGGCCCAGCGGCCATGGTCACAGTCGCAAAGCGCCTGATCTATCCGGGCTTGGAGGCGGAGCGCGTCAGCAGTCTGACGGGCGCGCAAGGCGGGGCTCGTGACAATGCGATCGGCGCGGGGCGGGGGGGTCATCCTGCCGGCCTCCTCTACTGCCTTGTCCTCGAGCGGTTCGTCGAGCGGGAACAGGGCCTTGCGGCTTGCTGCCGTCGCGCCGTGGCAGATCCAGGTGAGGCGCGTGTTCACAGTCGTTCTTGTCTCCCGAATGCTGCGACAGCGTCCTTCGCCGGCTTGTGAAGTTTCGTTGACAGTCTCTTCGGCGTGCAGATATAACCGTGCTGTTGCGGGTTTGGAAGCCGGTGTAAGTCCGGCGCGGTCGCGCCACTGTGACCAGCGTGAGCTCTTCGCGCTGGAAGTCAGACCCTACTGCACAAGCACTCTTTCGACTGAACGCGTCATTCCCGGAGGAATACATGTCTGACACCACTTTCGCGCCCGTTGCTGTACCGGCGCCGATCCCTGTAGGCGAGATCCTGCCCTGGGCGATCTTCGGCGGCCTGCTGATGCTCATCGTCCTCTATTTCGTCGGCACCGAGGAAGGCGCGATGGCGCTGTTCAACGGCATGTATGTGCACGAATTCGTGCATGACGGCCGCCATCTCCTCGGCTTTCCCTGCCATTAACGCGCTTCGCGATCGGAGTTCCTAACATGGTTGGAAATCTTCTGCTTCGCGGCATGCTCGCGGGCCTGATGGCTGGCATCCTCGTTTTCGCTTTCGCCCATACTTTCGGCGAGCCGCTGGTCGATGCGGCGATCGCCTTCGAGGAGGCAAGCGCCCAGGCGGCCGGCGAGGCTGCCGAACCCGAAATCGTAAGCCGCGCCACACAGGCCGGTCTTGGCCTTTTCACCGGCGTCATGGCCTACAGCGTCGCCGTCGGCGGGCTCTTTGCGCTCGCCTTCGCTTTCGTGCAAGGCCGCTTCAGCAGCCTTTCGCCACGCGGCACCTCGGCCGTCATCGCCATCGCCGCGTTCGTGGCGGTTGTCCTCGTTCCCGGTATCAAGTATCCGGCCAACCCGCCGGCGGTCGGCAATCCCGACACGATCGGTGCCAGGACCGAGCTTTTCTTCCTGATGATCGTCGTCTCGCTTGCGGCGCTGGTTGCCGCAGTGGCGCTGTCGCGCCGCCTTTCCGAGCGTTTCGGTCTCTGGAACGGCGCGATCATCGCCGGCATCGCCTATCTCGTCTTCATCGGCCTCGTGCTCTATCTGCTGCCGCCGATCAACGAGGTGCCGGAGAACTTCTCGGCGATGATGCTCTGGCGGTTCCGCACGACCTCACTCGGCATGCATGTGATCCTCTGGGCAACCTTGGGCCTTGCCTTCGGAGCATTGGCGGAAAAGCGGCTTGCGGTTAAGGGCGGGCTGCGGCCAGCGTTTCGGTGATCCGGCGTATCGAGGTGGCGACTTGCTACCCCTTCTCCCCAGCGGGGAGAAGGTGGCCCGAAGGGTCGGATGAGGGGGCCGCACGGCGCGCCCTATATGTTGCCCTTCGCTTGTGCTCAGTGCATTCGCAGCTTTGCTGCTCACCCCCTCATCTGCCTGCCGGCATCTTCTCCCCTTGGGGAGAAGGGATATGTGGCGGCGCCGTATTCCTCTCTCGTCCGTCAGGAGTCCGAGGACAGGAAGGCAAGTTGGCGGGATGGCACGCTATCTCTATCGACGGCTTGCATTTCTTGGTCTCAGCGCGACCTTGCTTCTATTCATTGCCGGAAGCGCTTTTGCCCATAGTCGCAGCGATGGCGGCAGCCATGCAGGCCTGGATATCCCGGAAATTTCCCATGGCGAGATGGCAGTCATGTCTGACTATCGCAGTGGGATTATCGACCTTGCATCCCGTGCAGTCGATACGAACGAGCCGTTTCGCCGCATGCTGAACTATGCCGAGATCCAGTATTCCTACTGTCTGTGGGGCCGGATGCCGGGCAGCGTGACGGCTGAGGAAAGCCCGTTCAACGAATGCGCCCATGCCTATCTGGCCGCGACCAAGGCCGTCTTGCTTTCGATGCGCGAGATGCCGCGGGAGAGGGCTGCTGCAGGCGAAATCATTTCCGCTGTCGATGCTGACATGGTGCGGCGCGGTCTCGCGCTCATCACCTGCCGGTTCAGCGGCGAGGCCTTCAACACAGCCGATATCGTCAAGCCGCGCTGGAGCGGGATCCCATTCCATGCCGCCAGCATGGCGTCTCTGACGGGGCTTGCCTCTTTGTTCGGCCTGGGTGTGTTTGCGCTTCGCCGCTTCTCGCAACCGAAGGCTCAGTCGTCGGAATAGCGCTGCTCGCGCCACGGATCGCCATACATGTGGTAGCCGTTCTTTTCCCAGAAGCCTGCCTGGTCGGCTGATATCAGCTCGATGCGGCGCAGCCATTTGGCGCTTTTCCAGAAATAGAGATGTGGCACGACGATCCGCATCGGGCCGCCATGCTCCGGCGTCAGCGGCAGGGCTTCCCAGGCGGTGGCGAGGATCGCATCCTCGGCGGCGAAATCGGCGAGCGGCAGGTTGGTGGTATAGCCGTCATAACTCGTCAGCATGACGTAAGCTGCTTCCGGCTTCGGCATGGCGAGGTCGAGCAGATCGCGCGTCGAAACGCCGTTCCATTTGTTGTCGTAGCGCGACCAGGTGGTGACGCAGTGGATATCGCTGACCCTGGTGCTCTGTTCGATCGCCTGGAAGTCGGTCCAGGTGAGGGTGAGCGTCGTTTCGACGAGGCCGCGCACCTCGAGCCGCCAGGTACCAGTGGAGACAACAGGCTGCTGGCCGAGATCGAGCACCGGCCAGTTCTTGACAAGGTGCTGGCCGGGCGGCAGGCGCTCGGCTTCCGGGCGGCTGATGCGGCCGGTCAGGAACTTTCCCTCGGCCGCCCAGCGGCGCTTGGATGTGGTGAGCTTGCTGTCGGCGGGCGTCTGGTCGTCGCTCATGGGCGGGGTCTCCTTGCAGTGCAGCAATAGGACATCCGCCCTTGGCGGTGTCAAGTTTGGGCAGCCCCTTGGAAATCCTTGCCGGCCTCACTAAACTCGGTGCCGTCGGGCATGCCTCGCTGGGGAGTGGAGGCAGGAAGGGAGGAGCCGGTTCTGTCTTCGAGATATCGTGCGATAGCGGTGTTGCTGGTGGTGCCGCTGATCATCTTCGCTTTCTTCACCTATGGAAGCGCGATTGCCACGCGCGCCTATATGGAAGAAGCCTCGGCGCAGGCGGGAACGGCGCTGCGCCTTGCCGTTTCGGCACTCAGCGGCCATCTCAACCGCTACGAGGCGCTACCGGCGCTGATCGCAGATCACGACGATATCAAGGAACTGGTGAGCGCGCCTGAAGATGCGGCGCTGCGCGATGCGGCCAATCTCTATCTCAAGGCGATTAATGGGCTGCTTAAATCCTCCGACATCTATGTGGTCAAGCCGGATGGAGAGACGATCGCGGCCAGCAATTACGATAGGCCTGCAAGCTTCATCGGACAGAATTTCAGCTACAGACCCTATTTCCAGGATGCGATCGAAGGCCGGCAGGCGCGGTTCTACGCGCTCGGCACAACCTCGCTGAAGCGCGGCTATTATTTTGCCGCACCGATCCGGACAGGCGCGGATATTCGCGGTGTCATCGTCTTCAAGGTCGATATCGACACGATCGAATCCTCCTGGGGCGGCGGCGAATACAAGATCTTCGTCTCCGATCCCGAGGGCATCATCTTCATGTCCGGCAGCCCGGAATGGCTTTACGGCGCCATCCTGCCGCTGACGGCCGATCGCATCGCCCGCACCGAGGCGTCGCGGCGCTATGCCAATGCCAGGCTGACGGCGCTGCCAGTGACGCGACATCGTTTCGAGCAGCATGAGCTGATGACGTTGGCCGACGAGCGCGGCTCGAGCGAATATCTGGTGCTCTCGCATTACATGCCGGCCGAGGACTGGACGGTGAACGTGCTGATGGAAACGAGTTCCATCCGCACCCAGGCGCGCACGGCGCTTGCGGCCGTCTTTCTCATCCTGTGCATCGCCGGGCTTACGGTGGCGGTTCTGCGCCAGCGGCGGACGCGGCTCGCCGAGCGCATGCAGATGCAGGCCGAGGCGCGCAACGAGCTGGAACGACGTGTCGAGGAGCGCACGGCCGATCTTGCCCGCGTCAACAGCCGTATCGAAGAGGAGATCGCCGAGCGGCGGCTGACCGAGCAGCAGCTGCGCCAAACGCAGGCCGACCTGATCCAGGCCGGAAAACTCGCCGGTCTCGGACAGATGTCGGCTGCTCTTTCGCACGAGTTCAACCAGCCGCTCGCCGCGGCCAAGACCTATACGGACAGTACCTCGGTGCTCATCGATCGCGGACGGACGGAGGAGGCGCGCGACAATATCCGGCGTATCGGCGGGCTGATCGACCGGATGGCATCGATCAGCCGGCACCTGCGCAACTTCGCCCGCAAGCCGAACGAGAAGCTCGGTCCCGTTTCCCTCGACGAGGCGATGCGCGACACGCTCGAGATCATCGCCTGGCGGCTGAAGGCGGCAGATGCCGAGCTCTTGCTCGATCTCGGGCCACGTCCGCCGGTGGTGCGCGCCGGTTCCGTGCGTCTGCAGCAGGTGCTGGTGAACGTGATCTCGAATGCGGCCGATGCGGTGGAAGGGCTTAATGACCGGCGCATCGAGGTTTCGGCCTTCGAGGAGGCCGGCAAGGTGGTGCTGACGGTGCGGGACCATGGGCCGGGCGTGCCAGCCGCAATCGCCGAGCGCATCTTCGACCCGTTCTTCACGACGAAGGGCGTCGGTAAGGGCCTCGGTCTCGGGCTTTCGATCTCCTATAACATCATCAAGGATTTCGGCGGCAGTCTCACTGCTGCCAATCATCCCGAAGGGGGCGCGGTGTTCCGCATCGAGCTGCGATCGGCGGCAGGGCTGATGCCGGAGGCGGCGGAATGAACGATGCGAAGATCCTGTTGGTCGACGACGAGGAGGAACTGCGACGCTCGACGGCGCAGGCGCTGGAGCTCTCCGGCTTCAGCGTCGAGACCTTTTCGAACGGCGATCATGTGCTGGAGCTGATCGGCTACAGCTTCCCCGGCGTCGTCGTCAGCGATATCCGCATGCCCGGCATCGACGGCATGACGCTGATGCAGAAGATCCGCGAGATCGACCCGGAGGTACCTGTCATTCTCGTCACCGGCCACGGCGACGTGCAGCTTGCGGTGAGGGCGATGCGCGAAGGCGCTTATGATTTCATCGAGAAGCCGTTCACGCCGGAAATGCTTGCCGGCGTCATCCGCCGAGCGATGGAACGGCGTGGCCTCGTGCTCGAAAACCGGCTGCTGAAGGCGGTCGCCGGCAAGCGCGACGATCTCGAGGCGCGGCTGCCGGGGCGCACGCAGGTGATGGTGGACCTGCGCTACCGCATCCGGGCGATCGGGGCGAGCGATGCCGATACGCTTATCGTCGGGGAAACGGGGGCCGGCAAGGAGGTGGTGGCGCGGGCACTCCACGACATCAGCGCCCGGGCGAGCCGACCGTTCATCGCGATCAATTGCGCCGCACTTCCGGCAAACCTGATCGAGAGCGAACTCTTCGGCCATGAGGTGGGGGCCTTTCCGGGCGCGGTAAGGCCGCGCTACGGAAAATTCGAACATGGGCGCGGCGGCACGATTCTGCTCGACGAGATCGGCTCCATGCCCTTCGACCTGCAGGCGAAGTTCCTGCGGGTGCTGCAGGAGCGGGTGATCTCCAGGCTCGGATCGAACGAGGTGGTGGCGCTCGACGTGCGCTTCATCGCGACAAGCAAGGTCGATCTGGAGGCGGAGGTGGCGGCGGGGCGCTTCCGCGCCGACCTCTTCTATCGACTGAACGTCGCGACACTGCATGTGCCGTCGCTGTCGCAGCGGCGGGCGGATGTTCCGTTGCTTTTTCTGCAGCTGATGCGGGAGGCGGCGGCCCGCTACGGCCGCGACGAGATGGCCGTGCCGCCGGACGTGATTTCCGACATCGCTCAGCGCGACTGGCCCGGCAATGTGCGTGAATTGAGGAATGCCGCAGACCGTCTGGTCCTCGGTCTCGACAATGGCGGGCGCCAAGCCGAGGAGGCGACCGGGCTTGCTGAACGTGTCGCCGAATTCGAACGAGGGGTCATTGCCAGCGCGCTGGTGGCTCATGGCGGCAGCCTCAGGCCGGTCTATGAATCGCTCGGCATTTCCCGGAAGACACTCTACGAAAAGATGCAGAAATACGGTCTCGACAAGCGGATGCTGACCGCCGAAAGTTAGCGCCCCTTTTAAAGGCGCATGCATTCCAACCACATTTTACGGCTTGACATGCAACCATTTGGTTGCCTATAAGGAGGAAAGATAGGCAACCAAATGGTTCCATATAAAGACATGGATGATGATGGGGTTTTCCGGGCTCTGGCGGATGCGAGCCGGCGGCAGTTGCTAGATCGGCTGTATGCGAGGAACGGCCAGACTCTGGCTGAGCTCTGCGAGGGGCTTGCGATGACGCGCCAGGCCGTGGCCAAACATATTGGGATCCTGGAGGAGGCGAGCCTCGTTTCGTCCAAGCGCCAGGGCCGGGAGAAACTGCACTTCATCAATCCCGTGCCGATCAACGAGATCGCGCAACGCTGGATCAACAAATTCGAACGGCAGCAGCTGAATGCGCTCGCCGATCTGAAGCAGACCCTCGAAGGCAAGGGCGGCCACTAGATCCGCGGCCTGGCCATCGAGAGTATCCGGAGCATGATGCCGAAAAGTGTAAGCGGTTTTCGGACGACATCATGCTCCAGCTATTTAATTGAGAACAGGAATCAGATTTTTGGCCGGGTCGGCCTAAAATCATCCTGTTCTGGTCCTGGCCGAAAGGGAGTATCATCATGGCTGGCAGTACATACAACTATGTCACCTTTATCCGCACGACACCGGAGCAGCTCTGGGCGGCGCTGACGACGGCCGAGTTCATGAAGAAATTCTGGCTTGGCGCCCATTTCGAGACCGAGTGGCGAGCGGGCGCTGCCTGGAAGCTTCTGTTCGAGGACGGATCAGTCGCCGATACCGGCGAGATCCTGGAATGCGATCCGCCGAAACGGCTCGTGCTGAAATGGCGGAACGAGTTCATGCCGGAGCTGAAGGCCGAGGGCTATTCGCAATGCGTGATGGAGATCGAGGCGGTCAACGATGCGGCCACCAAGCTGACGGTGACCCATTCCATCGCGGTCGAGAATTCCAAGCTTATCAACGCCGTTTCCGGCGGCTGGCCACGCATTCTCTCCAACCTCAAATCGCTGATCGAGACCGGCGAAGTGGTGCTGCCTCCCAAAAAATAAGGCAGACTTCATAGTGCGATGGGTGGATTTCCACCCATCGCATCGGCCGTTTGTTTCCAAATCGACCCATGCTGCATCGCACTGTTGCAAAATCGTCTTTCGAAAGCAGCTGCAATGATTGCGGGTCGATTTTTCCCGGCGGCAAATAGGTCATCCCCGGCGCGGAGGATGTGTCGGCGGGCTCGCTTATTTCATCAGGGAGGAAACGATGAAAATTCTGAAGGCCATGCTCGGTCTGACCGCGGCCGCCGCGGTCTCTCTTCTCGTCGGCGCCGCTTCGGCGCAGACCTATCCCGAGCGCACCATCACCATGGTCGTGCCCTTTGCGGCCGGTGGCCCCACCGATACCGTCGCGCGCCTGGTCGCCGAATCCATGTCGAAGGATCTCGGCCAGCAGATCGTCGTCGAAAATGTCGGCGGCGCCGGCGGCACGCTCGGCGCTGGCCGGGTGGCGAGTGCCGATCCCGACGGTTACACCATCCTGCTGCACCATATTGGCATGGCGACCAGCGCCACACTCTACCGCAAGCTCGCCTACGACACGCTCGGCGCCTTCGACTATGTCGGCCTCGTCACCGAGGTGCCGATGACGATCGTTGCGCGCAAGGACATGAAGCCGGCCGACCTCAAGGGACTGATCGATTATATCAAGGCCAACAAGGACAAGGTGACGGTCGCCAATGCCGGCATCGGCGCGGCTTCGCATCTCTGCGGCATGATGTTCATGAGCGCCATCCAGACGCCGCTGACGACCGTTCCCTACAAGGGCACCGGCCCTGCCATGACCGATCTGCTCGGCGGTCAGGTTGATGTGATGTGCGATCAGACGACCAACACGACCAAGCAGATTCAGGGCGGCACGATCAAGGCCTATGCCGTGACCTCGCCCAAGCGGCTCGACGTGATGAAGGACATTCCGACGGCCGTCGAAGCCGGGCTGCCGGGTTTTGAAGTCGGCATTTGGCACGGCATCTATACGCCGAAGGGCACGCCGGCTGCGATCAACGAACGTCTGTCGAAGTCGCTGCAGGTCGCGCTGAAGGATCCGAATGTCGGCGCCCGCTTCGCCGAGCTCGGCACGGCGCCATCTTCCGACGCCGATGCGACGCCGGCTGCGCTGAAGGCCAAGCTCGAAAGCGAGATCGCCCGCTGGAAGCCGATCATCGAGGCCGCCGGCGAGTATGCCGACTGAGAGTATACCCGCATCCTGGGCGTGCTGGCCAAGCCCCTCACCCTAACCCTCTCCCCGCGTGCGGGGAGAGGGGACCTGCCTAACACAACGGTGGGATAGGGCGAGAGGTCTGCGGCGTATCCCCTTCTCCCCGCGTGCGGGGAGAAGGTGCCGGCAGGCGGATGAGGGGCTACTTTCTTTGTGACCGCGTCACATCAATCATCTCCAACCCCAGGAGACACCATGAAGTCCATCAGTTTCGATACCACCAATGCGATCTGCGGCGCGCTTTTCGTCGCGACCGGTGCTTTCTTCGCCATCCAGTCGCTGGGGCTCGACCTCGGCACGGCAGTGCGCATGGGGCCTGGTTATTTTCCGTTGGTGCTTGCCGGTGTGCTCGTGCTTCTCGGCGCGATCATCTTCATTCAGGCACTCCGCGTCGAGGGCGAGCCAATCGACCCGTTTGCCTGGCGCGGCATGCTCTTCATCCTGCCGGCACCGGTGTTCTTCGGGCTGACGGTGCGCGGTCTCGGATTTGCACCGTCACTGTTCCTCACCGCCTTCATCGCCTGCTTCGCATCGCAAAAGATGAACGTGTTCTTCGCGATCATCCTCTCGCTGCTGCTGACGATCTTTTCGGTGGCGGTCTTCAGCTACGGGCTCGGCCTGCCGTTCGAGCGCTTCGGCCCCTGGGTCCGGTTCTAGGAGGCGATGATGGATCTTTTCAGCAATCTCGCGCTCGGCTTTGCAACAGCCGGCACTCCGGAAAACCTGTTCTTCTGCCTGATCGGCGTGCTGCTCGGCACGCTGATCGGCGTGCTGCCCGGCATCGGCGCCACGGCGACGATCGCCATGCTTTTGCCGATCACCTTCCAGCTCGAACCAGTCTCCTCGCTGATCATGCTCGCCGGCATCTATTACGGCGCGCAGTATGGCGGTTCGACGACGGCGATCCTGATCAACATGCCGGGCGAATCCTCCTCGGCCGTCACCGCGATCGACGGCTACCAGATGGCCCGCAAGGGCAGGGCGGGGGCAGCACTTGCGATTGCGGCCCTCGGCTCATTCTTCGCTGGCACCGTGTCGACCTTCCTCGTCGCGATCTTCGCGCCGCCGCTCACCGCAATCGCGCTGCAATTCGGTTCGGCAGAATATTTCTCGCTGATGGTCGTCGGTCTCGTTTCCTCGATTGCTCTCGCCCACGGTTCTGTCGTCAAGGCGCTGGCGATGGTGGCGCTCGGGCTGCTACTCGGCCTGGTCGGCACCGACATCTATACCGGCACGCCGCGCTTCACGCTCGGCATCCGCGAATATGCCGACGGGTTGAACTTCGTGGCGCTTGCCGTCGGCGTCTTCGGGGTTGCCGAAATCCTTCGCAACCTCGAGGGCGAGTCGACACGCACGGTGCTGATGGCCAAGGTCACCGGCCTTTTGCCGTCCCGCCAGGAATTCAAGGAGATGATTGCGCCAGTCATTCGCGGTACGGCGATCGGCTCGGCGCTCGGCATCCTGCCGGGCGGTGGCGCCGTCCTTGCCTCTTTCGCCTCCTATACGGTGGAAAAGCGGATGTCGAAGACGCCGGGGGAATTCGGCAAGGGTGCGGTTGCCGGCGTCGCGGGACCGGAATCGGCCAACAATGCCGGGGCCCAGACCTCGTTCATTCCGCTGCTGACGCTTGGCATTCCGGCCAATCCTGTCATGGCGCTGATGATCGGTGCGATGATCATCCAGGGCATCGTGCCGGGGCCGAACGTCGCCACCGAACAGCCGGCGCTGTTCTGGGGCATCATCGCCTCAATGTGGATCGGCAACCTGATGCTGGTCATCCTCAACCTGCCGCTGATCGGGCTCTGGGTGAAGCTGCTGACCGTGCCTTACTACGTGCTCTTCCCCGTCATCATGGCCTTCTGCTCGATCGGGGTCTACAGCGTCAACGCCAACGTCTACGACCTCTATGCCGTCGCCTTCTTCGGGCTCATCGGCTATGTGCTGGCAAAGCTTCGCTGCGAGCCGGCGCCGCTCCTACTCGGTTTCGTGCTCGGGCCGCTACTCGAGGAAAATCTCCGGCGCGCCATGATCCTGTCGCGCGGCGATCCCACGACCTTCGTCACGCGACCGATCAGCGCCGTTCTCCTGGCGATTGCGGCCGCCGTCCTCATCGTCGTCTTCCTGCCGAGCGTCAAGAAGAAGCGCGAGGCGGTGTTCGTCGAGGAAGCCTGAGGGGTTGAACTTGTGGGCCGTTTGATGAACAACGGATGATCTGATACGGGCGCCGGTTGGGCGCCCGTTTCGCTTGACAGGATATCCAGGCCCATGAGCATTGCCCGATGAGCATTCCCGCCCGGATGAATGACGAGCTGCCGTTTCTGACCTCCCTGCGCCGCGACCTGCACGCCCATCCCGAACTCGGTTTCGAGGAGGAGCGTACCGCCGGCATTGTCGCGAGGCTTCTCGAAGAGGCCGGCATCACCGTGCATCGCGGACTCGGCGGTACCGGCGTGGTCGGTACGCTGCAGCTCGGCAACGGCACGCGCAGGATCGGGCTCCGCGCCGACATGGATGCGCTTGCCATGTCTGAGATGGCGGAGCGGCCTTATAAATCGACAGTATCAGGTAAGATGCATGCTTGCGGCCATGACGGACATACCGCAATGCTCATCGGCGCCGCCCGGCATCTGGCGGCGACACGGAATTTTTCCGGTACAGTGCATTTCATCTTCCAGCCGGCCGAAGAGGGGCGCGGCGGAGCGAAACGCATGGTGGAGGAGGGGCTGTTTCAACTTTTTCCCTGCGATGCCGTCTATGGGCTGCACAACATGCCTGGGCTTGCGGTCGATGAGATCGCCGTGGTCGAGGGACCGCAGCTTGCCTCCTCCGACAGTTGGCGGATTACCTTCCGCGGGACCGGCACACATGGCGCCAAGCCGCATCTCGGCCGCGATCCGATCACGGCCGCCGGCACCTTCCTGTCATCGCTGCAGACGATTGTCGGACGGGTGATCGATCCGCTGCAACCGGCGGTCGTCAGCGCCTGTTTCCTGCAGGCGGGCGACCCGAAGGCGCTGAACGTCATTCCCGATGTCGTCGAGATCGGCGGAACGGCGCGGGCCTATTCGCCTGAGGTGCGCGATCAGCTGGAGACCGAGATCGGACGGTTGGCGCATGGTACTGCGGCCATGTACGGCATCGCCGTGGACTATGCGTTCGAGCGGCGGATTCCGCCTGTCGTCAACGATGCGGATGCGACGGCGCGGGCGCTTGGTGCGGCTGGTGCGGTCTTTAATGAGAAGGTGCGGACAAGCTTTCCGCCATCGACGGCGGGAGACGATTTCGCCTTCTTCGCGCAGAATGCACCGGGCTGCTATGTCTGGCTCGGCAACGGTCCGGCGATGGACGGGGCGCTGCACCACAATACGGCTTATGATTTCAACGATGCCGCGCTTGGCTATGGAGCGGCTTATTGGGTGGCGTTGGTGGAGCGGGAGTTGCAAGGGTAAGCTCCGGCGTTTGCCGCCCCCTCACCCGCCCTACGGGCACGTTCTCCCCGAGGGAAGAAGGTGGAATCGAGACGTCGCGGCGAGTCTCGAGTCTCTTCTCCCCAGCGGAGAGAAGGTGGCGGCAGCCGGATGAGCGGGCCACACGGCGCACCCATCGTCATATTGTCTGTGCGTCCCGGCTTACAGAATCTCCAGCACCGGGCTCGCCATCACTGTCCCCGTTACCACATCGGCAATGCCGCGATCGGTCTGATGCGGGCCGGCATTGCAGGCGAGCGTTGCGCCGAAACAGGCCTTGAAGACCCGATAGGGTGGTTTCCAGTCGACGATCTTTTCCATTGCGCTGCGTATGCGGACGAAGGCCAAGGCGGTGTCCTTCAGTGATGCCTCCGTCACCAGACCGGAGAGCGGTAGCGGCAGCATCGCTTCGATCCGCCCGTCCTTGGCGACCGCCATGCCGCCGCCGGCTGATATGACGGCGTTGGCGGCGAGCGCCATGTCGCCCGCATTGCCGCCGAAGACGGTGAGGTTGTGGCTGTCATGCGAAACGGTGGTGCAGAAGGCGCCGCGCCATTCACCCCAGCCGGTGAGGTAGCCGATGCGCGGGATGCTGTCGGTCTTGCCGTGGCGATGGACGACGGAGATCATGGCGCTGCCGACGGGCGGCACGACGAAACCGTCCCTGACTTCGGTTTCGGCCTCGCCCCATTGCGTGAAGCGCGGGCGGTCGATGGTGGCGACGCGGACGCGCTCGCCCTGGGCCGGAATGCGGAAATCATTCTCGGTCAGCGGCGGCAGCTTCATCGAATTGACAAGCGGCGCCGTATCAATCTGCTGGACGGCCACCTGCATGCTGCCGTTGCGGGCGACGATACGGCCGCCTGATATGACCAGCCGCGCGCGGAATTCCGTGAGGTCGTCAAAGAGCACCATGTCGGCGCGGCGGCCGGCGGCGAGGAGGCCGAGATCGGGACGCTGCAGACGTTGTGCGGCATTGAAGGTCGCTGCACGGATGGCCCATCCCGGCTTCATGCCGTAGCGCACCAGGCGCCTGATGACGTCGTCGAGGCCGCCGCCTTCCTGGAGTTCGTCGGGAAAGACGTCGTCGGTGCAGAGCGTGACGGTGGGAGGCAGGTGGCCGAGACCGTTCAGCACCTCGACGAACTCCTGCAGCAGATGGTCGTGAGAGCCGCGCAGCTCGATCGTCAGGCCGGCGGAAAGCTTGGCAAGGAGATCGGCGCCGGAGGTAAGTTCGTGGTCGGAGGTGATGCCCGATGCCATGAAGGCGTTGAGATCGGCGCCTTCGAGGCCGCGGGCATGGCCGCAGACGAGCTTGCCGGCGGCAAGGCCGGCATTGACGATGGCGGTCATGCGCGGATCGCCGTCGATGACGCCGCGCATGTTCATCACTTCGGCGACGCCACCGACGGCGGAGGAGCGCAGCATCTCGGCGACGACGGCAGCATCGAAATCGGCGCCGGCAATTTCCAGGCCTGGCGCGGAAGGCACACAGGAGGGCGCGAGCAGGATCACGCGCAGTGGCAGGCCGCGCGCCGCCTCGATCGCCCAGCGCACGCCGTCGAGCCCATGGACGTTGCCGAATTCGTGCGGATCCCAGACGATCGTCGTCACGCCGCGCGGCAAGACGGCGTTCGCATATTCGGCCGGCGTCACCATCGAACTTTCGACATGCATGTGCGTGTCGATCAGGCCGGGCGTCAGGATGCGGCCCGAAGCATCGATTGTCTTGACGGCATCCGTTCGGCTTGCCGGGGCATGGACGCTTGATATCAGCGCGCCGACGAGGCCGACATCGGCTTGCCGGATCAGGCCCGTTACCGCATCGAGCAGCCGGCCGCCGGTGATCAGCACGTCGAAAGGGGCGTCGCCGCGCGCTGCAGTGACGGCGCGGGCGCGCAAGGCGGGATCATTGAGATCGGCGGGTTCCTGACGAGGGGTGGCGTTCATTTGCGGGCCTCGTTGACCAAAGCGGCGAGAATGATGACACGCGCCGTGTCGGCATCGATGTCGGCGGCGAATTGGGCATTGAAGGTCGCATGCGTGGCGCGGGTCTCGACGATGGTGCGGCCACGGGTGAGGGCACCCTGCAGCTCGACGTCGATGCGGGCGGGACGGAAGCTCACGACATCAGGGGCTACGAAGGCGACGGCGGCAGAGGGGTCGTAGATTGCCATGGCCGGGCGGCCGCGGCTGGTGCCGATGCGGATATAGGCCGAGAACATATCGGTGATCAGCTCTGCATTGGCGCCGCCGGCATTGCGCATGGGTTCGGTGTCCTCGGGCCTTGCCAGCACCTTGCGGCAGAGGTCGAGATCGACCATGCGCAGCGGAAGGCCATGGGCGATGACGATCGAGAGGGCCTCGGGATCGGCGAGCGCGTTGAATTCGGCGGAGGCCGTATGGTTGCCGCTGGTGACGCCGCCGCCCATCCAGACGAGTTCGGTGATACGGGCGGCAAGATCGGGCCGGGCAAGCGCCACGGCGGCGATGTTGGTGAGGGGCCCGAGCGCCAGGATACGGTGCTGGCCCTGGCGCTCCAGCCAACGGCAGAGTGCTGCGAAGGCATCGCTGTCGGCAAGGGCCGCCGCCTTCGGCAGGCTCTTGCCTGATGTCGGGATGCCGGTTTCGCCGAGGATCGCCTGCGCGGTTTCGAGCTTGCCGAGCACGGGCATGGCGCGGCCGGTGTGGATGGGAAACTTCCAGCCGAAGGCACTGGCGGCGCCGGCGGCGTTCACTCTTACCTGCGCCAGAGGCGTATTGCCGAAGACCAGCGATACGCCGTCGATCTCGAATTCCGACTGCAGCACCACCAGAATGGCGGCGATGTCGTCGAAGCCCATATCGGTGTCGATCCAGACGCCCATGATTTCACCCGAAACGTTTGAGGTTTGCAGCACCTGCAACCGGCAGATCGAAGGTGAGTGCACTGCCGGTCTCGTGCGACGGCAGGCATGCATCGATCTCGGCTTTGATCGGGCCGAGCGCGGTGTCGAGGAGGAGTGCTGCCGAGGCAATGAAAGCTTTTTTCATCTCACATTTTCTCCATCTCCGAGGTTTTTGGTGCCGGCTTCGCAGGACCGGATGATTGGCGGACGATCAGCTGCATGGCGACGCGTTCGATCTCCGCGGTAACGAGCACGCCCTCCCGGATGGTGCTTGTTTTTATAGTATCCACCAGCGCCGATACGGCAATTTCGGCAATCCTATCCATGTCCATCCGGACCGTCGTCAGCGATGGCGTGACAACAGGCGACCAGATGAGGTCGTCGAAACCGGTGACGCTGACGTCAGTGGGAATGTTGATGCCAGCCTGCTGCAACTCCGTCAGCGCCCGCAACGCCTGCAGGTCGGAGAGGGCTGCGAAGGCGGTGAAACCCTGTCTGACTTTTTCGGCGAGGCCGAGCGGGCAGCCACTGCCGTTCTCCCGCTCCAGCCGGTCGATCCACAGGGTTTCCGAATGCATGCCCGGGCGCATGCCGGAGCGGATGCCGCCGGCGCGGTCGTTCTGGACGTTGGATTCCTGATTGTTGCCGATGATGAGGATACGGCGATGGCCGAGGCCCGCGAGATGAACGGCGATTTCGTGGCCGCCCTGCCAATGGTCGGCGGCAACGGTGTTTCCAGGCGTCGAGGGAGTATCGATGATGGCGACCGGACAGGCCGCGGCCGAAATGCGGGTGGCGCGGCGGGGAATGATGACCATGCCGTCGACGCCGCGCTCGGCCAGCCGGTTGATCGCCTCGGTCTGGGCGGCGACATCGCCGCGGGAATCGGCGATCAGCACGCCGTAACCTGCGGCGGAGGCCGCGAATTCGATCGCCTGCGCGATCTTCGGGAACAGCGGATTGGCGATATCGGGCAGCACCAGGCCGAGAACGCCGCTGCGGCCGGTCCGTAGCGCCCGGCCGGCCTGGCTCGGGACGTAACCAAGTTCCGCCGCATGCTCGCGAATTCTTTCGACCAATTGGCCGGAGACCCGGCCTTTGCCGGAAAGCGCATTGGAGACCGTGGCGACGGAGACGCCGAGCGACATCGCTATCCTGCTGAGGTTCGGTCCCGGGCGCGGTGCTGCCATGATCGACGATCACTCTGATTAATCGTTTAATCAGAGTGATAGCGCAGCTTTTTCTGCATGTCGAATCCAAATGCATCTTATCGCAATTATTCGATTGCGGCACGCCGCAGGCAAGAAAAAGCCCCGCGAGGCAATCGCGAGGCTTTGTACTTCTCAAGTCGATTGCGGCAGCCGTCAGCCCTTGACAGCCACAACCTTCGCCGCCGGTGCGGTCGTCTTGCCGCCGGGGGCGAAGCCACCACCAACCGCGATGTTCAGCGAGACATAGTCCTTTGCCATCTGTTGGACGGATGCGGCAAGGCTTGCCTGGGCCAGCGAAACCTGGCGCTGCGCGTCGAGAACGTCGAGCAGCGAGGAGGCGCCGTCCTTGTAGGATGCAGTCGAAAGTTCCAGCGTTTCCTGCGTGGTCTTCACCTGGGCCTGAAGCGCCGCGACCGTTTGTGCGTCACGCCGGACGGCCGAGAGCGCATTCTCGACCTGCTCGACCGCGGTCAGCACCGTCGATTTCCAGTTGAGATAGGCAGTGGCGGCATCGGACTGTGCCGACTTGACGTTGGCGCGAAGGCGGCCACCATCGAAGATCGGCAGGTTGAGCGTCGGGCCGAAGGACCATGGCGTCAGGCCGCCATGGATGCCACGCTGGTTGATGTAAGACGGCGAGATCGAGCCGCTAAGCGAGATGCTCGGATAAAGCTGCGCCTGGGCAACGCCGATATTGGCCGTTGCGGCGGCAAGATCACGTTCCGCGACGCGGATGTCCGGACGATTGCGGATCAGGTCGGCCGGGATGCCGGAGGTGATGCCGCCGCGGAATACCGGCTGACCGGAGCCCTTCAGCAATTCATCGACAAGAGCCGAAGCCGGCAGGCCGAGCAGCGTGGCGATGTGATGGGCTGATATGCGGATATTGGTTTCGAGGCCGGGAATTTCGGCGAGCGTCGACTGGACGAGACCTTCGGCCTGAACGACGTCAAGACGCGAGGCGGCGCCGGCTTCCAGCTGAAACTTGGTGAGTTCGTAGGTTTCCTGGCGAGACTTCAGGTTGGCCTTCGAAAGCGCCAGGCGCTGCTGAAAGAAGCGAACGTCGATATAGCTCGAGACAAGGTCCTGTATGAGGGTCAGCCTGGCAACGTCAGCCGATGCGTAAGCAGAATCAAGCGAGGCAAGCGCGCTCTCGGTGCTGCGCTTGTAGAGCCCGAAGAGATCGAGCAGCCAGCTCAGCTGGACTTCGCCGGCACTGGTGTGGCGCGTGTCGAACTGGTTGCGCAGCTCGCCTTTCTCGCCGCTGACCGTCTGCGAAGCGCCGACGTTCAGGTTCGGCAGGCCGCCGGCACCGGCGGTGGTGACGTTTGCGGAAGCTGCATTGATTCTTTCGATCGCCTGCTGAACTGTCAGGTTCTGATCGAGGCCGGCCTTGACGTAGCCGTTCAGTCTTGAATCCTTGAAGGCGGTCCACCATGCTGCAGTAGCAACATCGCCATCGCTCTTGGTTCCACCCTCTCCGAATTTGGCGGGCAGCGGCATCTCAGGAGGAACATGATCCGGGCCCACAACGCAGCCCGACAACAATAACAATAATGCCGGTGTGGCAAAACGAAGAGATACCATTCATTTCATCCTGTACTCGAGCAAGTCAATTCTTGTCCGAAGCTTCATGCTTCACTATCGGCCGCCGCGCTTCGTTCTACCAAAAACACCATTCCGAAGCAGTCGGGCGCAATGTAGCAACGCGAACTGCATTATCACAGTGCATTTATATCACAGTCCTGCCGCATTTTTGCCGCGTGTGGCAAAGATGCGTCGAATGACGACGAAAAACGACGGCACGAAGAAAATTCCGAGCATCGTCGCCGCCAGCATGCCGCCGAGAACGCCGATACCAATGGCATTCTGTGCCGCCGAGCCCGCGCCTGTCGCGATCGCCAGCGGCACGACGCCGAGAATGAAGGCAAGCGAAGTCATGATGATCGGTCGCAGGCGCAATCTGGCCGCTTCCAATGTCGCCTCGTAGAGTCCCATGCCGCTTTCCATACGATCCTTGGCGAATTCGACAATCAGGATGGCGTTTTTCGCCGCCAGCCCGATGGTGGTGAGCAGGCCAACCTTGAAATAGACGTCGTTCGCCTGGCCGAAAAGGGTTGCCGCCGTCAACGCTCCGAGGATGCCGACGGGCACCGCCATGATCACCGAGAAGGGGATCGACCAGCTTTCGTAAAGCGCTGCCAGGCAGAGGAAGACGACGAGAACCGAGATCGCATAAAGCATCGGCGCCTGCGAGCCGGAAAGGCGCTCCTGATAGGAAATGCCCTGCCAGGCGACCGTGTAGCCGCCGCCGAGCTCACTGGTCAGGGCTTCCATTTCGTTCATCGCATCGCCGGAGGAAACTCCGGGTGCGGAAGCGCCGTCAAGCGGAATGGCGCTGACGGCATTGAAGCGGGCAAGCGAGGGCGCGCCGTTCACCCACTCGGTGCGGGTAAAGGCGGAGAATGGCACCATTTCGCCGTCATTGTTACGGGCGTACCAGTGGTTGAGATCGCTCGGCTGCATGCGGAAGGGCGCATCGCCCTCGACGTAGACCGGCTTGATCTCGCCGTTCAACGTGAAGTCGTTGACGTCGCGGCCGGTGAAGATGATCGACAGCATCGAATTGACCGAGGCGATGTCGACGCCCATGGCGCCGATCTTTTCCTGATCGAGTACGATGCGCATCTGCGGCTCGACTTCCTTGTTGCTGCTGCGCAGCGCCACGACTTTACCCGAGCTGTTGCCCATCTGGATTAGCCGCTTGGAGGCTGCCGTCAGAGCGTCGTTGCCGTGGCCGCCGGTATCGACGAGATACATCGAGAAGCCGCTCGACACGCCGAGGCCCTGGATTGCCGGCGGCAGGAGCGCGAAGACCTGTGCCTCGCGCATCGCAAAGAAGCTGCGAAGCGCCCGGCTGACAACCGACTGAGCACTCAGATTTGGATCGGTGCGCAGCGAAAAATCCTTGAGCTTGGTGAAAACGATGGCGCTGTTCTGGCCGGAGCCGTTGAATCCAAAGCCGAGGGCGCCGAAGACCGATTCGACGGCATCCTTCTCATTCTGGCGATAATAGTTTTCCACCTTCTCAACGACGGCCTGGGTCTGCTGCGTGGTCGAGCCAGGCGGCGTGGTGACGATGGTCAGCAGCACGCCCTGATCTTCCTGCGGCAGGAAAGAACTCGGCAGTCGGGTGAATAGATAGGCACAGCCGGTGCCGACGAGAAGAAAGACCAGCATGACGCGGATCGGCCGTTTCAGGAGATAGCCGATGGTCCTGACATAGGCGTTGGTCGAGCGCGTGAAGTTGCGGTTGAACCAGTCGCCGACCCGGTGTTTCCGGTGTTCGCTGACCGGCTTCAGCATCGTGGCGCAGAGCGCCGGCGTTAGCACGATCGCAACGAGTGCCGACAGCAGCATGGCCGATACGATGGTGATCGAGAACTGGCGATAGATGATGCCTGTCGAGCCGCCGAAGAAGGCCATCGGAATGAAGACGGCGGTCAGCACGAGCGCAATGCCGACAATGGCGCCGGTGATCTCGCCCATCGATTTCTCCGTCGCTTCGAGCGGCGAAAGCTTCTCTTCCGACATGATGCGTTCGACGTTTTCGACGACGACGATCGCATCGTCGACCAAAAGGCCGATCGCCAGCACCATGGCAAACATCGTCAGCGTATTGATCGAGTAGCCGGTGACCGCCAGCACCCCGAAGGTGCCGAGCAGCACCACGGGAACGGCGATGGTCGGGATCAGCGTGGCGCGCAGATTCTGCAGGAAGACGAGCAGCACCACGAAGACGAGCACGATTGCCTCGATCAGCGTATGCACGACCTTCTCGATCGACAGTTCGACGAAGGGTGTCGTGTCATAGGGATAGGTGATCTTTACGCCTTCCGGCAGAGTGCGGCCGATGACATCCAGTGCGGACCGCACGCGGGCGGCGGTATCGATCGCGTTGGCGCCGATTGCGAGGTTGACGGCAAAACCGCTCGAAGGCATGCCGTTGTAGCGCGAACTCCCCCCATAGCTTTCCTGACCGATCTCGATGCGCGAGACGTCGCTCAAGCGCACCGTCGCGCCGTCCTTTTCGACCTTCAGGATGATGTGCTCGAAATCGGCGACGGTGGTCAGCTGGCTTTGGGCGGTGATGGTGACGTTGATCTGCTGGCCGGGGATCGTCGGCTGGGCGCCGAGCGAGCCAACGGAGACCTGGGTGTTCTGGGCCTGGATGGCAGACGTCACGTCGCTCGGCGTCAACTGGTATTTCAGTAGCTTGAACGGATCGAGCCAGACGCGCATGGCGTATCCCGAACCGAAGACATTGATGCTGCCGACGCCTTCCAGGCGCTGGATCTGATCCTCGATCGAGGTCGACATGATATTGCCGAGGTCGACGGAGTTGCGTTTGCCATCGGTCGAAACAAGCGAGCCGACGAGAAGGATGCTCGAGGTCGAGCGCGTCACGCTGATGCCGGCATCGATGACGTCGCCCGGAAGCTGCGACTGGACCAGCTGCAGCTTGTTCTGCACTTGCACCTGGGCGATGTCAGGATCGATGCTGGTTCCGAAAGTGAGCTGGATGTTGGCCGACCCGGTCGACGAGGTCGAGGTCATATAGGTGAGGTCGTCGAGGCCGGTCATGCCGTCTTCGATGATCGTTGTCACCGATTTCTCGACCGTCTCGGCGCTGGCGCCGCGATAGGTGGCGTTGATGCGAACCGTCGTCGGGGCGATGTCGGGGTATTGCGAGATCGACAGGGTGAAAATCGCCAGCAGGCCGGCGAGCATGATGGTGATCGCAATGACCCAGGCGAAAATTGGACGTCGGATGAAAAACTTGGCCATCGGTTGTTCCTGTGCGGCTGGGACGGTGACGATGCGGGCCTGCAGCGATTATTTCGCTGCGGCCTTCTCAGCGTCACCGGCCGCAGGCTGTTCGGCAGGCACGACCACGCCGTTGTCATTGATTTTCATCGGGACCGGTTTCACCGGCATGCCCGCCGTGACGGACTGGAGGCCGGTGACGATCAACTGGTCGCCGTCCTTGATGCCTTCGGTCACGAGCCAGGAATTGTTGGAGGGCGAGCTGTTCTCGAAGGCGCGGGTTTCGACCTTGCCGTCGGCGGAAACGAATTGTGCCGTCAGCCGGCCGTTGGCGTCACGGCTTGTCGCCAACTGCGGCAGCGCATAACCGGCCTCGGCGCCGAGCTCGACGGTTGCGCGGACATACATGCCGGGCAGCACGATGCGGTCGGGATTGGGAAAGAGCACACGAATGATGAAGGTGCCGGTGGTCTCGCTGACGACCTGCTTCGACATGTCGAGCTTGCCTTGCTGATTGTATTCCTTGCCGTCTTCGAGGATCAGGTGGAAGGCGACGTTCTCCGCACCCTCGATGTTGCCGGCGGCCATCGCGTCGCGCAACCTCAGCAGGTTGGTGCTCGATTCCGTCAGAGAGATATAGATCGGATCGAGCTGGCGGATCGTCGTCAGCGCCGTCGTCTGGTTGGCAGAGACGACGTTGCCGACATTAACGGCCGTCTGGTCGATGATGCCATCGAAAGGGGCGACGATCCTGGTATGGTCGAGGTCGATCTGTGCAGCGGAAAGCGCGGCCTTCGCCGACTCGACTTCGGCCTTGGCCTGGAGCAGCGTCGTCTTGGCCGTTTCGAATTCGATCTGGGTGGCACCGCTGCCGACGAGGCGCTGGTAGCGGTCGAGATTGCTTTCAGCGCTCGGTACGCTGGCTTGCGCCTTGGAGATTGCCGCCTTGGCCTGCTCGACGGCGGCTATGTAGGGTGCATCCTCGATCTGGTAGAGAAGGTCGCCCTTCTTGATTTCGCCGCCTTCCTTAAAGGCGACCTCGCGGATCAGGCCGCTCACCTGCGGCCGGATATCGGCGGTCTGAAATGTCTCGGCACGGCCAGGCAGGATCGTGGTGATCGGGAACGTGCCCTTCGTCAACGCGATCACGCCGACCGGGGCAGCCTGCTGTGCCGCGCCTGCACCCGCATTGCCCGCAGGCTTGGAGCCACTGTCGCTGCAGGCGGCGAGAAGGGCTGCGAATGCCAGGGCCGAGGGGATGAGGAGGGCACGCCGTATCATGCTGAATTCCTGTGCGGTAGCATTCGCCATTCAATCTATGCGCTCGATCCAGCGCTCGGCTGGGCCGAGCACAGGCTTGTACAAGCATCAGGATTGGTTTCAAATGCCGTTATCCGAATTTAACAAAAGCTTTACGAAGTGACGTAATTCAGCAATCATCACTTAGCAAGCGCTATTTTGCAGTGCGGCATCGACGAAACACACGATTTTTTCGGCGCGGTGCACAAGGGTCTCCTTGTCGTCGCGAGCGATCAGGACAGGGTGCAGCACGCAGGCCAGGACGTCTGCAACGGTACGCGCCGCGCTCTCGGGATGGCGGCAATGATAACGTCCCTCCGCCATGCCTTCACGGATGATCTCGCCGAGCTTCGCCTCGATGCGGGCGCGGTAACGATTGCCGGCCTCGAGTTTGGCTTCGATCGTCGAAAGTACCATTTCGAAGATGTAAGGGTTCTTCTGGATGTCCTGCAGGTGGCTTTCCAGCAGGCGCAGGATGAAGCGGAGCAGTTGTTCCTTTGGCGGCAGCTTCTCATCGAAGGCGGCGAAGCGCTCGGCGGCATCGTCGAGATGGCGTCCGGCGATCGCATCGACGAGCGCGACCTTGGAACGGAAATGTTTGAAGACATTGGCGGGCGACATGTGGAGCGCGCCGGCGATATCGGCGATCGACACCGCGACGAAGCCCCGCTCGCGAAACAGCATCTCCGCCATGGAGAGAATGTCTTCCCGCGTTTCCTCGGCCTTGCGTCTTGGCCTTCTTGCCATTTGTTCCCCGCCGGGCTGAGCCCGATACCCCTTTTTTCCGATGCTAGCGCATAACCCCGAAAATCGGAATCGATTTTCGGGAAGGATTATGCGCCAATTCAAAGTGATAGAGCGTCCTTATCGCGTCCTCTCGGACGCGCGGCGCTCTAGCGCGATGGGTGAAACGTCGCAAGCCGGTGAACGGCTTGGCGGCCTTCGCGTTCGTCTTTTCAAGGGAAATAGCGGGCGAGGTTGGTTCGGACACGAGCAAGCGGCGTCTCGCCGCTGTTGTCTGGAACAAAACGCTCACCGGTGATCGCCTCGTAGGCTTTGATGTAGACGGCCGAGGTCTGCTCGATCAGTTCGGCGGGGATTTCCGGGATCTCGTCCTTATAGGGATCGCAACGCTCCGCCACCCAGGCGCGGACGAAATCCTTGTCGAAGCTTACCGGGCGTTTCCCGGCGGCAAAGCTTGCCGGATAGCTTTCGGCAAGCCAGTAGCGGCTGCTGTCCGGCGTGTGGATCTCGTCAGCGAGGATAATGTTGCCGTCACCATCAGTGCCGAACTCGTATTTGGTATCGACCAGAATCAGGCCGTTTTTCGCCGCCATCTCCTGGCCGCGGGCAAAGAGGGCGAGCGCATATGTCGACAGCGTCTGCCATTGCTCTTTCGTGAGAAGGCCACGCGTGACGATTTCGGCCGGCGTCAGCGGTTCATCGTGACCGCCGTCGAATTCCTTGCTGGTCGGCGTGATGACGGGTTCGGGCAGGACCTGGTTGTCGCGCATACCGTCGGGCAGACGCATGCCGTACATCTCGCGCTCGCCCTTTTTATAAAGCGTCAGGATCGAGGTGCCGGTGGTGCCGGCGAGATAACCGCGCACGACGATCTCGACCGGGAGGATGTCAAGCCGCTTGCCGATGACGACATTCGCATCGGGATAGTCGAGAACGTGGTTCGGGCAGATGTCTTTCGTCGCCTCGAACCAGTAGCGCGCCGTCTGCGTCAGCACTTGGCCCTTATAGGGGATGCAGGTGAGGATGCGGTCGAAAGCGCTCAACCGGTCGGTGCTTATAATGATGCGGCGTCCGTCCGGAAGATCGTAATTCTCGCGCACCTTACCGCGGTAATAGTTGGGCAATTCCGGGAAATGGGCTTCGGAGAGAATTCGCACGGCGCTCGACTGTCCTTCATTATTGGGTGAAGACTTCCTGCTCTAGTTTCATTGCTGGGGAAGTCAAGTCGATCGGGTATCGCCGGCAGGCCGACATAGGCGAAATCGAAGAAGCGAAAGCCGGTTCCGGTCGCCTTGGCGAGCGCATCGAACGACATGGGCGGGTCCGTTGTTTCATCGATCAGGCGGACTGTAATCGTTCCTCATGCGCTGTACAGAGCGCTTTCAGGCAGAGATTGAACAATCCTCATATCTCGCGTCAAGCTGGTGGTGCCTGCCACCGGCCCATGGCGTTCCGCTCCAGAATGGGGGTTGCGAAGACGCCGACGGTGCGCGCGTTCCATTGCGGCCCGGCGGCTGCGAGGCCGTCGCGCCACCGCTCCGATTGCAGCATGGCGGCACCGATAACGACGGGTTCGATACCGCAGCCCGTCAGCAGATGAAGGCCGGCGACGATCGAGGCGCCGCTGGAAATGACGTCATCGATGAGTGCGACGCGCCGTCTCTCAAGCAGCGGCAACATGCGCGGATCGATATAGAGGCGTTTCTGCTGTGTCGGCGTGGTGATTGAAGACAGGGCAACGGAGAGCTCGTCGCGATACCAAAATTTACGCGAGGTGCCGAGCGGAACGTAGCGGCTATGGCCGAGTTTCTGCGCCACGGCGGCGGCCAGCGTCAGGCCGAGCGTTGGCATGCCGGCGACGACATCGATGCGCATGGGCCTGATCTTTTCGGTAAGGCGTTCGGCGAGCGCATCGAGCACGGCGAAGCTTGCCTGATTGACGATCAGCGAGGCGAGGGCGTGATCGCCATCGGCCAGCACACGGATCGGCAGGCGAAGCTGACGGCCGTCCTCGAGCACGGCGACATAGAAGGAGGTAAATTCCCCATTGCCGGCAAAGGTGCCGGGCGGGTGAAGCTCCTGCCAGAAATCGTGCGGCGCCATTTCCGTCGCAGCAGTCAATTGCGTCTCGTCCTTTCCATGCCGGTTCTCCGGCGCAGCGCCTGCAATTCCGGTTCGCTCAGCGCACGCACGGCGCCTTTCGGCAGTTCGCCGAGTTCGAGCCCGCCGATTGCGACGCGCACAAGGCGCAGGCATTCGGTGCCCAGCGCCTCCAGCATCCGGCGGATCTGGCGGTTGCGGCCCTCGTCGAGCTCGACCTCGATCCATGAATTCCTGTCGCCCTGGCGCAGGCGCCGCGCGGCGGTCGCCGTCAGCAATTCGCCGTCGTGGCGGATGCCCGATGTCATGGCGGCAATGTCCTCATCGTCCATGATGCGGTCGATCTGGACATGATAGGTCTTCGTCACATGCGTGACCGGATCGAGCAGTATCTGGGCGAATTCGGTGTCGTTGGTGAAAAGCAGCAGGCCCTCGCTTGCCTTGTCGAGCCGGCCGACCGGAGAGAGATGCGGAATGTCGAAATCCCTGAGGCAATCATAGACCGTCGGCCTGCCTTCGGGATCGTGGCGGGTGGTGACGAGACCGCGGGGCTTGTTGAGCATCAGATAGATTTTCGCTTCGGCAGCGATGACGAGACCATCGATACTGATCCTTGCGGTGGCAAGATCGACCCATGCGGAGATATCGCTGACGGTGCGGCCGTCGACCGCAACGCGATTTTCGGCAATCAGACGTTCGGCCTGCGTGCGGGAGCAATAACCGAGCTTGGAAAGGGCGCGGTGAAGGGTAACCCGCTTAGCCGCGGCGTTGTCGGCGGGCTTTGTCCGCTCACGCGTCTTCTGCGGTGGGCGCCGCTCCCTCATCTG